>NZ_JAMYPA010000013.1:0-154071 GCF_040320105.1 Mesorhizobium sp. M0778 | reverse complement strand
GGCAGGAAATGGCAGTCGCTCCTTCGCTCAACTGCCTCTCCAAAGAATCCTTTCTCAGCCTAAACTCAACCCCAAAATCGCCATATGCGATTCCCCTGCCCACGAGGGGGGGAGATCGGCAGTTTCAGCTGATCATGCGCTGCCCTCGAGCGCCGGGCTCCGCCCAAAACGCTGCACCACGAAACGTCCCATCTTCTGGCCGGGCACTTCGATCAGCGTGTAGGTGATCCAGGACAGCAGGCACACCACCGGCAGAACGACGACAGTGACGACCGCAAAGCGCAGCGGCGCCGACAATTCGTGGCCGAACTGGGTGATGACCAGGGCCGCGACCGGCTGGAGAACCAGCAGATGGATCAAATAGATGCTGAAGGAAAGCTCACCCATCAGATGAAAGAACCTGTTGGCGAGCGTCATGGCGATCTTTCTGGCCACGATGCCCATCATTCCCGGCAGCATCCGGTAGAGAACCAGGGCAAAGAAACCCAATACGAGCGCTTCCCGCATCAAAAGCTTGCCAAGCCCATAGCCGCCGCCGAAGGGCAGCGCGGCCAGAGCCATGGCCAACGCCAGATATGCGAAGGGCCGCTTTTGCCTTTGATGGACGACGCCCGCCAGCAGCATCCCGCACAGGAAAATCTGCATCTTCAGCGGCAGGAACGACGGCATCGGAAAATGCACCGACAATTGCCCCATCAACAACACGATCGCGCTGCCGGTGGCCGCTACCAGAATGGCGCTCCATACCCAGTCAAGCCTGCGCACCAGCAGCATGATCGCCGGAAACACCGCATAGAACTGCATCTCCAGCCCGAGGCTCCAGTCCGGCAGCGGCGTGCGATAGGCGAAATTCGGCACCAGGCCGAACAGGAACAGCAGATGGGCGCCAATATTCTTCAGGCCGCTGTCGAGATAACGCTCGGGCGCCTGCGGCGACCTCAGCAGGAACTCGTCGATGACCATCCTCGACTGGTAGAGATAGGGGCCAAGCGCCAGGGCAGCGAACAGCATGATGTAGAACAGCGGCGCTATCCTGAAGTAGCGGCGGGTCCAGAATTTCAGCCAGGTTTCCGGCCTTTGCCAGGGCTCCTTGTCCTGGCGCAGCTGGTAATGGAACACCATCAGGAAGCCGGACAGCATGATGAACAGATCGACGCCGAGGTCCGGTTCGCCGAGGATAGGAACCTGCCAGCCGGTCAACAGCAGGCAGTGCCCGATAAGCACCCAGATCGCGGCGAGCGCCCGAAGCCCGTCCAGGCACTCGATGCGCGATGTTTCCGTCATGCCGAACTTCTCGATAGCCATGTTGCAATGCAGCATGGCGGCTGAGGGAAGAATGTCAACCGTGCGGAAGGAACACGATTTGCGCTCGGTTGTTACGGAAAACGCGGAAGCTGCGATCTCCCCCCTCGAGGGGGGAGATGGCCGGCAGGCCAGGGGGGGGCGCGAAGGAACGCCAGCCTCTGTTTTCGTTTCCCGCCGGAATGAGCCGATGGCGGCAACTTACAAATTGATCACCAAGGCCGGCGGGACAGTGCCCCCCTCTGCCCTGCCGGGCATCTCCCCCACGAAGGGGGAGATCGGCAGCATCACCCGCCTCTCTTCTTCACCAACCTTGCGTGCCGGCGCCAGTACCACCACGCCAGCACGCGGTTGCGGAACACTCTTCTCATCGCGCCCATGTCAAACCCCCAGCAGCACGCGGCGCTGGCCGGTGAGCTCACTGGGCGACAAATCGGTCTTCACCGTTCCCGCGGTCCCATCATTGGCCGCCAGCTGGGCCCGCAACGCGGCCTCGCGCGCCTGCACGTCCTTGTCGGCAATGGTCGGTGTCGGCGGCAACGGCTTCAGCGCCGGCGGCTTTTGAAAAAGGCACATGGTTTTCTCCAAAGTGAGAGATTCTCGTCCAGTCGTAGAGCAGAAAATCCTCGCCGTTCCGGCCGTAGCCCGGCAGGCGGCAGCGTTGCGTGGCACCAAGCCGGGCCAGCCAGCGCAGCGCCAATTCATTGGCGGCCAGCGCTCGCGCCTCGACCCGCCAGGCGCCGTGCGCCGCAACCTGCGGCCCGAGCACGGCGTGAAAGAATTCCGTAATCCCAGGCACGCAGCGCCTCATGCGGCGCGTGCCCCAGCTCCAGGCGATCCACAGCCCGCTGCGCTGTTCGGCGGCGCCGAAGCCGGCCTCCGGATTGCCGTCGAGCTCGGCAACATAGGCAAACCCCTGCAGCGCCGTCAGCGCCAGCAAAGCCGGCGACCACTCGTCGAACTGGCAGTCGATCTCGGCTCGGTCCTCCGGCCGCAGGTTGGCGGCGATATAGGAGAGATCGCGCAGTGTGGCGGGGATGATGCGGATGGTCACCGAAACGCCCCCAGCGGATCGGCCTGCCCCGCCTTCCGCCGCGCGGCTTTGAACACCGCCGGGTCGACCACCGCTTCCCTCAGCATCATCACGCCATAGCGGGTCGCCGCCATCAAATCGTCGCGCAACTTCACCACCTGGCCATCCCGGCGGTGATAGAGCCGGAACTCCTCGAACCACGGCAAAAGCGTCGAAAACACCTTGAAGCGGCCTGATTGCATGCGATCGAGCATGTCCATCAGCCCGGCCTCGACCGATACCGAACCGTCGGCGAACTGCGCATGGCTGGCGAGCATGTTCAGCCCATGTGCCGAATATTGCTTGGCAAGCGCGGTGCCGGCACCCTCCAGTGTCTCGCGGCGGCCGTCGCGCGGCCATGCCCATGGCAGCCATTCGCCCCACGGTTTCAGAGTCAGCGCCTGCATGGCGGGAGTCTGCTGCGAAGCGCGGCAGGCCTTTGTGATATAGACGACGTCGGCCTCCGTATCCCAGGCGAGCTCGACCGCCGCCGAGGGATGGTCCCAGCCGAAATCGAGTGCGCCGAGCCGCGGCCAATAGCGCGGCAGCGGGAACGGCTCACAGGCGATCAGCTCCTCGGCCACCGGAAATATGCGGCCGGAGCCGAGCACCGGAATGCCTTTGGCCCGCGCCTCACGCTCATGCGCCGGATAGGCGGCAATGATCTCGGCGCGCTGCTGCGGCGTATAATGCTCGGCATCGTCGATGGTCATGAAGGTGACGTGACGGGTCATTGTTTTTCACCCTCGCGGCATTGAATCATGGTGGCAGGTGTTGGACGTATGCTGCTGTTCGGTAAGATGTTTTCATGATGGCGGGACAGCGCCCCCCTCTGTCCTGCCGGACATCTCCCCCTCAAGGGGGGAGATGGCAGCTTCAGCGTCTCGCTTATCCGCAAGCATTGGAGATTGGCGAAAGCCAATGCGACATCCAATCTCCCCACTAGAGGGGGAGATGTCCGGCAGGACAGAGGGGGGCGCGAAGGAACGCGAGTTGCGCGATTTCGCAGCGCTGTCATCCCCTCCCCATCCCTCCCACCTGCTCCGCGGACAAAAACAGCAGCACCACGTCCGACATGCCGAGCAGCGGCGTGAAGGTGACGATGGTGATGCCGCCGGTGGCGTTGGTGCGGGTCAGCCCTTCGGAATAGATGTCGAGCGGCGGCTCCTCGTCGAACCAGACGCCGTGCAGCGTTTCGCCCTGCCATTTCTCGCGGCCTTTCTCGTAGCTCTTGAACGACAGCACCGATTCGTCGGCCTGGACATCGCCGCCGCCGCCCCAGCGCACCACGACGCTGTCGAGCGCGCCCGGCGCCCGTCCCGCCATCGTGCTGACGAGGGCGTCGGCCGGGATCATCCCGGTGCCCCAGGCCGCCTGCTGCTGTGGCGGGCCGATCAGGATGCGCTGCGGGTTGTCGCGCGTGCTTTCACCGGTGACGCCGGCCGCCCACATCCGTACCGCACAATCGAAAACCTTGCCTTGCCACCAATCGGGATAGCGGCCGGTGAGTTGCATCGCCCACTCGGCGCCGCCCGCCCTGGTCTTGCCGAGCTGGTTGCCGGCCATGAACAGGCGCTCGCGATTGGTCGCGCCGGCTGCGTGAAATTCGGCCTGTCGGGGATAAGGCCGATAGGCGGCAAGCTGGTTAGTGCGGCGCCTCCGGTCCAGCTCCGCCAGCAGGCTGAGATATTCCTTCCTTGCCGCCCGGCTGGGCGAAGCCTTTTGCGAAGTCCGGCTTCTCGAGGAACGGCCTAAGGACGGCTTCGAGGCCGCGGATGCGCTGCCTGATTTCGTCATCGCTCAATGCATCCAGATTGTTGATGTTGACACTAAGATCCTTGGGCAGCACCGACAGCACGAGCTTCAGATACTGATCGGGCTTTTCGGCGCGCACCTCGGCGATGACGCCGGCGCCATGGGCGCGGAAATCGGCGCGGATCGCTTCGAGGAAGCCGTCGGCCAGCGTCTTCTTCGCCCGCTTGGTTCGCTTGCCGGGTGCTTGATCGTGCGGCTGGGGATCGCCGGTGGAAGGAGCCTTGGCCATGCCCTACTCTGCCGTCCCGGCGGAGATCGCCGGCTTCTTGTTGGCTGGCCGCACAATGCGCTTGCGCGGCTTGGCCTTCTTGCCGGCGCGTGCCGACTTCGGCTTGTGCGGCTGGCTCGCCGGCTTCGCATCAGTCAGCGTGCCGGGCTTCATCGCACCGGCGTCAGGCAAGGCATTCAGCCGTGCCCTGAGAATTGCCACCGCCTTGCCGTCGAGTGCTTCCGACGGGAAGCCGAAGCCGCCGACCGCATCGACGGTACCGCCACGCAGCATACCGATCCGCACGCCGGCGGCGACCAGTTCGAAGCGGCCGATGCGTGCACAGGGTGCGGCGCCGGCGAACTCGCCAATGGCGCTGACGACCTCGTGGCCGTCATCGTCGGTGATGATGGTGGCGTAACGGTTGGACATGGGGATGTTCTCTGGGGTGGGCGCACGAGCGCGTTGCGGGATTCATGGTTGGTGATTTCGCGGTTCCGACGATCGTCAGGTCGCGTTCCTTCGCGCCCCTGTCCTGCCGGCCCCACAGCTGGCAGCTCACGTAACGTTTGGTCGAAAAGGAAGCCTGAAACAAAAAACCCGCCTCGGCGGGCGGGTCGTTGGAGCCAATTGGCACCATACCCAAATTAGTAGCATAGCTGCCGGCACAAAGCAAGAACAAAATGTGGCATCAGCGGAAAAAAATGCACTGACGACCTCGCACCCTTCATCGGTGGACGGCTGGAAAGAGGGGTTCTTTGGCGAGAAAGGCGGGGCATTGCGTGAGACTTGCGTTGATGGGATGGTGTTTGCGCTTGAGGGGAACGCGTCATGGGCAATGTCACCAGTCACTACGGCAGCGACGGCATCGTCGATCGCATATTGGCCGCGATCCCGGACGCCGACCCGGCCGGCAAACTCGCCGCCGCGCAACTCTATCCATTCGATCAGCTCCATGGCCGCGAACTGATCGCCACGCGGGAGCATGCTGCCCGTCTTGCGCCTTCGCCGATAGATCGGATCTTGGATATCGGCAGCGGCATTGGCGGGCCGGCAAGATTTCTGGCCTCGACCTATGGCTGCCAGGTCGACGGCATCGACCTGACGCCGGCCTTTGTCGCCGCGTCGAGCCGACTGACCGCACTCAGCGGATTGTCCGACAAGGTTCGCTTCCATCAGGCCGACGCGACGAAATTGCCTTTTGGCGACAGCACGTTCAATGCGGCGATCTGCTTCTATGTCGGCATGAACATCGAGAATAAGGCCGCGGTCATCGACGAGGCCTGGCGCGTGCTGAAACCGCGAGGCAGGCTGATCTGGACCGAGGCCGTGCTCGCCGGCGGCGAGCCGTACTACCCCATGCCCTGGGCGGTTTCGCCGGCGACCAGTCACCTCGCCGATCGGGAAAAATTGAAAACCCTGTTTGCAGATGCCGGGTTTCGCATCGACGAGATCGTCGACGAAACCGGCGAACATGTTGAGCTGGCGCTGCAGAGAGCCAATTCCGGCATCGTGCCCTCGCCGGCGCAGCAGCAGGCAAATGAAATCGTCATGGGCGCGGAATTCCTGCAGCGCCGCCGCAACTACATCCGAAGCCTGAGCGACGGAAAGCTCGCCTCGCTCGCCGTGATCGTCTCCAAACCGGCCTGAAACAAAAAACCCGCCTCGGCGGGCGGGTCGTTGGAGCCAATTAGCACCATACCCAGATTAGTAGCATAGCTGCCGGCACAAAGCAAGAACAAAATACGTTGCGGCGGCAAAAAATGCGAGGTGGTGGGCGAAGCACACCGGCCGGCGAGACGCCACCGTCCGGATCAGAACAGGCATTCGCGCGTTTGAAGCTTAGCCAATGGGAGCAAAAGCCATGAACGTCGCCAATCTGCAACTCGAAGGCCTGCTTATGGCCATCGCATCGATCAATCAGGTCCTGGTCCGCAAGGGCGTGCTCTCTGTCGAGGAGATAGACATCGCCTTGCGCAAGGCCGAAGCCAGCGAGACCAACGAGGAAAGGTCCGAAGGCATGTCGGCGTCGAGCCGCGACGCCGTCAACTTCCCGATCCGACTGCTGGAGTTGGCCAATCAGTGTCAGCCGGAGACGGACATGCCGTCCTTCTCGAAACTGGCGCGCATGGTCGGTCAGATCAAGGAACCTTACAACGACCAGATGTGACGCGGCGATCATAACTGGCGCCGCGATCGGAGTTGACACAGCGATAACGGCTGCCGTGCCGGGCTGGCGGCGACTGCTAGCGGCCCTGCATGATCCTGATGACCTTGCTGTTGTCGGCGGTTGGCGAATGCAGCTTCACATAGTCGGCGTAGGTCAGTCTGCCACTGGCAATGGCATTGCTGATACGGCTGCACAGGGCCGTCTCGTACTTCGCCACGCTCACATTCATGAACGCAGCGTAAGTCTTCTTTTCGCCGAGCGACGTGGATTTCTCTCTTGCAATGCAGTCCTTGATGACCAGGCGCTTCACGGCAGGGCTGCCTTCAAGCGTGGCATGCATCGTGTTGAATTCGCCTTCGGTCAACGTGGTGCAGCCGGCAAGCAGTGACGCGCCGATCATGGCGGCAGCAAAACGCGTGGCGATGTTCATGAATTCCCCCTCAAGACCCGTGTCTTGCTTAGCCCGTCGAAAGTTGGAAGTACAGAGGGAATGCAGGCGCCTCTACAAAAAGCATAAACCTAGAACGCCCGTTACTTTAGCTGTCGCTTTTATTGCACTCGACCTGCGATGGCCTGAATGACGGGACCCGGCCGTGCTCGATGTCACGACGATGCTGGTGCGGATCGAGACGCCGGATCCGAAATTCCGGCATCACCTCCTGCCAAGCTTCAGCGCCAGGACGCGGCCTGGCCCGTGCACGGCGGCAAACAGCAGCCCGGCCAGGAAGGTGAAATGGTCGACGAAGAAGCCGAACTCCGCCTGGTTGCCGGCCCAGTGCGACGGCCCGTGGAAGGCGAAGCCCAGGAACAGCACATAGGCGCCAGCGACGAGTGCTGCCCAGGAGAAGAAGGCGCCGGTCAGGAAGCATAGGACGAGGACGACCTCGAGCAGGGCTGCGCACCAGGCCAGGAACAGCGGGAACGGAAATCCGGCCGCCGCGATATAGCCGGCGGTGGCGCCGATATCGATGAATTTGAAGGTCACGGCCATCAGGAAGACGGCGGCAAAGATCAGGCGGGCGACAAGGATTGCCGCGGTCTGCCACGGCGACTGAACGGATGATTGAGTGGTTTCCAAGGTCATGATGTCCTCCCAAGAGTTGCGACGGTTTCGCCCCAAGGACGCACCACCAGCCGCAAGCCCGACATCATCCCCCGAAAAACCTGCAGGATACAAGCGCGTAGCGGGCCAGACATTGCAGAACCTGGTTCCTCGCCCAATGGAGGCAGGGCGCATATGGGCAAGTGCCCCCTCACCCGGATTGCCAACCGAATTGCGAAGGGCAATTCGGGGCAATCCGACCTCTCCCCGAGGGGAGAGGAGGTCGCCTGCGTTGATGCCAGCCTCTTCTCCCCAGCGGGGAGAAGGTGGCCGCCCACGGGTCTTGCCTCCGGCAAGCCCGAGGACAGGCTCCGCGGCCGGATGAGGGGGACTCCCTATCGATTGCCTGCCTTTACTAGGGCGAGGAACCAGGTTCAGGACTACCCCACCTTGGCCCCCGGCTTGCTGATCGGCTCCCGTATCGTTCCATACTGGCTGCCCCAGCGGTCGGTCATCGCCCAGCGTATGTCCCAGAGCTCCGGGAAGAAGCGGTGGCGGGCGCCGGCCTCCAGCAATTCGACCGGCCGGCCCTTCAGCGATTTCGCGCCGAGGCCGATCGTGCGGTGGATGAGGTAGAGGTGGTTGGCGCGGAATTTCTGGAACAGCTCGTCGAACTCGACCAGCGCTTCGGCAACGACATAGCTGTCGCCGTGATCGTAGCCGGCATCGTAGACGTCCTCGACCGAGAGCCCGCGGCCATCGAGGTAGGACGCCTTGAAGGCCCGCCACAGATCGGGCGGCAGCCGCAGCAGCTGCTTGAAGCCCGGCGATTCCTGGCCGCTGCCATTGCCGAGCTGCAACCGGATCTGCTGGTATTCCTTGGGCGACATGGTTTCGAGCAGGTCGAGCTGCGCCGTCATCATGCGCATCAGCCGGTGCACGCGCCCCATCAGCGTGACGATGCGATGCGTGTCCTGCTTTTCCAGGAAATCGACGACGTCGACCAGCGTATAGGCGATGAGCTTCATCCACAGTTCCTCGACTTGATGCACGATCTGGAACTGCAGCTCGTCGGCATTGACCATCTCGGCCAGCGGCTTCTGGCAGGCGAGCAGCCTGTCGCATTTGAGGTAGACGCCATAGTCGCGCATCTCAGGCGTTTCGATGCGGGCATAATAGTCCTGCTTGTCCATGGCCATGCTCCTTGCCCCGGCCGTCGGGCCGCAGGCGCTTGTTGGGTCCCGGTCCCCGAGTCTAATCGCTTTCTTGCCGAACATTGTCCCTTTCTGTTATTCGGCTGGCGGGAAACAAAGGACAAAAACTGCATCTGAAGCGGAAGGAAAGAACGAATGCTGCTGGATGCGGTCGACCGGAAGATCGTCGCGGCGCTCGAACGCGATGCCCGCATCTCCTTTGCCGCGCTCGCCGACGAGGTTGGCCTGAGCAAGACGCCGTGCTGGAAGCGGGTCAAGGCGCTGGAGGACGCCGGCGTCATCCGCGGCTACTCGACCCGCATCGACCCGGCCAAGCTCGGCTTCGGCATCGAAGCCTTTATCCAGGTGTCGATCGATTTCGAGCTGTCGGACGCCTTCGAGGCGGCGGTGCAGAAGCATCCGCTGATCCGCCGCTGCCACGCCACGACAGGCGAGGCCGACTATCTCCTGCAGATCGTCACCGTCGACATGATGGCGCTCGACAGGATGCTGCGCGAGGAGCTCAGCCGGTTACCCGGCGTGCGGCGCACGATTACCTCGATGGCGATGCGCGAGATCAAGGGCGGCATCTCGTTCGCCAATGCCGTCGGGCATACGCAGACAAAGCGATAGACGGGCGGCGGGGCGGCGCCCCGGTCAGGCCCTCGTCACCAATTCGCGCCCCAGCCGCTTCGGTGGCTCGGCGCGCAGAACCACATTTGTCGTCACCGTGCCGTAGTGGCCGATGCTGTCGACGATGCTTTCAAGGTCGGGCGGTGACGGGACTACGACTTTGACCAGAAAACAGTCCTCGCCGGTCACCCGCAGTACCTCGATCACCTCCGGCAACTGGGCGAACTTCTTCAGGCAGGCCTGGATATGCTCATGCGTGGTGCGCAAGCGGATGACCGCCATGGTGCCGAGCCCGAGCGCTGCCGAATTGATCACCGCCTTGTAACCGGTGATGACGCCGCGCTCCTCCAGCCGCTTCACCCGTTCCGAAGCGGCGGGCTGGGACAGGCCGACGCGGCGGCCAAGCTCGGAGATGCCGATGCGGCCATCCTCCTGCATGATCTCGATGATCGCCAGATCGGTGGGATCGAGCCTTGGCCGATAATCGCCGTTCCGCATGATCACCTTTAATCCATCGGATTTCTTCGCTGCTTTCCGATGATCTCTCATTCCGCCGCCTGGGAGAAGACCTAGAATTGCGCGCGTTGCATCAGGAGAGAAGGGCTTCGCATGACCGAATTCATCATTGTGCCGGGCATCGGCGGATCGGGCAAAGCCCACTGGCAGACACGTTGGCAACAGGCGGACCTGGCGATGCGGCGGTTCAGCCCGGCGAGTTGGGACGCGCCGGACTTCGACGACTGGGTGGCTGCGCTGGAAGCCGCTGTAGGCCTGGCAAGGACACCACCGGTGCTCGTCGCCCATAGCCTCGGCTGCCTGCTGGTCGCGCACTGGCAGCGGATCTCGCCCCGCGAGGTCGGCGGCGCGTTGCTGGTTGCGGTTCCGGACCCTGCGTCGCCGGCCTTCCCCTCCTCCGCCCGCGCCTTCGCCGAGACACCGCAACAACGGCTTCGCTTTCCCTCGCTGATTGTCGCCAGCACCAACGATCCCTACGGCTCGCTGGACTATGTCAGGGCAAAATCCGAGCGCTGGGGCAGCGATCTCCATATCGCCGGACCGCTTGGCCACATCAATGGCGACAGCGGGCTCGGCGACTGGCCGGCGGGAATGGAGCTGCTGACGGCTTTTCTCGGGCAAACGCAAGCAAGCGCCCGAGGCGCCGTGCTTCAGCCGTGACCGCATCAGGACGGCTACCGCGCCGCCGCCCTGACCTGGTTGCGCCGCGATGCCGCGCCTCAGTTCGATGCTGCGGCCGGCGAGCTGAGTTCGAGGAACGGTACGGTTGAGCCCGGGATCATCGACTTCGGCAATTCCCCGTTCCATCTCTCCGCCTTGGTCAGTTCGACCAGCAGCGGATTGTTGGCGATTGCGGCGGCGCGGGCCTTGATGGCTTCCGCGGTCGCCTCGCCTTCGATCCTGGTCTTGTAGGCGCTGGCTTCGGCTTCGGCCTTGACGCTGTCGGCGCGGCCCTTGGCCTGGGTGACGGCGATGTCGGCCTTGATCTTTTCCTGCTGCAGGTTTTGTTCCTGCTTCTGCACCTCGACCTGCGCCGTCATCCTGGCTTCGACCGCCTGCTCGTAGGCGTCGGAGAAGTCGATGTTCTCGACCTGCACGCTGTCGATCATCACCGGGCCATCGGTTACCGCCGCAATGGCCTCGGCGACGTCCTTGTTGAACTTCGCCCGGTTCTGGATCACCGACACCGCGTCGTACTGGCCGAACACCGTCTTGATTTCCTGCGGTGCTTTCCTGGCGATGACACGGTCGGCCAGTGCCTCGATCGACCCGTAATTGGTGTAGACGTTGCTGACTTCGGCGGCCGGCACGTGGAAATTGACGGTGACGCGCATGTCCGCCGGCTGCTGGTCGCGCGAATAGGCCTGCATGGCCGGCAGGCCGCTGCAATCGTTCTGGTTCTCGCAGCCCCATTTGAGCACCTGCTGGCGCAGGCTGATCTTCTCGACGCGCTGCAGCCATGGCAGCTTGAAATGCAGCCCGGGATCGACGACCGAGCTCAGCGCCCCGTTGGTCAAGAGCACGCCGCGGTCGCCCTGGTCGATCGTGTACCAGGATCCCAGGAGCGCAAAGACGCCGAGCGCCACGATGACGAGGGCGATCAGGCCGGAACCGATCGACGCCGTCCCCGGCTTGCCCTGCGGACGGCCCGAATTGCCTTGCGTATCGGTCATTGCCCCACCCCAACTTGATTGCCCGTGCTGGTTTTGCCCACAATAGTGGCGGCATTGCAATCCTCTGGACATGGAAGGATGTTCGCGCCGGCCGGTCGGACCGGCCGGGTGGTTCGGGCCGGCCAGGGCAATTCCCTACGCCGAAATTGCTTTACGGCACCTGCGTAATGCTGCCGCTGCCTCTGACCTCCGAACGCCGCATGGTCGGGTGCCCATAGACGTCGACGTCACCGCTGCCGGAAATCGTGACGTCCGCATACGCTTGTGCGGTAATCTCCGCATCGCCGCTGCCGCGGATCTCGATCCGCGCGGATTGGGCGATAAGGTTCCTGAGCCGGCCGGTGCCCGAACCGCGGATATCCAGATCGACCGTCTGGGCGGTTCCGGTTGCGGTAACGCTGCCGCTGCCGCGGATGTTCAGCTGCAGCCCGGGCTGATTGATCTGCGACAGGGCAAGGTCGCCGCTGCCGACCACTTTCCAGTCTGAAATTGCCGGCCCCGACACGCTGACATCGAACCGGGACGCGAACCAGCCCGGTTCGCAATCCAAGGTGAGCCTGCTGCCTTCCATCCGCACATGGTCGATCAGGGTCGACTCGCCGCTGACGACGGCCTCGGCCTTGTCACCCGGCTGATAACGGACTGAAGCCGGCAAAGCGATCGTGAAACTGCCGTCGTTGCGGAACGGCAGCGTGACCTCTTTTCTGGTCGATGTGGTTGCTCCGCAGGTGGATTGTCCGCCAATCCATGAACCCCCGGCGTTGATCCAGTCCGGCCCGGCCAGCCCGATGCCGACGGCCAGGAAGAGCGCGGCGCCGGCCAGTCCCGCCGCTGCGACGAATGCCAGTTTTCCAGTCATGGTCCGTTTCCTTCAACGTGATGACAAATTGCGATCTTGGCACCGCTCAAGCCTGGTTGCGGTCCGGGTGGGTCAGACGGGAATGCATCCGGGCATAGCGCCCGAAGACCTGTATGCCGGCGCTCGATCCCAGCAACAGCAGGGCGCCGCCGCCGAGGAACCCGCACACCAGTCCGGCGCCGATGAAGACGCGGCCAAGCATCGCCGTGAGCGTGCCGCCGGGCTCGAACAGCAGCGTGGTCAGAATGATCTTGATGCCCAGCGCACCGATGGCGACAAGCGTGATGCCAAGGCCGAGCGCAAGCACGACCGCGGTGATGAGCAGCGGCAGCAGGAAGACGATGTCGACGAAGGCAAGGCCGGCAAGCGCGAACGTCGCCGCCAACATGTTCGACACGCTCCAATGAGTTTCAAAACGGCGCAGCCCAGCTTCGGCGCGGAGTTCGCGGGCAAGCCTGGCCGGGTCACCCAGGGCCGCCGCGACCTCCGCTTCGCTGCGGCCCGAGGCATCGGCGAAATGGGCGGCGTAGTCGCCAATAATATCCTCGATCTCCTGAGTTGGCAGGCCGGCGAGCCCCAGTCTCAATTTTCGCAGCAAGGCATCCCTGGTCATGGCAAATCCTCAAGAAGTTTGTCGACTGCGCCCGCGAGCGAGCGCCAGTCGCGGCGATGAGCTTCGAAGGCCTGCTGGCCGAGCGGCGTGAGCCGGTAATATTTGCGCGGCGGCCCGCTGCTCGACTCGACGATGCGGGTGGCGACGAGGCCGTCATTCTGCATCCGCCGCATCAGCGGATAGATCGTGCCTTCTCCCATGTTCACAGCGGCGACCAGCGTGCTGGCGATCTCGTAGCCATAGCTTTCGCCCCGCGACAGCACGGCCAGGACGCACAACTCGAGAGCGCCTTTTCGCAACTGCACCTGGATCGAGTCGGTCATGCGTAACTTCCAATTCAATGGCTGTATATAACACGCTACCTGTTTATGCAAGGTAGCGATTGGTAGCTCGCCATCAGGCTAGGCGGACAATGGAGATTGGCTTTGAAAACCGCTTGTCTGTTTGACGCAGTTCCGGACGGAAAACCGCCGACACTTTTCTGGAACCGCTTTAGCGGACTTCCACTCCAGCCGCAGCGCCGCGCTGGTAGGCGTTGCCTGACGCGTCCTTCTGCCGTTCGGCATCGCTTTTGCGCTTCGGGCAATCCTCGTAATTGTGGTCGCGCCCACCGCAGTAGGAGCAGCATTTTGCCGGCGCGTCGGAGCGAAGCATCGTTGGCATGCACAAGAATGCACGAAAACCCGACAGATTGCTAAGGCTGCGGCACCGGCAAGGTCGATTTCGCCACGGAACCGCTGCCGTCGCATGAAAGTTATCTGCTCATTGCAACCGGAGCACAGGACATGGCCGACGACCAGAACCGCTACGAGACCGGAGCGAGGAAATATCCGGCAAAGACGAGCCCCGACGCGGCCGACGAATTCTCGCAGGATGCGGCCGGCAACAAGCCACCTCCCGGCGGCATGGGATTGACCAGGCCGGCTGACGATTTCGACGACAAGACCCGGCATTCGGAGGGCCAGAACCCGCCGCGCGCAGCGATCCGTCCAGACGGCAAGGCTACCGTCAAGAAGCCCGGCAAGGACGCAAGACGATGAACGTCGCCAATCTCCAGCTCGAAGGACTGATGATGGCAATCGCGGCCGTCAACAACGCGCTGGTCCACAAGGGCCTGTTATCGGTCGACGAAGTCGACATGGCGTTGCGCCGGGCCGAGGCGGCGATGACCAGCGACGAGCGTCTCTATGAAGACATGTCGCCGTCCAACCGCGACGCCGTCTGCTTTCCGCTCAGGCTGCTGCAGGCGGCCAACAATGCCCAGGGCGAAACCGGCGTGCCGTCCTTTGCCGAACTGGCCAGGATGGTCGGCCGGACCAAGGAGCCCTATAACGACCAGATGTGATGGAGGACGCCATGGCCGACGACAAATCCAAGACCAAGCAGGATCGCAAACTGGTCTCCGGCGAAGAGCCATACGAGGTCGCTGCGTTTGCCCGCAAATACGGCATACCGCAAAGCGAGGCCGCGACCATTATCAAGCGCTACGGCCCCTCGAGGAGGAAGCTCGACGCGCATATGGCGAGCCGCAACGCCTGATCCACGTTGGCGGCCGGCGCCGCTCACGCCAGAAGCGTCCCTGCCCTGCCGCCTTGTCGAGATCCGCCCCGCCGGGCGGCCTGCTGTGTGTCAGGCTCGCCGCTGCGGGATTCAACGCCTGGTTTTGATAGCCGTGGAATACTCTCGCGGCGCAACAACTCATTTACCTCGACACTGTACCAGTCCGGTGAGCAAAGCCGGGGGGTCGGATGCAGGAACAACTATTGCGCTACGAATGTGTCTTGGAGCCGAACGGACGATGGATGGTGTGGGACATCGTTCACGATCTGCCGGCGCAATTTTCGCAGATCGCGCTGATCGGCCTGAGCCGTCGTGAAGCGGTTTCGCTCTGCCGGCTGCTCAACGAGACGAGCCGTTCCGAGACGCGGCAGAGCCGGGCCTCCTGAGAAGCGCGTGCGTCTCAGGCCTGCCCAAGCTCGGGGGATTTACATGCGATCGACAATATTCGGTCTGGTCCTGTTGCTGCCGGCCGCCGCCCTGGCGGAGCCGATCGAGACCCAGAAGATCATCACGGCGGCGACCGGCGACTGGAACGGCGATGGCGCCGCCGATCTGGCGATGATCGTCGAGACCGAGCCCGGCTATTCCATGGACCTGCATTTGTTCCTCAGGGACCGCGACGGCAATTTTCTCAGGCCTGCCGGGGTCGTGCATGAACAGATTTACGCGGAATGGAAGGACTACGACCGGCCAGGCCCCGCCACATCCGACGCCGAGCCCGAACTCACCGCGCTCCCCAACGGCTCGATCAAGCTCTATATTCCGGCGATGGAGATCGGCAGCGAGCGGACCAACAAGACGCTGACGCTCGCCTGGCGCAACGGCACGTTCGTCGTCGCCGGTTTCGCCTACGAATATTGGGATTACATGGACGACAATGTTGCCGGCGACTGCGACTACAATGTGCTGACCGGCAAGGGCAAAAGCAGCAAGAAGCTGGCGGACGGCACCACCAGGCACGCGACCGTATCGGTCGAAGGCAAGGTCATCCCGTTCGCGGAGTGGACCCCAGGCACTGGCTTCAGCGCTTGCGGAGCGTGAGAGGTTTCGGTTGCCTCACTGCAGCGGCGGCTTCCACAGCAGGCTGTTGCGATCGGCGGATTTGACGCGCAGCCAGGTTTCGCGGCCGTCGCGCAGCACGCGGATCGGGATCTCGGCGCCCGCCGGGCCGCTCTTCCACAGCTTGCGATAAAAATCGGCGAGCCCGTCGACCGCCGCGTCGCGGACATCCGAGATGACGTCGCCCTGGCGTAGGCCCGCCTGGGCGGCCGGGCCGCCCTCGGCGACGCTCATCACCACGACCTTGCCGTCGCTCTCGGCCGAGAAGGCGCCGAGCCACGGCCGCGGCGGCCTGGCGACCTGGCCGCGCGTCAGGAGATCGTCGAGGATAGGCGGCAGCAGATCGATCGGCACCACCATGTTGATGTCGGCGACCTCACCGTTGCGGCTCATCTGCAGGCGCAGCGAACCTATGCCGAGCAGCCTGCCATCAGCGCCGATGAGGCCGGCGCCGCCCCATGAGGGGTGGGCCGGCGCCGTGAAGATCGCTTCGTCGAGCAGATATTCCCAATAGCCGGCGAATTCCTGCTTGGTGACGATCTGCGCCCGCACCGAGCGGCCGACGCCGTCGGCGAGCACGACGGGATCGCCGATCTTCGCCCTGGACGCATCACCGAGCGCAATGGCGGGCAGTCCGAGCGGCGCCAGCGCCTGCACCAGGCCGAAGCCCGATTCCTGATCGTAGGCGAGCGCATGGGCGGGCACCACGCGGCCGTCCTGGTCGGCCAGCCAGACCTCCTCGGCCTCGGTGATGAGATAGCCGATGGTGAGCACCAACCCGTCGCCGCGGATGACGACGCCGCTGCCTTCGCGGCGGGTGCCCAGCGCGTCTGCCGTGAAGGCGTCTTCGGGGACGGTGGCGCGGACGGCCACGATGGATCGCAAAAGGGGCTCGATATTCATGCTTTGGTTCCTGGCAATGTTCGCAGGCTGATATGAGGTTCGCAGGCCGATATGGGCTATAGGTATGGCGCAGGTGACCAGGCGCAAGAGGCGGCGCCGGCTTTGGTGTGGACCGGCGCCTCGCCGTTGGCGCCGGGGTTTTGCAACAGCGCCGGCCGCCCTATCTGTACCTACGGCTATCCGAAGCTGTCCTATGCAAAGTTCCTCCTCCATCACCCAAGTTGATACCCTGAGATCCTCCCCAATCCTTCCAATCCCCAATCCTTCCAATCCAAAGGCCTCCCGACATGAACGACTACACAACGGACCAATATACGCCGCCAAAAGTCTGGACCTGGAACAAGCCAAATGGCGGCGCTTTCGCCAGCATCAACCGGCCGATCGCCGGCCCGACGCATGACAAGGAACTGCCGGTCGGCAAGCATCCGCTGCAGCTTTATTCGCTGGCGACGCCGAACGGCGTCAAGGTGACGATCATGCTGGAGGAGCTTCTGGCGCTCGGCCACAGCGGCGCCGAATACGACGCCTGGCCGATCAGGATCAATGACGGCGACCAGTTCGGCAGCGGCTTCGTCAAGGTCAACCCCAACTCCAAGATCCCGGCCATGATGGACCGCAGCGGCGAAAAGCCGATCCGCATCTTCGAATCCGGTTCGATCCTGCTCTATCTCGCCGAAAAATTCGGCGAATTCCTGCCGACAGAGCAGCCGGCTCGTGCCGAAACCCTGTCATGGCTGTTCTGGCAGATGGGCTCGGCGCCCTATCTCGGCGGCGGCTTCGGCCATTTCTATGCCTATGCGCCAATGAAGATCGAATATGCCATCGACCGCTTCGCCATGGAGACCAAGCGGCAGATGGACGTGCTCGACCGGCGCCTGGCCGAAAGCGAGTATTTAGGCGGCAGCGACTACACGATTGCCGACATCGCGGTGTGGCCCTGGTATGGCGGGCTGGCCAAGGGCCGCATGTATGATGATTCCGGCGAGTTCCTGCAGGTGGAAGAGTACAAGAACGTGCAGCGCTGGGCCGACGCCATCGACGCCCGGCCGGCGGTCAAGCGCGGCCGCATGGTCAATCGCACCTTCGGCGAGCCTTCGATGCAGCTGCACGAGCGCCATGACGCCAGCGACTTCGAGACGAAGACGCAAGACAAGCTCGAGGCGGCCAAAAGCTAAGCGGACGACGCGCCGATCTCCCCCCTCGTGAGGGAGATTGGCAGCTTCGGCTGGCTCGCCTCCACCGCCGCCATCCACAGCCGGTCGATATCGGCCAGGAATTTCTCGTCGAGCTTGTCGAGGTGCTTCCAGTACATGCCGTCCTCGAAGAAATAGCCGACTTCCTTCTCGATCCTGTCGGCCTCCTCCGCCTGATCGAGTTGCAGGCCGGCAAGCATCTCCGCCTTCATTTCCGAAAGCTGCGAGGAAGACAGCGCGCCGAGCTCGTCGAGCGTCAGCCGCGGGAAGATCAGCCGGCTGCGCGGCAGGTCGGATAGGTTGACGCACAGGCACCCGCGCCGGAGCGCATGGATGAGCAGGCGGGCCGACTTCGCCTCGAGGTTGCGCAGCGTGACGTCGTTGCGCAAAGGGTCGGCGCGGCCGACGCCGTAAAAATGCGTGTTGCCGGGCTGGTCGTAGATCATGTCGCAGCCAAGGAATGCCAGCACGTCGGGCTTCTGGCTGTGGATCGTCCAGTAGGCCGCCGTCATCGACATGGTGCCGCCGGCATAGACGAAGCCGCCAAAGCTGTTTTGCGCCGGAACGTAATGCGAGGCGCTGAAGATCTGCGCCTGCTGCAGGGGATCGCCTTGCGGCATCCGCTCCGCCGGGAAATCGCCGGCATGGACGAGGAAATCCCAGTCGGGGCGCACGCGCCAGGCATTGTTGATGGCGACGATCTTGCCGAAGGCCTGCTTGGGCCAGGCCGCGCAGCGCACCACATCGGGGGCGCTGCCGATCAGCAGAATCACGTTTGGCGTTCCGTCGATCACCATACCCCCTCTCGACCGACCGAAATGCATCTCAAGGCCGCCCGGTTGAACGGCTTTATAGCCTCAACGCCGCATCGAAACACCAGCCGGATTTAGGCTGACATCAACAAAAGGGAGCTTTGCCAGCCGGTTGTAAAGTGTGGCCTCAGGCACCGTCGTACAAGCAGGAGGCAGGTTTTCCCGCTAGCCCAAAACCGACGATATGAGTTGGGCGATATATATTAGTTGACTAAACTAGCGGAACGTCCAATGCACATTCCCAGAACCGAACATGTCCTGTCTAGACCATGATATCTATATGGGACATTACTACATAAGCTGAACGCGACCTCGACGGTTCCGTGGCTGCGCGTCCCCTACTCCCCAGCAACCTCCCTGTACGCCCTCACAACCCCATCAAGCCCACGTATCTGCCACGTCTCCCCGTCCCGCGCCTCGAGATAGGACCGGCCGAGCGGCACTTTCCCTCCGCCGTCCGGCAGGTCCAGCACATAGACGGGGTTGCAGATGCCCGACAGGCGCGCACGCAAGGCGCTGACCAGCGCCTGGCCCTCGGCGATCGTGGTGCGCCGGTGCGCCATGCCGCGCGCGAGATCGCCGTGGTGCAGGTAATAGGGTTTGACGCCAAGGCGGTACATCAGCTCGCGGCACAGCTCTTCCAGCACCTCGACCGTGTCGTTCACGCCTTTCAGCAGAACGCTCTGGTTCAGCAGCACGAAGCCGCCCTGCCTTAAAGTACGGCAGGCCCGCTCGGTCGCCTCGGTGATCTCGCGCGGATGGTTGAAATGGGTGACGACCGTGACCATCAGCCGGCCCTGCAAGGCTTGAACCAGCCCGCCGGTGACGCGCGAGGGCAGCGCCACGGGCACGCGGGTGTGGATGCGCAACAGCCGCACATGCTGGATCGCCTCGACGCGGGCGCGGATTTCCGTCAGCGCCTTGTCCGGCAGGGAGAGCGGATCGCCGCCGGTCAGAATCACCTCGCGGATTTCCGGATGGGACTCGATGTAGGCGAACGCCGGCTCCAGCGCCTCGCGCGAAAAACCCCGGCCGATCGAGGTCAGCGACTCCTTGCGAAAGCAGAACCGGCAATAGACCGCGCATTGATAGGTCGGGAACAGCAGAACCCGGTCGGCATGGCGATGCGTCAATCTCGGCACCGGACTGAAGGCGTGGTCGGCGATCGGATCGTCGAGCTCGCCCTCCTGCTCCGTCAGTTCATTGGGCGACGGGATGACCTGAAGCCGTATCGGATCGGCCGGGTCGCTCCAGTCGATCAGGTCGAGATAGGCCTTGGGAATGCGAACCTTGTGACGCGTGGCCGCGGCTTCGGCCGCCGCGCGCTCGGCAGGCGACAGCGGCAGGGAATCCAGATCGCCTATGTGCCGCACGCCCTCGCGAACATCGTCCTGCCATGCGGCATCCGCCTCGTCGGCACGCTCGTCATCGGCTGTCATGCCGGCCGCATCGACGGCCATGCTGGCGTCGGGGATGTCGGGATGTGAGGTCATGGAGGCTCCTTGAATTCGGGCTGGGTACAGCATTGGAGCCACGACTTGAAGGCAATAAGCGGTGTTGGGCCGGTTGGAGTGCGCGGCCAGGAGGCGGCGGCCGTCCACTGATCAGAAACCAACGTCCCGCCCGCTGACGCATAACATTAGCTTGCTCTTATATTAGCTTGAGCGTATACACATAAACGGCCGGTAATCTACCCCCCACCGGTTAGGCTCGGCGCCAGTCCCTCCCTACCCCTCAGGTCAACGACGCCGGGCCGCTCGGCCGCCGCAATTGAGGCGACCGACCAGTTCTCTTCGATGTTGATCATGTCCCTCCTCGACCCGGCAGCTGGGTGAATGCATCGGCGATGTCCGCGTGTCTTCCCGTCGCCGGCCGCGGTCGCTAATCTCGGATCGCGAAAAAGCTGGAGAACAGGGAATGGCGAACGACTTGTCGCCAAGGCTTTTGGCGATCATCAACGCGCTGCCTTTGCGGCCGGGCATGCGCGTGCTGGAGATCGGCTGCGGTCCAGGTGCTGCAGCGCGCGAGATCGCGCGCCGGATCGGCGGCGGGCATGTGCTGGCGATCGATCGCTCGGCCAAGGCCATCGCGCAGGCCAGGGCCGCCTCGCGCGCCGAGATTGCGGCAGGCCGGTTGAGTCTTCGCCAGGTCGCGATCGAAGATTTCGAGTTGGAGGCCGACGAGAAGCGCTTCGATATTGCCGTTGCGGTGCGCGTCGGCGCGCTGGATGGGCGTCATCCCGAAGCAGGAAAAATCGCCCTGCAACGGCTCGGCGCCGCGTTGACCGCGCAAGGCCAGCTGTTCATCGACGGCGGCGATCCGCTGCGCGAAATTGCGATACACGGCTGAACAGCTCGTGCTTAGCCTCCGGAATCGAGCGGCAGCTGGGTCCGCGCCTCAGCTCCTCAACCCCGGCGCCTCCTGCCCGGTGCGCTCGACATATTCGGTGTAGCCGCCGCCATAGGTGTGGATGCCCTCGGGCGTCAGTTCCAGCACCCGGTTCGACAGCGCCGCCAGGAAATGGCGGTCATGCGAGACGAACAGCATGGTCCCCTCGTACTGCGACAGCGCCGTGATCAGCATCTCCTTGGTGGCGATGTCGAGGTGGTTGGTCGGCTCGTCCAGCACCAGCAAATTGGGCGGGTCGAACAGCATCAACGCCATCACCAGCCGCGCCTTCTCGCCGCCCGACAGCACGCGGCATTTCTTCTCGATCTCGTCGCCGGAAAAGCCGAAGCAGCCGGCCAGCGCCCTGAGCGGTGCCTGGCCTGCCTGCGGAAACGCGTCCTCCAGCGTCTGGAACACGGTGCGCTCGCCCCCCAGCACTTCCATGGCGTGCTGGGCGAAATAGCCCATCTTGACGCTCGGGCCGCGCGCCACCGTGCCATTGTCCGGCTCGGAAGCGCCAGCCACCAGCTTCAGCAGCGTCGACTTGCCGGCGCCGTTGACGCCCATGATGCACCAGCGCTCGCGGCGGCGCACCTGAAAATCCAATCCCTCGTAGATCGAGCGGCTGCCATAGCCCTTGTGCACGTTCTTCAGCGTCACCACGTCCTCGCCGCAGCGCGGCGCCGGCTGGAAGTCGAACGACACTTTCTGGCGGCGCTTGGGCGGCTCGACACGGTCGATCTTGTCCAGCTTCTTCACCCGGCTCTGCACCTGGGCGGCATGTGACGCACGTGCCTTGAAGCGCTCGATGAAGGCGATCTCCTTGGCCAGCATCGCCTGCTGGCGCTCGAACTGCGCCTGCTGCTGCCGATCGGCAATCGCCCGCTGCTGCTGGTAGAATTCGTAGTTGCCGGAGTAAGCGGTCAGCGAACCGCCGTCGATCTCGACCACCTTGTTGACGATGCGGTTCATGAACTCGCGGTCGTGCGAGGTCATCAGCAGCGCGCCGTCATAGTTCTTCAGGAACTGCTCCAGCCAGATCAGGCTTTCCAGGTCGAGATGGTTGCTCGGCTCGTCGAGCAGCATGGCGTCGGGCCGCATCAAAAGGATCCTGGCCAGCGCGACGCGCATTTTCCAGCCGCCGGACAGCTTGCCGACATCGCCGTCCATCATCTCCTGGCTGAAGCCGAGCCCGTCCAGCACTTCGCGGGCGCGCCCATCCAGCGCATAGCCGTCGAGCTCCTCGAAACGATGCTGCGCCTCGCCGTAACGGGCGATGATCTCGTCCATTTGGTCGGCCTGGTCAGGGTCGCCCATGGCGTGCTCGAGCTCGCGCATCTCGGCCGCCACTTCGCTCACCGGCCCGGCGCCGTCCATCACTTCGGCGACGGCGCTGCGGCCGGACATGTCGCCGACATCCTGGCTGAAATAGCCGATGGTGACGCCGCGATCGACCGAGACCTGGCCTTCGTCAGGCTGCTCCTCGCCGTCGATCATGCGAAACAGCGTCGTCTTGCCGGCGCCGTTGGGACCGACCAGCCCGACCTTCTCGCCTTTCTGCAAGGCGGCCGAAGCTTCGATGAAGACGATCTGCCTGCCGTTCTGCTTGCTGATGCTTTCGAGACGAATCATGGTTTTCCGGGAAAGGCCAAAGGAGCGTTCCCGCGCCAATACGCGATAGGCCGCGCTTGCGGAAGCCCGCAAGTGGTGAGGTGCCCCGCGCCAAATTGTCTGAACCCGCCAGTTTCTTCCCGGCTGGATCAGGCTTTGACGGCGTAGGGATGAGCCGGCGGATCAGCTATCGGTAAGGGCTTTTGTCGTCACCAGTTTAACCCCGGTGGCGGCAAATGCCGCATTGTGCCGGGCGATGATCTCCGCGGCCGTCTCGCTGGCGGCGTCGAGCGTGCTGTGGGCGTCGGAAACCACGGTGACGCCCAGGCCCGCTGCAAAGGCGCCCTTCACCGTGGCCGCCACGCAGAAATCGGTCTGCGCGCCGATGAGAACGACCTCGCCGGCGCCCTGCCCGGCCACCCATTCTGCAAGGGCTGCATTGCTGAACGCATCGCCGACACGCTTGGCGAAAGTCGGCTCGTCCTCGGCCTGGCCAAGCGCCGGCCACACCGGCCAGCCCGGCTCACCCGGCGCCAGAGGATCGCCCTGCGGCCCATCATGCCGGACGAAGGCGACTTTGCGCCCGTTGCGCCGTGCCCATTCGATCAGCGCGCGGGTCCGGGCAACCATGCGGTCGGCATCATGGATCGGCGGCTCGGCAACGCCGTCGAACATGCCGGTCTGAAGGTCGATCACGATGAGCGGTGCGGTGGCCGCGGGGCTGGTCCCTGACATGGATGCGAGCATAGCGTGGGTGGTAGGTGGGTCAAGGATGCTCGGCGCCGCCGTTGAAGCCGCCGATCTCCCCCCTCGTGGGGGAGATGTCCGGCAGGACAGAGGGGGGCGTGAAGTATCGCGGCCCTTCGCAAAGTAGCCCGGCGGCCCCGGTGCATTTCACACCCGGCCCGATGTCCCATCCTCGCCAAAAATCCCGGTCACCCAGTCGATGAACACGCGTACCCGCGGCGCGAGTTGGCGGTTCTGCGGGTAGAGCGCCGACAGTGGTGTCGGCGACGGCGGGTACTCCGGCAGCACTTCGACAAGCGTGCCGCGTGCGAAATCCCCGGCGAAGCGGTAATGCGGCGCCTGCACCAGGCCGAAGCCGAGACGCGCCAGCTCCGCCATCGTGTCGGAGCCGTTGACCGTCACCCGGTTGGGCAGGCTGACATAGCGCAACGCGCCGCCAACGGTGAATTCGAGCGGCATGACCTCGCCGGTCCGCGACGAGCGGAAGCCGACCATCAGATGGCCTTCGAGATCGTCGGGGGTTGCCGGCATGCCGTGCTTTTCGAGATAGGCGGGGCTGGCGCAGGTGACTTCGCGCAATGTTGCCACCCGCCGCACGATCATGCCGCTGTCGGCCTGTTCGCCGGAACGCAGCACGCAGTCGATGCCCTCGCGCACCAGATCGACCAGCCGGTCGCCGTCGCCGATATGCAGGTCGATCCCGGGGTAGCGGTCGAGGAACTCGGAGAGCCGCGGCAGGATGAAATGACGGGCCATGAAGCCGTGCACGTCGATCCTCAAAAGGCCCTGCGGCTGCGCCGATTGAAAGCCGGCCTCGGCATCCTCGACATCGGCAAGGATGGCGAGGCAGCGCTGGTAATAGGCCTGGCCGTCCAACGTCGGGGTGACATGGCGCGTGGTGCGTTCGAGCAGCCTCACCCCCAGCCGCGCCTCTAGGTCCTTGATCGCCTCGGTGGCGGTCGATCGCGACATCGAGAGATCGGCGGCAGCCGCGGTGAAGCTGCCGCGCTCGATCACACGGGCAAGCAGGCGCATCCGGTCGAGACTGTCCATCGCCATTGTTCGCCATATCCGAATGGTGTTGGCAAGTCCCGAGCGATTATCCCGCAGGATTTATCGCCTATTTTCAGCCGACAAGAATTGGAGAGCTGACATGACTGCGCGGAATGGAAAGGTGGCGTTGGTGACCGGCGCCTCGAAGGGTATCGGTGCCGAAATTGCCAGGCGCCTGGCACGCGACGGCTTTTCGGTCGTCGTCAACTATGCCAGAGGCGCAGAAGCCGCCGAAGGCGTGGTGCGCGAGATCGAGGCGGCAGGCGGCACGGCGATCGCAGTTCAAGCCGATGTCGGTGATCCCAAGGGGGTCGCGCATCTGTTCGACGCAGCCGAGCAGGCCTTTGGCGGCCTCGACGTGCTGGTCAACAATGCCGGCATCATGAAGCTCGCGCCGATCGCGCAGACGGACGACGCCGGTTTCGAGCAACAGGTCGCGGTGAACCTCGGCGGCGTCTTCCGCGGCATGCGCGAGGCCGCAAGGCGGCTGCGCGAGGGCGGCCGCATCATCAGCTTCTCGTCCAGCGTGGTCGGGCTCTACCAGCCGACCTACGGTGTCTACGCTGCCACCAAGGCCGGCGTCGAGGCGATGACCCATGTGCTGGCCAAGGAACTCGGGCCGCGCGGCATCACCGTCAATGTCGTGGCGCCGGGGCCGGTGGCCACCGAACTGTTCCTCGGCGGCAAGTCCGAGGCACTGGTCGAAACGATCACCAGGATGATCCCGCTCGGGCGGCTCGGCCAGCCCGCCGACATCGCCGGCGTGGTGTCGTTCCTCGCCGGACCGGACAGCGGCTGGGTCAACGGCCAGGTGCTGCGCGCCAATGGCGGCACGGTCTGACTTTACCTCCAACAATCAACAGGAAATCGACATCATGCCGTTTGCAAATTTCAAGGTGCCTGAGCGCGCGCTGTCCGCCGGACAGAAGGAGGACCTCGTCCACAAGACCACAGCCCTGTTCGTCGAGATGTTCGGCGAAGGCGTGCGCCCCTACACGATGGTGCTGATCGAGGAGGTCGCCGATGGCGGCTACGGCCGCGCCGACGTGGTGTTCACGATTCCTGGGGGAAGGACGTGAAGCTGCCGATCTCCTCCCTTCTGGGACCCTCAAGGGTGAGATTGCAGCTTGGCGGTCGCGCGCTAGATCGCTGGCAGAGGCTAAGGCGAGGCCAGCGATGGACGATTGGAAGCTACCTTGGGACGGCGGTTGCTTGTGCGGTGGAATACGCTTTCGCATCAGCGCGCCGCCCTTGCTGACGACGGCGTGTCACTGCACCGGCTGCCAGAAGCTGAGCGCCAGCGCGTATTCCCTGACCATCGCCGTGCCCAGCGACGGTTTCGCCATAACGCAAGGCGAGCCGGTGGTCGGCGGCCTGCACGGCCCGCACCGGCAGCTCTATTGCCCGCACTGCAAGAACTGGATGTTCACGCGTCCGCATGGCCTGGATTTCCTTGTCAACGTGCGCGCGACCATGCTGGACGAGCACCATTGGTACGTGCCCTTCGTCGAAGTCTTCACTTCGGAAAAGCTGCCCTGGGCTTCGACCGCCGCTACCTACAGTTTCGCTACTCAGCCCGACCTTGAGGGATACGCCCCTTTGATCGAGGCGTTCGCCCGCGAAGCGGCGCGGCCAACCTGACTGGTTGCCGCCCGGAAAGGCGGCGCCAGCTTTCGTGCCTCACTTCAACTCCAGCCAGACCGGCGCGTGGTCGCTGGCGCCGACCTCGCCGCGCACGTCGCGGTCGATGCCCGCCGCTACCAGCCGGCGCGACAGCTTCTTGCTGAGCAAGATATGGTCGAGGCGCAGGCCGGCATCGCGCGGCCAGCGGTTGCGGCGATAGTCCCAGAATGTGTAGAGCGTCTCCGTCGGGTGCTTCTTGCGCAGCGCATCAAGCCAGCCCTGGTCGAGCAGCCGCTGGAACGATGCCCGGCTTTCCGGCTGCACCAGCGCGTTGTCGTCATAGGAGCGGGTCGGGTAGATGTCGCGCGGCTCGGGCACGATGTTGTAGTCGCCGGCCAGCACCACCGGCAGGCCGGTGTCGAGCAACTGCGCCGCATGCGTCTCCAGCCTTTCGTGCCAGGCCAGCTTGTACTGGAATTTCGGGCCGGGCTGCGGATTGCCGTTCGGCGCGTAGAGGCAGGCGACGACGATGCCGTTGACCGCCGCTTCGATGTAGCGCGCCTGCTGGTCGCCGTCGTCGCCGGGCAGCGCCTCGCGGGTCAGCACCGGCTCCGAGCCACGCGAAAGGATGGCGACGCCGTTCCAGGTCGGCTGCCCGACCCACACCGCCCCGTAGCCGGCCGCCGCAAGCGCGGTGCGCGGAAACTGCGTCTGCCTGGCCTTGAGCTCCTGCAGGCAGGCGATGTCGGGTTTGGCGGCGGCCAGCCATGCGAGCAGGTTTGGCAGCCGGCCGTTGATGTTGTTGACGTTGAAGGTGGCGATCTTCATCGGCCTGCTTCAGCGCACGATCCGTTCGGTCCACGCCTTCACTGCATCAGCCAGCGTCTTCAGATGATCGGCGGTGGAGAAGCCGGAGATGTTTTTGCGCGGCTTCAGATCATGGTCGCCGTCTTCCAGCCAGAAGATCTCGATTGCGTCGGACAGAGCATAGGTCGCGACCTCGTCTTTGGTCCCGAACTCGTCGCGCGTGCCCTGGAAGACCAATGTCGGCGTCTTCAGATCGGCGAGATGCTTCGTCCGAAGCTGTGTCGGTTTGCCCGGCGGATGGAAGGGATAGCCAAGGCAAAGCAGGCCCGAGATCTCGCCCTTCGAAAACATCTCCTCGGCGATCATCGAAGCGACGCGCCCGCCCATCGACTTGCCGCCGATGATCAGCGGACCCTTCACGCCCTTCGCCCGGAGGTCGGCGATTGCCTTGACGTATTCGGGGTTCACCGTCTCGGCGCGCGGCGGCGGCTTGCGATGGCCGTAGCGGCGGGCCGCCATGTAGTGGAACTCGAAGCGCGCAACGCGGAAGCCGGCCTCGGCCAGCGCTTTTGCCGTCGCGGTCATCGAGGGCGAATCCATCGGCGCCCCGGCGCCATGGGCGAGCAGGATGGTGATTGGGGCGGTGTCGGGGCCGTCGAAGAGGAAGGTCGTCATGGGGTGGCCCGCAGATGAAGGCCGAGTTCCTTCGCACCCCCCTCTGTCCTGCCGGCCATCTCCCCCGCAAGGGGGGAGATTGGATGTCGCCATCGCTTTCGCCAATCACCAACGTTGGAAGGCGGGCGGTAAGGAGAAGCTGCCGATCTCCCCCCTTGCGGGGGAGATGTCCGGCAGGACAGAGGGGGGTGTTCAAGCGTGACCAAATGAAGCCCTAACCCGCCGACATCCGCGCCAGCTGCAAATCGACGAACTGGATACCCTTGGCCGCCATACGTGCCCATTCGGAATCCGCGTCGAGTTCGAGGTAGCGCGCCCAGTTCCGCCGCGCTTCGGCTAGATTGCCGGCGTCGAACTCCAGCCTCGCAAGGTTGAACACCGCATCGGCGTACTTCGCATCTAGCGAAATCGCCTTCAGCAGATGCCGCCGAGCCGACGCCACCCGCCCCTCTTCGCTCATCAGCCCGGCCAGATTGAACCATGCCTCGACGAACACCGGGTCGCACTTGATGGCGCGGGCATAGTCGTGCGCCGCCTCGGCCGCGTGGCCGGAGGCGCGCAGGCAGTTGGCGCGGTTGAAGGCGGCGATGGCATCGCTCGGGTCGATGGCTAGGCAGCGCTGGTAGAGTGCCGCGGCCTGCTCGTGGTCTTCAGCCTCTTCCGCCGCCTCGGCATCGGCGAACAGCTCTTCCAGCGTGTCGTCATCCTGCGTTCCCAGATCGAACAGCAGCTGGCCGTTGACTTCGCTCTGGCCGCCCTCGAGATAGATCGCGTCGGCCCGCCCGTGCTGCGAGCCGACATTGAGCGATTTGGCGGTGAGCGAGGCGATCGGGCCGGAGCGATGCACCGACCGCACGATCGCGCCCCATGAGGCGCCGCCGGCGACCAGCCCGGCATATTTGCGGGCGAGGATCAGGTCGCGGAAGGAATACGGTTCGCAATCATGCTCGAAGGCGTCGAACAGCGACAAAAGGTCGAGATCGGCGCCGGTCAGCCGCGACTGATCGATCAGCGACTGCCGCGACAGCGTCGAGGCTTCCGGTGCCTTCATCAACCCGAGCAGCCGCAGGAAGCCGTTCTCGCTGACCAGCCTGCGCCCGGCTGCACGTTCCGCAGCGACGCGGCGCTCGATCTCGATGTCGCCGGCCCTGGCGAGCAACATGCGGCCCAACACGACATGCGTGGTGCGCCGAGTGACGCCGCGCCGCAACTGGCCGTGCTGGCGCGCGACCTCGCGCGCCGCCAGCCTGAGCGGAAAGGCCGCCAGCGCGCCGACGATGCCGAAGACCGTGCCGGCAAGAGCCGTCACGCCTTGCTCTTGCCGACGGCTTTGAGAAGGTTCGCCTTGAGCGGGTTTTCCTTGGCCGCGCCAGCGCCGGCCTTGGCGGATTTCACCGCAGGCTTGGCTGTTTCATCGGCCTTGCTCTTCGACTTGGCCGGTGGCTTGGCCGACTGCGACAGGCTCGCCTTCAGCGCATCCATGAGATTGATGACGTTGCCGCGCTCAGGCGCCGCCGCGATGATCGGCTTGTGGCCCTTGAGCTTCTCGCGGATCATCGTCATCAACGCGATCTCGTAGCGGTCCTCGTAATTCTTCGGGTCGAAGGTGGTTTCCTTCTGCTTGATCAGCGCTTCGGCTAATTGCAGCATTTCCGGATCGGGGTTTCCGGCCGGGATATTGCCGAAATATTCAGCCGTGCCACGCACTTCGTTCGGATTCCTCAAGGTGCAGACGAACATGCCGTTCTCGCGCGCGCCGATCGTCACCACGCGCTCGCGGCTGGACAGCACGAGGCGGGCGATCGCCAGCTTGCCGGATTTGCGCATCGCTTCGCGCAACACGGCAAAGGTCTCCTCGGCCATTGCGCCATCCGGCGCCAGGTAATAGGGCGCGTCCTGGTAGATGACGTCGACCGAACGCTCGTCGACAAAGGCCTCGATGTTCATCGTATGGTTGGATTCGATGCGCACCGCGTCGAGATCGGTATCGTCGATGATGATGTATTGCTTGTCCTCGTATTCGTAGCCCTTGACCAGGTCCGAACGCTCGACCAACCCGAGTTCAGGGTCGACCGGCTTCATGTTGATGCGGTTGTGCGTCTTCTTGTGCAGCTGGTTGAAGCTGATGCGCTCGCTGGCACTGGTCGCCGGATAGAGCCGGACCGGACAGCTGACCAGACTGAGCTTGAGGTAACCTTTCCAACTTGCCCTGGGCGCCATGAAATACTCCTACGCGGCCTTGTGCTGTCGAACTGTTCGCAGCGCTGTTTCGTCCGGAGGACGAATGCGGCTGCCGAAATCCTACATTGCCCCTTACAATACCGGCAAATCCCTAGCGAAATCTTCCTCCGCTGGGAGCCGCCTGCAGGCAAGAGGTCCGTGGCGAAGAATAATTCAAATTTTCCGGAGCGTCGATGGAGTCTGGGCCGCGCTCGCAGAACTACGTCGCGGTGCCTATCGCCGGCAAATCCCTGGCGAAATCTTCCATGTCGGCCCAAGGGTCGCCTGACGTCGCCAGAAGGCCCGGCAGCGAGGAATAATTCAGATCCTGTGGAGCATCGATGGATTCCAGATCGCTCCAGCTGACCGGCGTCGAGGCCGGCAAATTGGTGCGGGCGCGCAGTGAATAGGGAGCCGCCGAGGTGTGGCCGCGCGCATTGCGGTGAAAATCGATGAAGATGCGCCGCTTGCGGTTGTCCTTGCCCATGGTGGTGGTGAAAGTGTCGGGCGCGGTGGCGGCAAGATGCGTGGAGATGGCGCTGGTCGCCTGGTGCAGTTTCTTCCAGTTCTGCTTTTGCGTCACCGGCACGGTGATGTGGATGCCGTGCCCCCCGGAGGTCTTGGCGAACGGCACCAGCCCTAGCGCTTCCAGCTCGCCCTTAATGTGCACCGCCGCCTCAACCACCTCGCGCCAGGCGATCCCTTCGCCCGGGTCGAGGTCGAAAACGATCAGGTCCGGCTTGTCGAGCCGCGTGCGATGGGTGCCCCAAGTGTGGAACTCGACGACGCCGAACTGCGCCAGAGCCAGATAGCCCTTGGCGTCTTCCACCGAGAGATAGGATTTGGTCTCGCCCTCCGAATTCGTCGCCTCGAAGGTCGCCACCGAGGAAGGCATGCCGGTGAAGGCGTGGCGCTGGAAGAAACAGTCCTGCGGCTTGCCGGTCGGGCAGCGCACCAGCGAGACCGGCCGGCCGAGAATGTGCGGCAGCATGAAATCGCCGACCAGCGCGTAATAGACGGCGATGTCGAGCTTGGTCGGGCCGGTCTTGCCGAACAGCCGCCGCGTCGGGTTGGTCACCCAGATTGTGGCGAGGTCGGCCTCGGCGATCAGCCGCTTGCGCTTGGCCGAAACCGGCGTCGACAGGCCGACGTCACGCAGGCCGCGGAACACGGCATGGCGCAGCGCATTGTCGGTGGTCCGGTTGGCGTAATGGATATGCGCCGAAAGCAGCGGCCGCACCCAGTTCATCTCGCGCATGATCTCGCGCGGAACGCCCTCGGGCGCGGATGCACCGGCCCGCAACGGCTCCAGCCGCGCCAGCAATTCGCCTGCGGTCGCGGCATCGAAGCCGGTGCCGACCTTGCCGCGATAGTGCAGCTCGCCGTCTTCGAATTCGCCGAGGCCAAGTGCAGCGAGTCCCTCGGCCGCGTCGGAGACGGTGTAGCCGGCGATGACAAAGTCGCCGGTCTGGAGCGCCTTGGTCTTGGTCCAGGTTTTGGTGCGGCCGCTCTGGTAGACCGCCGTGGCGCGTTTCGACACCACACCCTCCAGCCCCATCTCGGATGCCTGGTCATAGAGCGCCTGGCCGTCGCCTTCGACATGATCGCTGAGCTGGATGGCGGAGTTGGCGCCGAGACCGGACAGAAGTTGCGAAAGCAGCGCCTTGCGCCGCCGAAGCGGCGCTTTTGTCAGGTCCCAGCCGTCGAGATAGACGAGGTCGAAAGCGTAGAAGTGAAGCTTGTTGCCGGCGCCTTCGGCCAGCGCGTCCTGCAAAAGCGCAAAGCGGCTGATGCCCTTGGCGTCGAGCGCGACGACCTCGCCGTCGATGATCGCCTCCCGGCACGGCAGCCTGGCGAAGGCAAGCGGCAGGTCGCCATAGCGCTTCGTCCAGTCGAGGCCGGCGCGGGTGATCAGCCTGACCGCACCGTCGGCCAGGTGCGCCATGGTGCGGTAGCCGTCGAACTTGATCTCGTGCAGCCATTCCTCTCCAGTATCCTCACCGCCCGGCGGCTTGGCCACGGAGGTCGCCAGCTGCGGCTCGATCCGGGAAGGCGGCGGCGCCTTGACGGCGCCCGGCAAAGCGCCGGGTTTCAGCACCACCGGCCTGACAGGTTTGGCGGCCGGCTTCGGCGGTGCCACCAGTTCCTCGATGCGACGGCCGGATTTGACGCTTTCCGGCCGGGCTTCCAGTATGTCGAGCGTGGCATCGGCGGCGAGATCGCGCTCCTTGAACAGCAGCCAGTTCTTCTTGCCCTCATCCTCGCCGGGCTTCGGTTTCAGCCGCGTCAGCATCCAGCCGCCATTGAGCTTCTCGCCGGCGAGCCGGAACTTGAAGGAGCCGGTGCGCAGGCTCTTTTCGACATCGTCCATCGGCGCCCACACGCCGGTGTCCCAGACGATCATCGGTCCGCCGCCATATTCGCCTTCGGGAATGACGCCCTCGAAATCGATATATTCGAGCGGATGGTCTTCGGTCTCGACCGCCAGCCTTTTGTCGGCCGGGTTGAGCGACGGGCCGCGCGGCACCGCCCAGCTCTTCAGCACGTCGCCGACCTGCAGGCGCAAATCATAGTGATCGGCGGTGGCGTGGTGCTTGTGGACAACGAAGCGGTTGCCTTCACCGGCAGCCAGGCCACCGGCCGGTTCCGGCGTCCTCGTGAACTCGCGCTTGGCGCGATAGGCCTTGAGCTTCGAAGGAGCTGGCATGGACTAGGCGTAGGTGGTGGGCAAAAGCAACGAGCGCAGCATCAAAATCCCATCGCAGCGGCGCTCCAATGTCACGGCATGGATCCCAGGGTCTCCGCGACGTCGCTTCGCTCCTGCTCCGCCCTGGGATGACGAAGGATGGGAAGTCACGCCGCTCAATCGTCGGTGGCCGGCGTCAATTCGAGCTCGGCCGGCGACAGGCCCTGCTGCAGCTGGCTGAGCCGGAATTCGTCGACCCAATAGGCCTCGCCGTCGACCAGCACTCGCGCACTGTAGCCGCCGGCGGAAAAACGCTGCGCGGTGATGTAGACCTTGTGGCGGTCGAGCGCCTCGCGCACCGCGGCGCGCTTGGATTTCTGGCTGGTGACGGAACTGGCCATGCTGGTTACTCACGCACAAAGCCGCAAGGCGGCATGCCTAAGGATGGCCGAGAGCGGGTCGGCTGTCAATTTGGCGACCGCTGCGAACCCTCGCGCGGCGGCGTCTCTCGCTCTGTGGAAACCGAGCCGGCGCGCTATATTGAACGTGGCGGCTTGGAACGCGCTGCTGACCTGGAGAACTTTACATGACGTTGACGACACGCAAACTCGGTGGCCAGGGGCTGCAGGTTTCCATGATCGGCCTCGGCTGCATGGGCATGAGCCAGTCCTACGGCCCGGCCGACGAGGCGGAATCGACCGCCACGCTGCACCGCGCCATCGAACTCGGCTGCACCTTCCTCGACACTGCGGAAGTCTATGGGCCGTACGCTAACGAGGAACTGCTCGGCCGCGCGCTGAAGGGCCGGCGCGATGAGGTGACGATCGCGACGAAGTTCGGCTTTCGCATCGAAAACGGCAAGCAAGTCGGCACCGAGCGCGACAGCCGGCCGGAGCATATCCGCGAGGCTGTCGAAGGTTCGCTGAGGAGGCTAGCCACCGACCACGTCGACCTCCTCTATCAGCACCGCGTCGATCCGGCGGTACCGATCGAGGAGGTGGCGGGTGCTGTCGGCGAGCTGATTGCTCAGGGCAAGGTCCGCTTCTTCGGCCTCTCGGAGGCCGGCGCCGCCAATATCCGCCGGGCGCATGCCGTGCATCCGGTGTCGGCAGTGCAGAGCGAATACTCGCTGTGGGAGCGCAATCTCGAGCCGGAAATCATTCCCCTGCTGAAGGAGCTCGGCATCGGCCTGGTTCCGTTCTCGCCGCTCGGCCGCGGTTTTCTCACCGGCGATGTCAGGCGCGCCGAAGACTATCCAGAGGGCGATTACCGGCGCGGCGATCCGCGCTACCAGGGCGCCAACTATGACGCCAACATGCAGGCGGCAGCCACGGTACTCGACATCGCCGCGGCCAAGCGCGTCAAGCCAGGCCAGATCGCGCTGGCCTGGCTGCTCCACAAGGGGAGCGACTTCGGCATCGACATCGTGCCGATCCCCGGCACCAAGCGCAGAAAATATCTCGAGGAGAACGTCGCCGCGGCTTCGATCAGGCTCGACGCCGCCGAGATGCAGGTGCTCGACGACGCGCTGGCGCCGGGCAAGGTCGCCGGTCCGCGCTACGGCGAGCGCACCATGGTGATGATCGATCGGTAGGTCTTGCCTTCTCCCGTTCTTGCGCAAAGCTCCGGCCTTGGCTAGCATCCGCCGGCAGGCACCGAGCGGAGGAGAACGTCGCGGTGGACCGGCTGGAGCGCCGTTGCGTCCCTTCAAACACGAGTTGGGCGCTCGAAGGACACTCCATTTTTGAATCGACGCAAGGAACCTTCCGGAAAACCCATTCCGGTTTCGGGTCGTGCGCTCATCTGGGAGGAGACTAAATTGATCAACAGACGTGAATTCCTGCTGTCGACCGCGGCGATGGGCGCCTTGGCGCTGGCCGCTCCGCAATTGGCTTTCGCCCAGGACAAGCTGACCATCCTCGGTTCGGTGCCGAGCCTCGGCTTTCCGTTCTTCGTGCACATGCTGAACCAGATCAAGGCTGAGGCGCAGGCGCAAGGCGTCAACCTGGTCGAGAGCGACGGCCAGAATTCGGCGCCCAAGCAGACCGCCGACATCGAGGCGGCACTGGTGCAAAAGGTCAACGCCATCGTCATCTCGCCGCTCGACGTCAACGCGCTGGCCCCAGCCATCGAGGAAGCGGTGAAGGCCGGCGTTCCCGTCGTCACTATCGACCGCCGCGTCGAGGGCGTCGAAGGCATCCTCGCCCATGTCGGCGCCGACAATGTCAAGGGCGGCGAGGCCGAAGCACAGGCCATGGTGGCGGCGTTCCCGAACGGCGCCAAGATCTTCCATCTGCAGGGCCAGCCCGGTGCCGGCCCGGCGATCGACCGCAACAAGGGTGTGCACAACGTCCTTGATCCCATGAAGGACAAGTACCAGATCATCTTCGAGCAGACCGCCAACTTCGCCCGCGCCGAGGCGCTGTCCGTCACCGAGGCCGGCCTTGCCGCCAACGGCAAGCCCGACGCGATCATCTGCGCCAATGACGACATGGCGCTTGGCGCGGTTGAAGCCTGCGCGGCGCGCAACTTCACCGACGTCAAGATCTACGGCTTCGACGCGCTTCCCGAAGCGTTGGTCGCTGTGCGCGACGGCAAGCTGGCCGGCACGGTCGAGCAATTCCCCGGCGAGCAGTCGCGCACCGCCGTGCAGATCGCGGTCGCCTACGCCAGGGACAAGACCGAGCCGAAGGAAAAGCTGGTGCTTTTGACGCCGATCGTCATCGGCAAGGACAATCTCGACAAGGCGGAGAGGCTGGGCGAGACGAAGTAGGCGAAGCCGGCGGGACAGCACCCCCCTCTGGCCTGCCGGCCATCTCCCCCTTGAAGGGGGAGATTGGATGTTACCCGGGCTTTCGCTAATTTTCGATCTTGCAGAAGAAGCGAGGCCAACGAGGCTGCCAATCTCCCCACTTGAGGGGGAGATGGCCGGCAGGACAGAGGGGGGTGCTGTCCCGCCAGCCTTGCGTACGACCGAATGATCGAGGAGCAAACTTTGCCCAAGGCAGCCGCTATTGTGCCCTCCCCCGCCCTGCTCACCGTCGAGGGCGTGACCAAGCGCTTTGCCGGCGTCACCGCGCTGAACGACGTTTCGCTCGAAGTCCGCCCCGGCGAGATACTCGGCCTGCTCGGCGAGAACGGCGCCGGCAAATCGACGCTGCTCAAGATCCTGTCCGGCGTGATGCCGCCGTCCAGCGGTCGCATCGTCTTCGACGGCGTCGAATTCAATCCGCACAATCCGCAGGATGCGAAACGCCACGGCATCGTTACCATCTACCAGGAACTGAGCCTGATCCCGACGCTGACCGCGGCGGAGAATATTTTCATCGGCCGCGCACCGCTCGGCCGGTTCGGGCTGGTCAGTTGGCGGCGAATGGAGGAAGATTCCCGCGCGATCATCGCTCGTGTCGGCCTCGATCTCGACCCGGCGACGCCGGTTTCCGCACTGTCGGTGGCCGAACAGCAGCTGGTCGAGATCGCCCGCGCGCTATCGCTGAAGAGCCGCTTGATCATCATGGACGAGCCGACCTCGGCGCTGACCGAAACCGAAGTGCAGAAGCTGATGGCGATTATGGGCCGGCTGCGCAAAGACGGCGTCGCCATCATGTTCGTCACCCACCGGCTGGAGGAGGCATCGGCAATCTGCGACCGTATGACGGTGCTGCGCGACGGCAGGCTGGCCGGCCATCTCGACCGCGAAGGTGGGCCGATCAAACTGCCGAAGATCATCGAGAAGATGGTCGGCCGCGCCGCTTCCGAGCTCTATGCAAGGCCGACGCAGCGCGATGTCGCCGGCGACGTCCGGCTCTCGGTGCGCGGCCTGCGCACGGTGCGCGATCCGCAGGCGCCGCACGCCATCGTGCTCGAAGGCGTCGATCTCGACCTCAAGGCGGGCGAAATCCTCGGCGTCGCCGGGCTCGTCGGTTCCGGCCGCACCGAGCTCGCCCGCGCCATCTTCGGCGCCGACCGCATTGCCGCCGGCACCATCAGGCTCGATGGCAGGCCGATCGCGCCGGCCTCACCCGCCGATGCCATCGAGCTCGGCATCGGCCTGGTGCCGGAAGACCGCAAGCACCAGGCGATCTTCGCCGCACTCGCCATCCTCACCAATTTCTCGATCGCCGCGCTCGACCGCTACTCCAATGTCGGTTTCATGGCCGAGCGGCGCGAGCGAGAAGCGCTGGCGAACTACAGGAAGATGCTGTCGATCCGCATGGCCTCGCCCGAGCAGGCGATCGAGGGACTGTCCGGTGGCAATCAGCAGAAGGTCATCCTTGCCCGCTGGCTGGCACGCGATCCCAAGGTGCTGATCGTCGATGAACCGACGCGCGGCGTCGACGTCGGCGCCAAGGCGGAGGTTCATCAGATCCTGGTAGAGCTCGCCGCGCGCGGCATCGCCATCATGATGATCTCGTCCGAGCTGCCCGAAGTGCTTGCCGTGTCGGACAGGATCGTCACCATGCGGCGCGGGCGCATCACCGGCGAGATGCCTGGCATCGAGGCGACCGAGGAGAAACTGATGGAACTGATGGCGCTCGACCAGAAGCAGGAAGCCCAGAATCAGGAAGCAACGCAATGACCAGCACGACCGAACGGAGCCAGCGCGGCGGCGTCAATCTTGCGCGCCTGCTGATGAGCTTCGGCCCGCTGATGTTCCTGGCGGTGCTGATCGTCGTCTTCACCGTGCTGAAGCCGAGCTTCATCGACCCGATCAACCTGTTCAACATCATGCGCCAGATCTCGATCACCGGCCTGATCGCGCTAGGCATGACCTTCGTTATCCTCACCGCCGGCATCGACCTGTCGGTCGGCTCGCTGCTCGCCTTCTGCGGCATGGTCGCGGCGGTGGTGGCCAAGGGCGGCACCGCCAACACGCTGTCGCTGTCGACAACGGGCACGCTGGGCTATGGCTGGTTCGCCGCCCTTCTCGCCGCCGTCGTCGTCGGCGCCGTGGCCGGCGGTGTCCAGGGCTTTGCCATCACCAGGCTGAAAGTACCGCCCTTCGTCGTCACGCTCGGCGGCCTCACCGTGTTTCGCGGCCTAACGCTGACGATCTCCAATGGCGGCCCGATCTCCGGCTTCGACGCCTCGATGCGCTGGTTCGGTACCGGCCTGATCGGCCCGGTGCCGGTGCCGGCGATCATCTTCGCGATTGCCGCAATCCTGTGCCACATCGTGCTGCGCTACACGCGCTACGGTCGCGCCGTCTACGCCGTCGGCGGCAATGCCGAGGCCGCGCGGCTCTCCGGCCTGCGCGTCGACCGCATCCTGATCTCGGTCTACATCATCGTCGGCTTCTTCGCCGGCCTTGCCGCCTTCGTTTTGTCGGCGCGGCTCAACTCCTCCGAAGCCGTCGCCGGCATCGGCTACGAGCTGACGGTGATCTCGGCGGTCGTCATCGGCGGCACCTCGCTGTTCGGCGGCATCGGCAGCGTCGGCGGCACGGTGGTCGGTGCAGGGCTGATCGGCGTCCTGCAGAACGGGCTGCAATTCAACAACGTCTCGTCATACACGCAAAGCATCGTCATCGGCCTGATCCTCATCCTCGCCGTCGCGTTCGACCGCTGGCTGAAATCGCGGGTAAGGCGGTGATGGCGGGGGCGACGATTTTCGCTGCAAGGCAGCAAGAGGTTGGCGAAAGCGCTGGCAACAGCCAATCTCCCCCCTTGCGGGGGAGATGTCCGGCAGGACAGAGGGGGGTGGGAAGGATCGCCAACGTCTCAATGTAAGCCGCTTCCAAGCCCATTCCAGCAGGAGGATTAGACTGCAAATGGCTGACAAGCTGGCGGGACAGCACCCCCTCTGCCCTGCCGGGCATCTCCCCCGCAAGGGGGGAGATCGGCCGTCACCCATGACTTCGCCAATCACGAAGACAGGAGCGCCTAGTGGGGCACGATCTCGTTCCGTCACGCCAGCGCAAGAATGCAAAATCCATGCGTCGCGCGATGACCGACGCCGAGCTGAAACTGTGGAATGAGCTTCGCGCGCATCGGCTTGTGGATTTGAGCTTTCGCCGGCAGGTGCCGATTGGACCCTACATTGTGGATTTTGCCTGCCCGACGCACGGCCTCATCGTCGAGGTCGATGGCAGCCAGCACGCCGACGTTGAGCACACCGAGCGGGATAGGATACGCAGCGCCTATTTGGAGAGCAGCGGCTGGACTATCCTGCGCTTCTGGAACGACGACGTCATTCGCGATATCGACAATGTCTGCCAGCACATAGTCATGACGGCCGGCGCGGATGTGCGCTGAACTCGGCCGTGCAGGATCGGCGGGACAGCACCTCTCTGTCCTGCCGAACATCTCCGCTCAAAAGGGGCAGGTTTCTGAGGCGAGGTGCCAATGACCCAAATAAGAACCATGACCGAACAGGACGTGCCCTCGGTATCGCGGCTGCTGGGCCAATCCTGGCGCCACACCTATTCGCCAATCCTGGGTGCCGAGACCACGGCACGGCTGTCGGATGAGAAGCACGCGCCGGAGCGGCTGGTGACCGAGCTCGGGGACGACAGCAAGATGTGGTTCGTAGCCGAGCGGGCGGACGGCTCGCTCGCCGGCTACGCGATGGCCGCGATGGGCAACAAGGGCGATGTCATGCTCGAGCGGCTCCATATCGACAAAAGCGAGTACGGCACCGGGCTGGCGGCCGATCTTTTGCACGCGGTTCTTGCAGCGCATGCGGGGATTCCCAGCATCGCGCTGGAGGTGATCGAGGGCAACGACCGGGCAATCGCCTTTTATCGCAAGCACGGTTTCGAAGTGGTCGAGCGCCGGCCGGCTGCACACGGGGTGGGCGGCCACGCCTCGCTGATTATGCGCCGGTTGCTACCGATGGCTTAGAGCGCTGTCGGCGAAGCTGCCAATTTCCCCACTAGAGCAGGCAATCGCGCATCCGCGCCGCGATCATTTACGCTCCTTCCTTGCCGGCTCCCACGCGTTGAGCCGACAGAAACATCAGCGTGTAGGCAGCCTTGCGGCGGTCCCAGCCGGCCGACTCGGCCATATCCAGCAGGCCGTCGACCAAAGGCGCCAGCGCCGCCCTGCAATCGGTTTCATAGTTGAAATCGTTCTTCGGGCGGGTCGGCGCCGCGATCTTCCCAAAACTGTCCGTCATATCCATGGCAACACCTGCTCAGCATTCGACCCGAACCGGCAAGCCCGTGCCCGCGTTGGCGGACACGGCCCATCTGCCGTTTCGAAATCTCGCTTTGAAAGCCTGATCTTAGAAGTCCATGCCGCCACCGCCGGGCATCGGAGGCATGGGCGTTTCCTTCTTCGGCTTCTCGGCCACCATCGCCTCGGTCGTCACCAGCAGTCCGGCAACAGAGGCGGCACCCTGCAGCGCAGTGCGAACGACCTTGGCCGGATCGATGACGCCCTGCCCGTACAGGTCGCCGAACTCGTTGGTCTGGGCGTTCCAGCCATAGCCGAAGTCGGTCGTCTCGCGCAGCTTGCCGACGATGATCGAACCTTCCGCACCGGCGTTCTCGGCGATCTGGCGCACCGGCGCTTCGATGGCGCGACGCACGATGTCGACACCGGTCTTCTGATCGGGATTGTCGACGACAACGTTATCGAGCGCCTTCGCCGCCCTCAGCAGCGCCACGCCGCCGCCGGGCAGGATACCCTCCTCGACCGCCGCGCGTGTGGCATGCATGGCGTCGTCGACGCGATCCTTGCGCTCCTTGACCTCGATCTCGGTCGAGCCTCCGACGCGGATGACGGCGACACCGCCAGCGAGCTTGGCTAACCGCTCCTGCAGCTTCTCGCGGTCGTAGTCGGAGGTGGTTTCCTCGATCTGCGCCTTGATTTGGCTGATGCGCGCCTGGATTTCATCCTTGCGGCCGGCACCGTCGACGATGGTGGTGTTCTCCTTCTCTATCAGCACCTTCTTGGCGCGGCCGAGCATCTCCAGCGTGACGTTCTCGAGCTTGATGCCGAGGTCTTCCGAGATCGCCGTGCCGCCGGTCAGGATGGCGATGTCTTCGAGCATGGCCTTACGGCGGTCACCGAAGCCCGGCGCCTTGACGGCCGCAACCTTCAGGCCGCCGCGCAATTTGTTGACGACCAGCGTCGCCAGCGCCTCGCCTTCGACGTCCTCGGCGATGATCAACAGCGGCTTGCCGGATTGCACGGCGGCTTCGAGCACAGGAAGCAACGTCATGCTGGCGGGCACCGGCGGCCGGCCGGCGCCGCTGAAGGACATGGTTCGTCTCTCTGCGCGGTTCAAGAGCATCGCGGAAATGGCCGGTTATTCCTCCTCGTCCGGCCCTTGCAGCAGTTCGATCAGCATCGCTACTCTTGCCGTCGGCAGCGGTCGGCCCTCGTTCACCAGCGCCTCGTCGGCGGCGATCCAGGCCAGGGCCTCACGCAATTCTTGGACCGTCCCGTCTGTCGCCGCAATGTCGGCGATAACGGCGTCGTCGACCGGGCCCACCACAGAAATGATCTCGTCGCGTGTCATGGTCAGCTCCATCTGCGAGTGCCGGGAACGGAGCCCCGGCAACAGAGGAATCTGGGTCTTGACCTGCGGCAGACAATAACCCGCCGGGGAACTCGGCGTTGGCGATTGAAGCCAGCTGGCAAACAGGCAATCTCCTGCCGGACATCTCGCCGCAAATAGGGAGATTGGCAGCCTCGCCGAACCGACCGAAAAACCGGCAACGCGAAAGCCGCCGGGTCTTGACCTGCGGCGGACAATAACCAGATCGATGGCACCGGTCGCCGAAATGGGGCCGGCGAAACCAGGGAGCGCCAGCTCTTTGGCGCTCCTCGTATCTATGTTGCTCGATGGAGGATGTAGCTATGAGAACCGCATTCGACTTTTCCCCGCTCTATCGGTCGAGAATCGGCTTCGACCGCGTCTTCAACCTGCTGGAAAATGCCCCGCAGGCTTTCGACGCGTGGCCGCCCTATGACATCGCGCGCAGCGGCGAGAACAACTACCGCGTCACCATCGCCGTCGCTGGCTTTTCCGAGGACGACCTCGAAATCACCCATGAACCCAACCTCCTGATTGTCTCCGGCCAGCACAAAGAGCTGGATAACGCGGAGTATCTGCATCATGGCCTCGCCGCACGGCCCTTTACCCGCCGTTTCGAGCTTGCTGATCACGTCAAGGTCGCGGGCGCCACGCTCGACAACGGCCTGCTCAGCATCGATCTGGTACGTGAGGTGCCCGAGGAGATGAAGCCTCGGCGCATCGCCATCGCGACCGATGTCGCCTCGCCGAAGACCGGGCCGAAGGTCGCGCAAGACGAAGCAAACAAGCAGGCTGCCTGAATGCACCAGTCGAGAAAGGAGACTATGCAATGGCTATTCGTGATCTCATTCCCTGGGGCCGGGAGAACAATCAGGCCCCCAGCCTGTTCCGCGACGGCGATCGCGATCCCTTCCTGACGCTGCATCGCGAGATGAACCGCTTGTTCGACGAGGCGTTCCGCGGCTTCGACACGCGGCTGCCGTCGCTCGGTGGCTTCTCCGCTGCCCGCGCCAGCTGGCCCAGTGTCGAAATCTCCGATGGCGAAAAGGAGATCCGCGTCACCGCCGAGATCCCCGGCATGGACGAGAAGGACATCGAGCTGCTGCTCGATGACGGCGTACTGACGCTGCGCGGCGAGAAGCGTGAAGAGACCGAGGACAAGGACAGGCAGTTCTCCGAACGCTTCTATGGCCGTTTCGAGCGGCGTATCCCGCTCGGCTACGAAGTCGACGAAGGCAAGGTGAACGCCGCGTTCCGGAACGGAGTGCTCAGCGTGACGCTGCCGAAGACGGAGCGCGCCCAGGCCAAGGCCAAGCGTATCGCCATCAACGACGGCAACGGCAAGTCCTGATGGCTCGCATCAGGACGACGACCCTCCCTTCTGCCCTGCCGGTTCCGGCGGGCAGAGGGGGCAACTGTCGATGACCCGTTCTCCCGACGCTCCGGTTCCGCCTGACCAGGCGCAGCAAGCCCTGCAGTGCCTGACGACCGAGCATTTCGTGCTGCAAAATGCTCGCGCCGCGACCATTCAGGAAGCGAACCAGCGAGCCGATCTGTTCCTGACCTCGGTCTCGAGCGCAACCATTGCCTTGTCCTTCGTCGCGCAGGTCACGGAGATGGGCAGGCCGTTCGTGCTGTTCAGCCTGATCTTGCTGCCTTGCCTTTTCTTCATCGGCCTGGTCACCTTCGCGCGCGCGGTGCAGGTTGCCATCGAGGACATGGTGCATGCCCGCGGCATGGCCAGGATCCGCCACTATTTCGTCGAGCTGACGCCCGTCCTGCAAAGATACCTTGTCAATTCCACCCATGACGATCCCTCGGCGGTGCTGGTCGACAAGGGCCTCAGGCCCTCACCGCTGCAATATTTCATGACCACCGCGGGGATGGTGGGCACGATCAATGGCGCCATCGCCGGCGTCTTCACCGGCATCGTTGTAAAGTCCGCGTTTGGCGGGGGCATGACGCTCGGCGTGATTTGCGGGCTGCTGGTCTTCGCCGCATGCATTCTCATCCTGCGGCGTTACCACAGTCGCGCCTGGGCGGCGGCCGAACAAAGCTTGCCCGCACTGTTCCCGGGCGACAATGCCAACAGCGAAAGCTAGCGCCGACACATCCGGATGTCGAAAAGTGGCAGGGCGACGCCCTTGCGTCTTGCGCGCCAATTGACCATCCTCGCCAACATTATTTGCACCGCGGCCGGGGGGTTCGCATATGCCGACGCTTTATGCGCTGAAACCGGCCTTTCAGGCCAGGTTGCGGCCGCTTGCCGACGGACTGGCCAGGGCCGGCGTCACCGCCAACCAGATCACGCTGCTGGCCGCTGCCCTCTCGCTCTTCACCGGCCTTGTGGTGGCAGCCCTTGCCGGCCACCGCATGGTCTTTCTGCTGATGCCGCTCGTGCTGTTTACGCGAATGGCGCTGAATGCCATCGACGGCATGCTGGCAAGGGAACATGGCCAGGCCTCGAAGCTCGGCATGTATCTCAACGAGCTCTGCGATGTTGTCTCCGATCTCGCTTTGATCCTGGCCTTTGCCGTCATTTTTCCTGCCTGGGGCGTCGTTGCATTCGCTATCGCGGCGGTGATTGCGGAATTCGCCGGCGTGCTCGGCATCGCGGCCGGAGCGGGGCGCAACTATGCCGGCCCCTTCGGCAAAAGCGATCGGGCGCTGGCGCTTGGCATCCTCGCGGTGCTTATCGCGTCCGGCCTGTGGGTCCCGGCGCTCACGCCGCTCGTGTTTCCAGCCATGGCTACACTCTCGCTGGTGACCGCCATCAACCGGATACGCGGCGGCCTTAACGGGAGCGGCAGCTGAATTCCGGTCTCGCCAGGGAGAACAACATGCTTCACCAACAGACGGTTGCCGCCGTGGCTCCAGCCAACATCGAGCGGGTGGCGCAGGAGCGCAGCTTCAAGAGCCATGACGGCACCGAGATCTTCTATCGCTATTGGCCGGCGCCGTCGGAACACCGCAAGGGTGCCATCCTGCTGTTCCATCGCGGCCACGAGCATGGCGGCCGCATGGCGCATCTGGTCGACGAGCTCCAGATGCCCGACCACGCCTTCTATGCCTGGGACGCGCGTGGCAATGGCCGCTCCGCCGGCGAGCGCGGCTATGCGCCGTCGTTTGCCGCGCTGGTGCGCGACATCGATTGCTTCGTGCGCGAGATCGGCAGTGACGGCTTTGCCCGGCGCGATATAGCGTTGATCGCGCAATCCTTCGGCGCCGTGCTTGCCGCCGCCTGGGTGCACGACTATGCGCCTGACATTCGCGCCCTGGTGCTGGCCTCGCCGGCCTTCTCGGTCAAGCTCTACGTGCCCTTCGCCAAGCAAGGCATTGCGTTGTGGCAGAAGCTGAAGGGCCGTTTCTTCGTCAATTCCTACGTCAAGGCGAAATTCCTGACGCATGATCCCGAGCGCATCGCCTCCTTCGACGCCGACCCACTGATCACCCGGCCGATCGCCTCCAACATCCTGGTCGAACTCTACGACCACGCAGCGCGCATCGTCGCCGATGCCCGCGCCATCACCGTGCCGACACAGCTTCTGATCTCCGGCAGCGACTGGGTGGTGCGGCATGGACCGCAGCACGAGTTTTTCGTCAATCTGGCGAGCCCGGCCAAGGAGCGGCATGTGCTGCCCGGCTTCTTCCACGACACTTTGGGCGAGCGCGACCGCCACAAGGCACTCGACCTGATCAGGCCTTTCCTCGAAAAGCAGTTCGCGGCGCCGGAAAAGCCGCTCGACCTGACCGGGGCCGACCGCGCCGGCTACACACGCGACGAGGCCGACCGGCTGGCCTCGCCGCTGCCGCTACTGTCACCCAAAGGTCTCTACTGGGCAATGAGCCGCGCCTCGATCCGCATGGGCGCATGGCTGTCGTCCGGCATGAAGACCGGGATTGCCACCGGCTTCGATTCCGGCTCGACGCTCGACTATGTCTACGAGAACGATGCGCGGGGCATCGGCCCCGGCGGCCGCATGATCGACCGCACCTTTCTCGATGCTATTGGCTGGCGCGGCATCCGCCAGCGCAAGCTGCATCTGGAAGAGCTGATCGGCAGTGCCGCTGAGACGCTGAAGGCCGCCGGCCGGCCGGTCCATATCGTCGATATCGCCGCCGGCCATGGCCGCTACGTGCTCGATGCTGTGCAGAAATGCGCCGAGCCGCCGGCCAGCGTGCGGCTGCAGGATTTCTCCGAGCTCAACATCTCGCTCGGCCGCAAGCTGATCGCCGAGCGCAAGCTGCCGGCGAGCGTCTCGTTCCATCAAGGTGACGCCTTCGACGCCACGATGCTGGCCGGCCTCGACCCGGCGCCGGATCTCGCCATCGTCTCGGGGCTCTACGAATTGTTTTCCGACAATGCCATGATCGCCCGCTCGCTCGGTGGACTGGCCGGCGCCATGCAGCCCGGAAGCCTGCTCGTCTACACCAACCAGCCCTGGCATCCGCAGCTCGAGATGATCGCGCGCAGCCTGACCTCGCATCGCGGCGGCCAGGCCTGGGTGATGCGCCGGCGCACGCAGGCCGAGATGGACCAGCTGGTGGCGGGCGCCGGATTCGAGAAGCTCGACCAGCGCATCGACCAGTGGGGCATCTTCACCGTTTCGATCGCCCGGCGCGTCTGAGCATGGACTTGCCTGCCTCTGCCTTGCCTCGCGATGCCCCTGCCCTTCCGGCCTTGCCGCGCGAGCCGTATCCCGGGATAGTCCTGCGCGCCGCGCTGTGGCTGGCATTTCTGGCGCCGTTCTTCTACTCCACCTACGGCTTCGCCGACTGGCTGGCGTCGCGGCGCGACGATGTCGGCAGCATCGTCTTCGGCTGGGAGCATGGCATCCCGTTCCTTGCCTGGACGATCGTGCCCTACTGGTCGATCAATCTATTCTACGGCCTGTCGCTGCTGTTGAACAATTCGAAGAACGGCGTCGACCGCCTCGCCGGCCGCTATCTGACGGCGCAGATCATCGCCGTCGCCTGCTTTATCCTGTTCCCGCTGACGGCGACCTTCGTGCGTCCGCAGACAAGCGGCCTGCCCGGTTTCATGTTCGCCGTGCTCGGCGGCTTCGACAAGCCCTTCAACCAGGCGCCGTCGCTGCACATCGCACTACTGGTCATCATCTGGGACCATTGGCGTCACAGGTTGACCGGCATCGCCGGCGCCGCCTGGCATGTCTGGTGTTTCCTGATCGGCGCCTCGGTGCTGACGACGTGGCAGCACCATTTCATCGACATTCCGACCGGCGCGCTGCTCGGCCTTTTCGCTCTGTGGCTGTTTCCGCGCGACGGCGAGCTGCCATTCGACGGCTTCCGCCTGAGCGTTGACCCGAAAGCGCGGCGGCTGGCGCTGTTCTATGCGCTCGGCGCAAGCCTTGCGCTGGCCAGTGCCGCTGCCGGCGCGTTGGTCTCGGCGCTGTGGCTCATCCTGTTGTGGCCGGCACTGGCGCTGGCCATCGTCGCTTTCGCCTATGCCGGCGCCGGCGCCAAAGTGTTCCAGAAAACAGCTGATGGCCGCGTGTCGCTGGCCAGCCGTCTCCTGCTTTGGCCCTACCGCCTTGTTGCCAGGGTCAATGTGTGGGCGTGGACGCGAAAGCTTCCAGCGCAGATCGTCATCGCCGACGGTGTTTGCCTCGGCCGTTTTCCGACCGCCGCCGAGGCCGACGCCTTCGGCACGGTGGTCGATCTTGCCGGCGAATTGGAAAGGCCGCGTGGCGCCTCGATCCGCTGGGTGAGCCTGCCCATGGTCGACCTTTTGCCGCCGTCTCGCGAGGCGCGTGCGCAAGCGGTGGCGGCGATCGAGACGGCGCGGGGCCAGGGCACGGTGCTGGTCTGCTGTGCGCTTGGCTTCCAGCGCAGCGCCGCCGTCGTCGCCGAATGGCTGGTCGCCAGCGGCCGGGCCGACACGCCGGCTCAGGCGCGAGGCAAGCTCGCCGCCGCGGGCCGGCCGGTGCATCTTGGCGTGGACGCACCGGCATGACCGCCTTTCGAGATAGGGCCGAGACGTTCGCCGCCGGGCTGATGGTGCAGGTGGCATGGCCGCTGCTGCTGGTTGCCGCTGCCTTGCTGGCGGCGCCGGTCGTCGGCCTGGCGGCAGTGCCGCAAACATCGTCGCTGTCGGCGGTAGCCTGGCTGATCGCCGCAGCGGGTGCCATAGCCACAATCATTCTCTCGGCCCTGCTTTTGTTCGACGCGCTGCTGTTCCGGCTGATGGCCAGCCACGCCAGCGAGGCAGGCGGCGGTGCCGCGGTCGACGATGTGCTGGCGCGCATGCGGCTGAAACCCACGGCGGCCGGCGGCCGCTCGCTCGACCAGCGGATAGCCGGCACGCGCCGCCTGCTTGCCAAGCAGCGTATCACGTTCGGCCTGTTCGCGGCGGCCTCGGTCGTCGCGGCATTCTTTTGAGCCCGTACATGACAAAGCTTCGTGTCAGCACCTATACCTTGCTGCAGACGGTGACCTCGGTCGGCCTGTCGGCGCTGGCCTGGGCGGTCACCGGCGTGCGGCCGATCTGGAACGGCAGCCAGCCATCGGACCGGCAGCGCATCTACTTCGCCAACCATGCCAGCCACGGCGATTTCATCCTGCTGTCGGCCTGCCTCAGCGAGAAGGAACGCGCCAGTACCCATGCGGTGGCCGCCGCCGATTATTGGGGCAAGACGCGGCTGCGCCGTTTCATTGCCCAGGACATGCTGTCTTCCGTGCTGATCCACCGGCAGTGGACGGATGAAACGCAGCACCCGATCTCGATCATGCTGTCAGTGCTCGATCAGGGCCATTCGCTGATCCTGTTTCCCGAAGGCACGCGCAACATGACCGACGAACCGCTGCTGCCGTTCCGCTCCGGCCTCTACAATCTGTCGATGGCGCGGCCCGATGTCGAACTCATCCCGTGCTGGATTGAGAACATGTCGCGGGTGCTGCCCAAGGGGCAATTCGTGCCGGTGCCGCTGCTTTGCCGTGTCGTCTTCGGCGCGCCGATCGCTATTCAACCGGGTGAGGAACGCCGCGCCTTTCTCGACCGTGCCCGCGAAACGCTGCTGGCGCTGAACCCCCGGCCGCAACGAGACGATTGAGGACCAAGGCAAAATGCTGCCGATGATGCACGAAACCCTCATTCTGATTGTCGGCCTACTGGCGGTGCTGATCAGCGCCAGCGTCGTCGCCGGCGTCTTGTCATGGCGCGCGCCAAAACCGTTGTCGCCGACGCTGGTCAACCTCACCCAGCGCATCAATGCCTGGTGGGTGATGGTGGTGGCGATCACCGTTGCCTTCTTCTTCGGCCGCCCCGGCATGACCATCCTGTTCGCGCTGATTTCCTTCGCCGCTCTGCGCGAATTCGTGACGCTGACACACAGCCGCCGCAGCGACCACTGGGTGCTGCTCGGCATGTTCGGCATCGTCATCCCGTTCCAGTACTGGCTGGTGTGGACCGCCTGGTACGGGCTCTTCACCATCTTCATCCCGGTCTACTGCTTCCTGCTGATGCCGGCGATCACCGCACTGCACGGCGACACCGAACGCTTTCTCGAGCGCGTCTCGGCGCAGCAATGGGCGGTCATGATCTCGGTCTACTGCGTCAGCCACGTGCCGGCGCTGCTAACACTCGAAGTACCCGGTTTCGAAGGCCGCAACCTGTTGCTGATCGCCTTCCTGATCGTCACCGTGCAAGGCAGCGACGTGCTGCAATATATCTTCGGCAAACTGTTCGGCCGCCACCTCCTGGCGCCGACGGTCTCGCCGTCGAAGACTTGGGAGGGACTGGTCGGCGGGCTGGCGGCATCGAGCCTGCTCGGCGCGCTGCTGTCGTTCCTGACGCCGTTTTCGCCGCTGCAGGCGGCCGGCGTCGCTCTGGTCGCCTGCCTGATGGGATTCTTCGGCGGGCTGGTCGCCTCCGCCATCAAGCGCGATCAGGGCGTCAAGGACTGGGGCCACCTGATCGAAGGCCATGGCGGCATGATGGACCGTGCCGACAGCCTGGTCTTCGCCGCCCCGGTGTTCTTTCATACGGTGCGCTATTTCTGGACAGTATGAGGGTTGGCGCCGTTTGCCGCGGCACCGTCCGGACGGTTCAGCGCGACTTTGCGAAGATAACCTGATCCGTTTCGTTATTACCGTTTTCGCGAAAACGGTAATAACCCCACTGCCGCGGTCGTTGGCCGCGCTCATTTTGCCGCGGCGAGCGGCTCTTTCTTGCGCGCCTGCGCCAGGCGGCGCATGCGGCGTTTGGCGGTGGTCTTCAGCGCCACCGGCGGATTGCTGGACAACGCACCGAGCACCGCACCGACCATTCCGTGTGCGACGAAATCAGCGTTGATCTCATTGGCCAATTTGGCGGCTGCCTCCTGGTTGTCACTGTCGGGTTCCGACCACAACACGATACCCACCCGCAACCTTGGTTTGGCGCGTTTCAGCCGACGGACCAGGAACCGGCCGTGCTTGACGGAATTCCGGTTCAAAAATCCGACGACGGCGGTATCGATAGCGTCGAGCTCAAGGCGGCGAATGCTCCCCGGTTCCATATCGGCGAAGCTCGCTCTCAACACCGTGGCGCCCTGGACTTCGAGCACCTGTGCCAGCATGGCGGCAGCCGCGTCGTCGAGTTCGCCGCGCCCTCCGGCGCACAGCACCGACATGTCCGTGCCATCCGGTAGTTCGGTGTCGTCCCCGCCCTGAACCTCCCCCTGAACCTGCTTGTCCTCGCGTGAGCCGTTGTCCTCGGCCGCGGCAGTGTCGCCCGCTTCCGCCTCCTCCTGCGCGCTGTCGTCGAGGTTCGCCACCATCGTCAGCGCGCTGCCCGCGACCTGCTGTCGTTGCTCATCGCTCAACACACCACGCACACGGTCCTGCTCGCCGAGCAGAAGTGCGGGAATCGCGACCTTGTCGTAGAACTCGACCAGATATTCTTCCTCCAGCATCTCCTCGGCATGGTCCGTCGCTTCCTCGGGATCGCCGGCCAGCAGCCGCTGGTAAAGCCGGGCGTGCGGTTCGAGCACGGGTTCGTTGCCGAACAGAACGTCGAGGAATTCGAACTGCGGCACATGTCGGCCGAGCACGACGAGGCAGACCGTGAGCGGCGTCGACAGAACGAGGCCCAATGGCCCCCAGAGCCAGGTCCAGAAGATCGCCGCAACGATAATAGCCAATGGCGACAGCCCGGTGCGCGAGCCATAGAGCCAGGGTTCGATCACGTTGCCGGTGATCAGTTCCACCACCACGAAAAGCCCGGCGGTCCATAGCACGAGCGACCAGCCGGGCGCCACGGCTAGCGCCAGGAACAGAGGCAGCAGCGTCGCGATAACCGGGCCGATATAGGGAACGAAGCGCAGCGCCAGCGCCAGCAAACCCCACAGCAATGGATTGGGTATGCCCAGCAGCCAAAGTCCGATTGCAATCGGAACGGCATAGACGATGTTCACGACCAATTGCATGAGCAGATAGCGGCCGACGCGCTTGCCGGCATCCTGCAGCGCCTCGGTGGTTCGATGCAGATCGCCGTAGCCGACGAGGCGTATGAAGCGATCGCGCAGGTCCTCCCGCTCAAGCAGCATGAATATGACCACCACGACGATCAGTCCGGCCGATGCCAGCGGACTCAGCAGCGGGCCGATCAGATTCTGGAGAACCTCCAGCGGTCGTTCGCGCGCGACGATTTCGACCGGGATCGGCTCCCGCAGAGGCTGATCGGCGGCGGGTTGCGCGGGTTCCGGTCTGTCGAGTTCCTGGCCGACGCGTTCGATCACCCGGCTCAATCTGGAAACGATGCCTCCGCCGACGCCGGATTCCTTGAGCGACCGGACCTTGGCCAGGATATTCGCCTGGTAAAGCGGGATGTTCTGCGCCAGTTCACTGACCTGCGTGGCGACTATGAAGGAGAACAGCGCCAGCACCGTGAATGCGCCGAGCACGCTGGCGATCACGGCAGGAAGACGCGGAATGCCGGCTCGCTTGAGTGCCGACACCATGGGCACAAGCGCAAAGGTAAGCAGCAGGGCGATTGCGATCGGCAGAAAGACCTCGCGCCCGAAATAGAGCGCCGCGACGGCCGTCACGACCGACGCTACGCTGGGCAACGATGTGCGCGGAAGCGCCCTGGCCGCGGTAACAATGCTCGCTCGCCGGGTCTCCGACAGGTGCGCGCCGTTTCGACTATTTGCCGCCACTTGATACCTCCGCCCCGCCATCGCCATGATCGGGCATATTGAGCCGGCGTGCAACTTCGCAGCCTCTCCTACAGCGAAGCTTTGATTTGCCGTCGTTTGGCTTGCTGCCGGCAGCGCGGCAATTCCGTCACGGTAGAATTTTTTGCATAAATGGCGGCACCAGCAATCCTGTTCCATGCTTGCGCCAGAACGTGGAACTTTTGGGTCAAAACGCCGTTCCTTCGTAGATCGCTAATGGACAACCTCAAGGCAGCAGCTCAGGAGGAATGATCATGAACATCAAGATGCTTTGCATGGGCGCGATGGCGCTTTCAATGATGACCGGCGCAGCGCTTGCCGCCGGTGCCACTGGCACTTCGGCGCTCGACGATCCGCAGAAAATGTCGCCCTTCTTCACCGATGCCGGCATGAAGACCATGAAGCCGGCAGCCGAATTCAAGACCGCATGGATGGCCATGTCCAAAGAGGACCAGGCGATGATGATGAAGGAATGCGGCGACGAGGCCATTGCCAAGGAGCATGACGATTTCTGCAAGATGACCAAGCAACTCGGCGGCGCCAACTAGGCAGGTCGGTTCAGCACAATCGCAGTGGCGGGCAGATGCCCGCCATCTTCATTTTGGGACCTTCGGTTCAGTCGGGCGCAAACGTCAATCGCACTATTCGGCGTCAGCCGATCCTGACGACGAAGTGCTTGGTCACCGGCTCGATGATCTTCCACGTCCCCTTGAAATCGGCTTCCACCACGAAGGCATCGCCGGGGCCGACTTCGACAGGCGCGCCGCCGTCGGGCGTGATGACGATACGGCCGGCTATCATGTGCACGAACTCATAGTCGCTGTAGGTCGCGTGATAGGTGCCCGGGCTCGCCTGCCAGGTCCCCGACATGACCTTGCCGTCCTCGGTAATGTGCTGGACGGCGGTCTTCATGGTCGGCTCGCCTTCGACCACGACCCATCCCGCGAGATCGCCGGTCTCGGCGTTCTCGACGGCGCCGAATTTGAGGATGGTCTTGTCTGTCATGGTCGGCTCCGTCTTGAATTGTGCCGGGATGGCTGCCGGTCAATAGCTGATGCACCTGACCCCGGCAACGCGGCTTGACCCGGCCGCTTGACCTCCCCGCCAACCGTGGGATAGGCCGGGGACTGGCCCAACCACCTCCGCACCGGAGCCCCGCGAAAGACCTGCCATGACGGACACGATCGTAAGAGACAGCAATGGCACGGCGCTGCACGAGGGCGACTCCGTGACCCTGATCAAGGATCTCAAGGTCAAAGGCACCTCGGAGACGATCAAGCGCGGCATGCTGGTGAAGAACATTCGCCTCACCGGCAATCCCGGCGAGATCGAATGCAGCACCAGGCAGGTAAAGGGCCTGGTGCTGAAGACCGAGTTTTTGAAAAAGGCGTGATTGCCTCGGCACCCTTCGCTTCGCTTCAATATCAATCGCTCTCATGACTGAACCGCTCATGTGAGTGAATCGCCCACGCCAGGAGTTGGAGGAGCCGCGCCCTCCCCCTATGTTGCACTGCGTTAGATTTGTTGCATTGCAATATCAGCGCATCGGGTCGAGCCTCTGCGAGGTGGGTATTCCTTGCACGAGGTGACTGTGTCGGCATCATTTCGGCCTGACATCGAAGGGCTGCGCGCGCTGGCGGTGGCGGGTGTCATTGCCTTTCATTTTGGTCTCTCCGGTCTGCCCGGCGGCTTTGCCGGCGTCGACATCTTCTTCGTCATCTCCGGCTACCTGATTACAAAACACCTGGTTACGGAAATCACCGAAACCGGGCGGCTGAATCTCTGGCGCTTCTACGCCCGGCGCGCCCGGCGCCTGTTGCCGGCGGCACTGTTCGTCATCCTCGCCACGCTGTTCGCGGGTTATTTCATCCTGTCGCCGGAGGAACAGGCGCTCTATTCGAAAGGCGCCATGTTCGCCTCCGCCTACATGATCAACCTCTGGCTGATCCGCTGGTCGTTTGACTATTTCGCCGCCGACGCCACCAACAACCCTTTCATCCACTTCTGGTCGCTCTCGGTCGAGGAACAGTTCTACCTGGCATGGCCGGCGCTGCTTCTTGCCGCCGCATGGCTGCGCCCAGGCAAGCGCACCGCTATAATCGTCATCGGCGTCGCAGGCCTAGCCTCCTTCGCCGCCTGCGCCTGGCTGACCGAAGTGTCGCAGCCTTGGGCCTTTTACTTCTCGCCGCTCAGGGCCTGGGAATTCGCCGCCGGCGGCCTCGCCACCATGGCGCCAGCAAGGATCTGGCGCGACCGGCCGCTGCTGGCCACCCTCCAGGCATGCCTCGGGCTGGCGCTGATCGCGTGGGCCTATCTGATGCTGGACGAAGACTCGCCCTTTCCCGGGGTGAATGCGCTGGCGCCTGTCGCCGGCACCGTGCTGCTGCTGCTCAGCGGCAGCGGCCGCAACCTGCCAAGCGCCGTGCTGGCGCTGGCGCCCCTGCAATGGCTGGGCCGGCTTTCCTATTCGCTCTACCTCTGGCATTGGCCGGTCATCGTCTATGCGGCGATGATGGTTCCCAACCTGTCCACGCTTGACCGGCTTGCCTGCGCGGCGCTGACGCTGCTTCTGTCGATGTTCACCTATCATTTCATCGAGAACCCGATCCGCCGCAACGGCTGGCTGATGGCCGGAGCGGCGCGGGCGCTGGTGCCCGCCGTCGCGCTGACCGGCGCCGGCGTGGTCGCGGCCTATGGCAATGCGCGCTTTGCCGAGCACAATCTCAGCCCCGAACAGCACGTCATCGCCGACAGCGCCGCGCAGCTCTCCACCGTGCGCGCGAGCGACGGCGGCTGCGTGCTCGATTTCGAGACCGTCAAGCCGAAACCCTGCATGTTCGGCCGCAAGGACGCCCAGCGCTCGGTCGTGCTGTTCGGCGACTCGCATGCCGACCATTGGTCGACGCCGCTGATCAAGGCGGCCGAGAAGAACAACTTTCGCGTCGTCACCTTTCTCAAATCCTCCTGCCGGGCTTCGCGGGTGACGACCTGGAATTGGCGGCTGAAGCGCGACTACACCGAGTGCGACCAATGGCGCCAGCAGTCGGTCAAGGACATCATCGCGCTCAATCCGCAACTGGTGGTGATCTCGGAATTCTCGATCGGCAATGTGATCAAGGAATCGCCCGAGGAGTTAAAGCACGCCGATTGGCAAGAGCAGTGGCGGACGGGCCTGACCTGGACGCTTCAAGCATTCAGCCAGGCCGGCATCAAGGTCGCGGTCATCAGGGACGTGCCCTACAATGCAAGCTACGCCGACAAATGCGTGGCGCGGGCGCTGTGGCGGGGACAGACGCCCGCGACATGCGATACGCCGAGGATCATGGCGGCAAATGACGACATCGCCACGATCGAGCGCGACATCGTGCGCTCGACACCCAACGCCAGCTATATCGACATGACCGACCGCTTCTGCGACCAGACCACCTGCCACGTCTTCATCGACGGCAAACTCGCCTTCCGCGACCGCCACCATCTGGCAACGCCTTTTGCCGAGACGCTGGAGCCGGCGGTGGAGCGGGCGCTGTTTTCGGATGTGATGGCAGCGGCTGTGAAGTAACGGCGCCGGCAGCCTTTCCCTCCGAAATCCTTCAGGCGGGCTTTGGTGCCACGTTGACCGACACGGCAACCATGCGGGGTTAGCTAAGGATGAGACCCGCCAGGAAAACCGTAAGGATAAGCGACAGCGGAACTGCAAGAAGGCAGCACAGCTCGAAAGTATTGGCTCGCCAAGAAGTCATTGGTCGCTTTTCCATGTTGGCCTCCTCCCTCAACGGCCAGACCGGGATGGCGGTTCCGCTTAGATGGTGCTCATCCCCACCACTCATCATGCAATTGGCGCAACTCGTTCCGCTTCCTGGTTATCCATCGTGCACGCGCCAGATGTGTCGCCCACGCCCGGAAAGCCCTGTCCGGCTCCTGCTCCGGATCAATGTGCAGAACGATGCGGGCGACCTCACGCCAATCGGTCCCTTCAGCCGACGCGTCGAGCAGCCTGATGTAAGTAAGCATGCGATCTTCGTCATAACCGGTCGGCACTGAAGACGTCGGCGCTGCGTTCGCGATATGAGAGTTTGGCTGCTTTGGCATTGCGACCTACCAGCAATGGCGCACCGTAGCAGCCTATGAAGAAGCCGGCGCCCTTTGATCGGAGGATGCGGATCGAGATTCGCCTCGACGGTCGGCAAATGCGGGCCTCAGGCGGGAGTTCGCCGCCCAGGAGGGCCACGCCTCATCACATCGCGATTGGGTCGATGCATTCCATGTATTTTAGTGGAACCTAATTTAGTTGGCGCAATTATGCATGCGTGAAAAAGCGTGAAATCCAGACTGTCACTGAAAGCTGGCTATCGCGAGATCAGTTGGCCGATGATCCAGTGATTGCCGTCGATTTGACCGAACGAATATTACAGGCGGCCGAAAACGACAGGATCGTCTGCCTCGTCGTGGCAACGGAGCAGCTGGAAACCGACGGCATCGAGAAAGCGGAACCTCAGGAGACCAGGATTGCCGCAAGTTTCGTCCGGGACTTTGAGGTGATGCTGCTTGTTCTTTATGCGGCCTACGCCCTCGCTGTGCTGGGCGCGACGGCTTTCGTTTTGCTGGAACTGGGCCATGTTCTGTAGATCGGCAAGGTGACGGGACTGGCGCTGGCCAATTTGTCGCTGTTTGACGGGATACATAGGGCGCGGACCACAACCCGCTCGGGGCTTGCGTCGGCGGCCCCACCCTGGCGCACAGCCAGACGCGTTTTCGCCCCCGCCGGCGCTAATTTGGGGCTCTCGGTTCGTGGCATCTTGCAAATTTGTGGAACGAGCCTGCCCCTCGGGGGTTTTTCTATTAGAGGGACGTTAAAGAAGGAGGTAGCTATGAAGAAGCTCCTGCTTGCCTCGGTGATCGCCATCGCCTCGGCGGCTTCCGTGATCGGCCCGGCCAATGCCGGCGGTAGTGTCACGATCGGCATCGGCAACGGCTATGACGACGACTATTATTATCGCCATCATCGGTATTCCGATTACGACGATGAGTACGTCCCCCGTTACCGCTATGACGTCTATGACGAGGACTACAGGCCACGCTACCGGTATCACCGGCGCTGCCACACGGAAGTCGTCAAGCACTGGCGTCATCACCACCGGGTTATCGAAAGAATCCGTGTCTGCCGTCGTTGACGGATCGATCCGGCCGGCAGTGCCGGCCGGATCGGTGGAGCTCCTCACCGCGGCTTGCGCATCAGCATCATGCCGTAGTGCACGGCCAAAATGTCGAGCCCGATCTTGAGTAGTTTCACCACCACGTCGCGCGGCTCGCCGGCCTGTTCGGCCAGGCTCTTCACCGTTGCGTCGGCACAGCAGACCTTTTGCACGATGCCGGCGATCTCCCAATGGGCAAGCGCCCTCGTGGCCTCGGCATGGTCGCGGCCGGCGGACAGGATGTGATCGGCGACACCGCTGCCAGTGCGGCCGCCGTCGACGCGCTCGGCCCAGGCCATCGGCTTGGCGCTTGCCTCCGACGAGTTGCGGAAATCCTGGCGGTAGCGCATGCCTGCCTCGCGTTGCTGGCGCGACAACGAGGTGAGGCCGGTCAGCGGGTCGACATTGCGCACCCGCACGATGCCGCCGGTCGCGGTGTGGCCGTCAACCTCATAGAGGCGCGCCGCCTCCTGCGTTCCCTTGGCCAGCCGCTTGCGGCCGAACCGGTCGTCCTGCAGCGCGAAATCATGGCCGATCTCCTTGCGGATGCGCACCTGCTCGGCCTCGCCCTTCGGCAATCGCGGTAGCCTGGCTTTGGTCTTTTGGGCGGTTTTGTTGCTCATCGGCTCTGTCCTCCTGGTCTGTCGTCGGGCTCTGGCGAATTTCCGTATCCAGCGGGGCTCAAATAGCTTTGGCCGGCAGCGTGCGCAGGAAGCGCGCCGCGTGATAGGCGCAGTAGCTTTTCGAAGGCCTTGTGCGCAGCCCGCAGCACAGCATGTCCAAACCGGGGCGGCTGCCGGGGGCGTCGTTTCCCGCATCCTCCTGCGGCGTCGTGTCGAGCGGCGCGCGGCAGCGGTCGAACCGGCAATCGATGAAGCGCATGGCGACGAAGTGCGGCTGGCGGCCGCCGGCGGCGATCGGGCGCGGCGCCGGCATTTCGAGCGGCTCGCCATCGGACCCCGTGATCCGAACCGGACCCGGCTGCCAGGCCGGCGGCGCCAGCCTGGCCGACAGCCTTGCCGGGCGGCAGTGGTGCTCGGCCGGTACTGCCCCTGCCTGGCCGGCGGGGTTCGACGGCTCTGGCGCCGATTTTCCATGCCGGCCGCCCGACCGTCCGCTACACCAGCCCTTGGATCTGGCAAGGCCGATGGCGTGCAGACGGGCGGTGCGGTGGACGATGCCGATGATCGCCGCGCGCGAGGCCGGGCGGCCGCGCTGCGCACTCAGCCGGGCGGCGATCTTCGCGGCCGACAGCCCACTCATCAGCCAGTTCTCGATTTGTTCCAATTCGGAGGCGGAATAGCGGGCGGCCATGACGTTTTATTCCCTGCAAAGGTGGTTGTGTGGCGCCGGCTTCGCCGGCCTCAGGCTCGAAAGCCGGTCAGCCCTCGCGTGGCCTGCTATCGAGCTTCATCCCGGCCGCCTGCCTTGTTGCGCCGGAGACTGCCTTGCCCGCCCGCTTGTCGAAGGCGATGACCGTGCCGTCTTCGGTGCGGATGCAGGAAACTGCGGCATCCGCATTGCCGGCCGGCAGGCAATTCGTGGCCGGAGCCGTGAGGGGAACGGCTCCGGCCGTTCCGGCCGCTTGCGCTGCCGGATCCGAGGCGCGAGCCTCGGGCATCGTCCCGGCCGGGGAGGAGGACAGCCAGGACGAAGGCGAAAAGGTTGGCACATGACTGCCGCGGCCGCCTCCTTGGCGCTGAAGGGCGGATTCGAGGACCGAAAGCTGGCGGAGCGACTTGTGCATGGCCGCATAAGAGCATAACTCAATCCGTAATGCAAGTGATTCTTGCATAGACGAAACCGAATCTTGTGCCTCAGATGGAGCCATGGTGAAAACTGCACTGTCGATCAAGGTCGGGGCGGCGATCCGCCGGGCGCGCAAGCAGCGCGGCCTGGTGATGCGCCACATTGCCGAGCACAACGACACCGACGTCGCTGCCGTCGGCAATTGGGAAACCGGGCGCAACCTGCCCAAGACCGAGAACCTTTTGAAGACCGCCGCGTTCCTGCGCGTCGACCCGGTGGCGCTCGGCAAGGGCGAGGTCGTCTTCCTCGAAGATGCCGGGCCGGTTGCCGATGCCGAGATCGTCACCGATCCCGGCCCCCTGCCCGCCGGGCCGATGGACATCCAGCTTCTCGGCACCGCCGTCGGCGGCGACGATGGCGACTTCACCTTCAACGGCCAGCCGGCCGGCTATGTCCAGCGGCCGCCGGGGATCCGGCATCTGCGCAACGTGTTTGCGCTGCACGTGCTGAGCGATTCGATGGTGCCGCGCTACGAGCCCGGCGAGATGATCTATTGCGGCGGCCGCGAGGCCGTGCCCGGCGACCATGTGGTGATCGAGACGCTGCCCGAGGAGAACGAGCAAAACGGCAAGGCCTTCATCAAGAAGCTGGTCAAGCGCACCGCCGCCGAGCTGATCGTCGAGCAATACAATCCGCCCAAGACGCTGACCTTCAACCGCTACGCCATCAAGAACGTCTTCCGCGTCATCCCGCTCAAGGAACTGCTGGGGTATTGACGGGCGCTTGTTGCCTTCTCCCCTTGTGGGAGAAGGTGGATCGGCGCACAGCGCCGAGCCGGATGAGGGTGCTGGAAGGAACGCGGCGGAGGAAATGTAGACGCGATTTTAAGCACTTACGCCATCAAGGTAGCGATCCGTCCAACACCCCTCATCCGACCGATCTTCGCTCGGCCACCTTCTCCCACAAGGGGAGAAGGGAAGAGCAGCACGCCCTCCCCCTCAAGCCCGCCTCGATTGCTCCAGCTCTCGACCGTTGAGCAGGCGCGCCTCGGCGCGGGCCCGCTGCCGGTCGTCGATGAAGGCAGCCTGGATCGAAACGGCGGCGCCCGGCAGGCCGTCGGCCCGGCAGGCCTTGCAGATCAGGCGCCCGGAAAGTGCTGATAGCGGTGTCTCCGGCCTCACCCCATGCCGCTTGAGCTCGGCCGGCTTCCACCACCTGTTGCGGCCGCAATCGATGCACTCGACGGCAATCGAGACGACATCGGCGATCGTCGCTTCCTTGCCCGCTAATGCCATGGCCATCCCCATAGTTGTTCCTGCTTTGTTCACATTATCGGTTTTCGAGGCGGAGTCGAGTCGGTTCCGCTTACACCAACGTGAAAGTTTCACTTGTTCATTTATTTGAGTTATGCTTCTATGCCATGCAAGCTGGAATCGGCGCAGCCGCGGCCGCTCCGTCCACCGAATGCAAGGGAGTGACGATGGACCTCGCCCAGTTCGCCCAGGCCTGCGGTTATGCCGGCGACAGTCCGGCCATGCTTGCCGCCTTCGCGGCCATCCGCCAGGACGGCATCCGCACGGCGCGCCAGGGCCATCGCCAGCGCAAGGCGGCGATCGACCGGATGAAGCCGAGCCGCGCTTTGTTCCTGGCGGCGATCCGCCCGGCGCAGTCGGCCGAGGAGGCGATCGAGGACGCCGCCCGCTTCCTGTCGATGTTCCGCAACATGCCGCACTGGCGACAGGAAAGGCGCAGCGCCGACCTCGCCCGCGCCAGGCAGCAGCGCCTCTTCGCCCGCTTCTTCCGCCGCTACGGCTATCGCCTCTGGGCGTTGGAGGCCGCCTGAAGACGCGCGCCCCCTTGCAGTCAAAACGAATATTGCGATCGCCAACACTGCGCCGTATGTCTCCGCGCGATGAGCGAGATCGAATTCCGTCGTGCCCAGGCGCCCGACCTGCCGGCGATCGTTGCAATGCTTGCCGACGATGCGCTCGGCGCAGACCGGGAAGACCCGTCCACGCCGCTCGCGCCATCCTATCTCGATGCCTTCAGCGCGATCGATGCCGATCCCAACCAGTTGCTGGCCGTGGCCGTCGAGGCCGGGCAATTGGTCGGAACGCTGCAACTCAGCTTCCTTCCAGGCATTTCGAGGAAAGGCGCCTGGCGCGGCCAGATCGAAGGCGTTCGCGTCGCCCGGCAATGGCGCTCTCGCGGCGTCGGCAAGCTGATGATCGAATGGGCGATTGAAGCGTGCCGTTCGCGCGGCTGCAGCCTCATTCAGCTCACCACGGACAACAGTCGACGGGAAGCGCACACCTTCTACGAGCGCCTCGGTTTCACCGCCAGCCATCTCGGCTACAAGATGGCGCTGTAGGTCGCTGCAGCAGGCGCCGTCGGCGAAGCTGCCGATCTCCCCCCTTGCGGGGAGATGCCCGGCAGGGCAGAGGGGGGTGCTGTCCCTCCGACCTGTCAACCAATCGGAGCCAAACCCTCAGGCTGATTCGAGTTGGCAACAACTGAAGTCGAAGTTGGCGATCCGTCCCACCCCCCTCTGTCCTGCCGGACATCTCCCCCGCAAGGGGGGAGATTGGATGTTGCTTCGACTTTCGCCAACCACCAACGCTGGAACGCAGGCAGACAGAGGGCGCCAAACTGAAACAATTGCCCTTCACCTGCCCTCCGCGCCGCTTGACAATCCGCCCACAATGTTCTCTTTATGTTCTCATCAAAACTCTAGACAAGGCGGCGTTCGAACCGCCGCGGGCGAACGGGCCGGATGGAAGCCAACATCCTCCACGCGGATCTGGATGCCTTCTATGCCTCGGTCGAACAACTGCTCGACCCGGCCTTGCGCGGCAAGCCGATTGCCGTCGGCGGCGGGGTAGTGCTCGCCGCATCCTATGAAGCCAAGGCGTTCGGCGTGCGCGGCGGCATGCCGGGACGGCGGGCGCGGGAACTCTGCCCGCAACTCATTTTCGTCGGCGGCCATTTCAAGGACTATCAGCGGCTGGGCGATGCGGCAATCAAGGTGCTGGGCGATTTCACGCCGGTGGTCGAGCGAATTTCCATCGACGAGGCCTTTGCCGACGTCGCCGGCTGCACCCACCTGTTCGGCTCGCCGGCCGAGATCGCCGGCAAGATCCGCCACCGCGTGCGGGCCGAGCTCGGCCTGCCGATCTCGGTCGGCGTAGCCCGCACCAAGCATCTGGCCAAGATCGCCTCACAGGTCGCAAAACCCGATGGGCTGGTGGTGGTCGATCCGCGCCACGAGCTGGAGTTCCTGCACCACCTGCCGGTCGAGCTGATGTGGGGTGTCGGCCCGGTCACCAGGGAGCGGCTGGCCGGCATCGGCGTCAACACCATCGGCGAGCTGGCGAAGACCAACAATGGCGCGCTGGAGCGCCTGCTCGGGCCGGCGGCGGGAGAAAAACTCAACGCGCTGGCGTGGAACCGCGATCCGCGCAAGCTGGAGACGCAGCGCCGGGCGCGCTCGGCGGGCGCGCAATCGGCGCTCGGCAGGAAGCCGGCCGACGAGGAAGTCTTCGTGCCGGCTTTGCTGCATCTGGCCGATAGGGTCGCCACCAGATTGCGGGCGAAATCCCGCCCCGGCCGCACGGTGACGGTTCGTGTCCGCTTTGCCGACCTGCGCTCGGTGACGCGCTCGATCACGCTCGACCAGCCGATTTCGGCAACCGCCATGCTGGCCGAGATCGCCGAGGCGCTGGTGCGCAAGGTGCTCATCGACCATCCGCACGAAAAGACAATCTCGCTGCTGGCGATCGCTGTATCGCATCTGGAGCAGCATGCCGGCCTGCAACTGGAACTGCCGCTCGGGCTCGCCGACGACCGCCGCCGCCCGGGCACCAGCAGGGGCGCGGCGCGCTGGACCGCAGATCGCGCCGTCGACAAGATCCGCGACCGCTTCGGCTGGGAGGCGGTCGGCTACGCCTCGGTCGCGCTAGGCCTACAGCGGTCGGTTCCCGACGCGTTTCGCGAGCTCGCCGAAAAGGAGCTGTGAGCTGCGCGGCCGGGGCGAAAAAAGACTATCCGACAGGAGCCAGGGGCGATACTGCCGGCCCGTTCAAGGCCGTGCCATCGACGGCAAAATGCGAGCCGTGGCAGGGGCAGTCCCAGCAGCGTTCCAGCGAGTTCCAATGAACGTGGCAGCCGACATGGGTACATGCGGCCGAGCGTTTGTAGAGCGTGCCGTCCTCGTCGCGAAAAGCCGCGACTTTGGTAAGACCTTCGCGCACGATAGCGCCCTGCCCCGGCCGCAGCTTGTCGGCGGAATCGATTTCACCAGGCGCGACATACTCGGCAAAACTCCTGATCTCTGTCGCATTCTCCGCTAGATAATCGCCGATCGCCCGTACCGTCTTGCGGGAGGGTTCGTAAAGTTCCCGCCAGGGGCTTTGCCGCTTCAGGATCAGGTCCGAAATCAACAGGCCGGCCACGACCCCATGGGTGATGCCCTGGCCGGAATCGCCGGTAGCAACGAAGACTCGCCGATCACCGGGATTGCGGCCGATGAATCCGGCATAATCGACGGTCTCCATCACCTGCCCGGACCATCGATTGGCTTCCGCGCCGATATCGGGCACCAATTTTTTGATCCAGGCCGCCAGGGCCGTGAAGCGGTGGTCGGCGTCGTCGGCCTGCCCTGTCTTATGGTCTTCACCACCGACGATCAGAAAGTCGGTCTCGCCTTCGCCAGGCTGCAGACGAACGTAGTGATAGGGGTCCAGCGTGTCCCAATAGAGTGCATCCGGCAAAACGTCGCGCGCGATCTCGAACGACATCGCGTAGGTCCGATAGGGTGCTTGCTTGGTATGGAGCGCGACCCGATCGTTGATCGGCGAGTTGGTGGCGACAACGGCCGATTTGGCAGACACGGCAAAGCCCGAGACCGTGCTTACGCGCACGCCGTCGGTCTCCTCAACTTTGTCGACGATGGTCTCCGCATAAAGCGCGCCGCCGCGCGCGCGGATGCCGGCAGCCAGCCCGCGGAGATATTTGAGCGGGTGAAATGTCGCCTGATTGGCGTAGCGAAGGATCGGTGCATCCGAAAAGCCTGCAAGCGGCACGCCCACGGTTTTCTCGACGTCGACACCGATTTTCCGGGCGGCGTCCAGTTCGCGCTCGATGACGGATTCCTTCCTGCCCGACGCCGGAAACAGAAAACCGTCGAGGCGGCGGAAATCACACGCGATACCCTCCGCCTCCAGGATCGATTGGATACGGTCAATAGCGGCCGACTGGCTTTGATAGTAAATCCGCGCCAGTTCCTCGCCGCGCAATTTGATCAGTTCCGAAAAATAGTCATCGCAGATCGATGACAGGTGCGCGGTGGTGCGGGCCGTCATGCCGCTTCCGATCCGGCCGCGATCGAGCACCGCCACCTTTTGCCCGGCGATGGCCAGTTCGTAGGCGACCGACAGTCCGACAATGCCAGATCCGACGACCACGACATCGACCTGTTCACTCCGCTCGAGCGGAACCGCATCAGGCGCTACTTCGGTTCTCGCCCAAACGGATACAGTCCTTTCGTCGCCGACATTCATGGCGGAGCCCTTCATACTCGACATTCGGATAAACGGACGTCAGGATTCAAAGTTCCTCGACGCCTGAATGCCTGCGTAAGCTTGACGTCACCGCCGGTCCGCCCCGACGCGTTGTGAGCCGGCCTGGCTGGGGCGGTGCACTTGGCGCCAGGAGCGATCGTTTCCTGCAAATGCGACATTCGAGGCGGCCCTGGTCGTCAGACCAAAAGCGTTGCGCTGCCCCAGGCGATCAGGGCGATGCCGGCCGCCCGGCCAACCCACTGGCCGACAGGAAACACCTTTTCAACCAGCACCAGAATAGCGAGCCCGGCAACCCACACCAGATTCATTATGCCACCCACGAACAATAACGCCATCAGCATCCAGCAGCATCCGACACAGAACGCCCCGTGCAGCGCGCCCAAACGCAGCGCGCCAAGTGTGTGGGGACGCCAGTGGCGGGAAAGGAACGCCGTCGGCTTCCTGCAATGCGACAGGCAGGCGTTCTTGAGCGGCGAGAGCTGATACAGGCCCGCGGCGATCAGGACGATGCCTGAAAGCCAGCGGCTCTGCGAACTCATCGTCGCCGCGGTAACGAATGCCTCGCGTTCGAGCAGCCAATGCAACGCAGCTGCCGCGACGGAGAACCCCAGCCAGACCAGGAGATAGCCTGCCATGAATACGCCGGTGGGCGCGAGCTTGTCCTGGATCTGCCCTTGTGCGAGCGCATGGCGATGCACGCGCGCATAGAGCAGGACAGTCGGCGCCGCGCTCGGAGACATCATGGCGATCATCATGACCCACCACATGGCGATCATCAGCGCCCAGTTCGCCGCCCCCCAGACCCGCGGTTCCGTCGCCGTGGCCATTGCGCTCATGTCCATGCCGGGCATGTCCATGCCAGACATATCGGAGGTCATGTCGGCGGTTTGCTGGTGGGGGAATAGCGCGACCCTCGTCATCTCCCACGCATTCATGCCGAGCCCTGCACCGGCGACGATATAAAGCCAGCCCAGCAGGCACAGCGCCGCCACGCCCGCAATCGTGATGACGCGGTCGCGTCTGAGCAGCCGTTCCAGTGGCGACCCACCGTCCATGCGGCGCGTCAGGCCCGCACCACCCCGTGATTGTTGAGATGCAGCCGGGCGAACTGGCCGTAACTGTCCTTCATATTCACCTGAACCGGCCCGCTGGTTGTGCTTGAAGCGCTGCCGATCTCGGCGACCGCATATTCGAAGCCGTTCGGCAACACGATCTGAGCGCGCGAGTCCGCGCCCGTCACCTTGTTGCGAATTGGTTCGCCGACCGTTTCGATGTAGTCCTTGACGAAGATGCGGCCCCTGCGGCCGTCGATATCGAGGTCGAGATCGATCTTGGTGAAAACCGGCTCATTCATTTTTGTCACGGTTGAGGCGTAGACGGCGAACATCGTCGCGAACGGGTCGGTGTCCTGGCCGGTCATGATGCGCAGCAGCGCTTGACGCTGCCGGTCGGTTGCATTCTCGTCGACGAAAGCGATGGCTTCGCCATTGCCTTCGTGGATCGCGCCAGGCCATTTGAAGATCGCGGCGATCCGCAGGCCGTCGAGAGCGGTTTCGCCATGATGACCTTCGTCAATCTGGATGCCCGCCACCGCATGGCAATGGCCTTTGTCGGGCAGCGCATTGAATTGACAGTTGCAGCCATATTCGCAGGTGCAATTGACGAGTTCCCGTCCCTTGATTTCCCAAGACGTCATGCTGTCCTCCCTGATGCGAAGTATTAGACCATCATCATACACCTGCGCCGGCCGTGCCGCCATCCTGTGGCGCCAAGAGTGATCGCGACAAGAGGCGGCAGGCCAATGCGGTTTCTTGTCGAATTTGGGTGAACATACCCCCCGGAGATGGCGGGGCGATATCGGAACGGCAGACGTGGGTCGAAACAAGCGTTTCCGAGCGCAACCCGCCAAGGTCCGGAAATGACCCCAGAAGGGGCGTTCGGCAGCGATCCGAGCAGCAAGGATTTGGCAGGACCGGAAATCGGCATGGAATGCCGCAATCATCATCATGTCCCGTCCAAGTTGTGGACACTTCCTTCTCAAAGGCGCACTCTTGGCATGCGAAACGCGAGCCAGAGTTTCGTCCAACGCTTCACATGCCTGACTTGCGTCGGTGATTGTCTGACCTATCCGGATACTTCCGGATGGGCAGACCTCACATTGTGTCGCCTATCCGTGATCAGGCTACGGCCTAAGGCACGTTGCAGCCCGTTCCGGATCAACTGGGAGGTAAACAACATGCCTGATTTTCAGCGCAGAGAACTTCTTGTTCAAGGAAGCGCGGCTCTTGCCGCAATTGCTGCTCTCTATACCTCGCGTCGGGCTTACGCTTTTCCAACACGGCCGAGCGAGGAAGTTATTCCGTGGCTGGATCAGCCGACCAAAAATCCCGATCCGGTGGGTATCCAGAAGCAGCTTGTCTGGGAGGATTTGGATAGCTGGATAACGCCAAACGACAAGTTCTTCAGCATCTCGCATTTCAACCGACCAACGATCGACGAGAAGACATGGTCGATGGAGATCGGAGGCTTGGTCAAGAAGCCCTTGGAGTTAACGCTCGCCGACATCAGGGCGCGACCGCGGCAGGAGGTCGTTTTCACAGTGGAATGCTCGGGCAACCACGGATTTCCCTTTTTCACCGGCGGCATCGGCAATGCCCGTTGGGCAGGGACGCCGCTCGCCCCGATCCTCGAGGAAGCCGGTGTTCTGGAGAAGGGCATCGAGGTCGTCTTTTTCGGTACCGACACAGGCGAGGTCCCGATACGCGACGTCAAGATGCAGCAGAACTTCGCTCGTAGCATGTCGCTCGCCGACGCGATGAACCCCGACAATCTCCTCTGCTATGAAATGAATGGAGCCGCCTTGCCGGCGGCCAACGGCTTCCCGGTACGGCTCATTGCTCCAGGCTGGTACGGGATCGCCAACGTCAAGTGGCTAAAGCGCATCGAGGTTCGCGATACGCGGTTCATGAGCCTTCTGATGGCCCGTGACTATGTCACCATCCGGGAAGAGGACCACAACGGCGAGACCGTATGGGCCGAGACTTCAGTTGGGCGAGCGCTGATAAAGTCCGCGCCTGCGAAGGTTACCCGGAAAGACTCGGATTACCGCATCGTTGGGGCAGCCTGGGGGGCGCCGACCGACCGGGTCGAAGTGCAAATCGATCAGGGGCCTTGGGCACCAGCGACCATTGACCACAGTGAGGAGGCAGAACACGCCTGGAAAATTTGGTCCCTGGATTGGGCAAATCCCTCTTCTGGAGAACACACGGTGACCTCGCGCGCGGTCAGCACCACGGGACAAATTCAACCGGCGATGGACGATCCCTTGATTGCCAAGAAACACACATACTGGGAAAGCAATGGCCAGGTGACGCGCCGCGTGCGTATCGGCTAGCGAATTTTGCAGCCAAATAGATGCGGCAAAACAGATGGTTAGAGCGGGTTACCGGTTCCAGAGAACCGGAACCAGTCTAAGAACTTGCTGCCGTGTGACAATTTGCGTTTGGGTCACCCAGGAGGAGGCTGCCTGATCCGAAAGCTGGCACCGCTCTATATCGAGCATGACGGGTGTAGGCCGTAGATCCTCTTCGCGACGATACCGGTCCCCGAAATCGGGGGCGGAGCCCTTCAGCTTAGTGATCGAGGCGATGGCAGACTTGTCCGGTGGCGCAACCTTGGCCATGTCGCCTTCGCGCGCCATTTCCGCACCATTTCCAGCCTTCTGCTCACCTCTCCACGGCCCTGATCTCCGCGTCGACCAGGCACCAGGGCGCATAGCGGAAGTCGCGGATCTGGATGACCTCCTCGCCCGCCCATTCAACCAGCACGAAGCCGCGCACGGCGCCGTCGGCCGCTTGCGGGTCGCGGATGAGGATCGCCGGCCTGCCGTCGACGAAGCCGAGCGACAATGTCCAGTCGCTGATACGATCGTAATTGCCGAAATAGGTCGACGCCTGGGCCTTGCCGCGCAGGCGGACGCGGTTGACGACATCGAGCCGGACGTCCTCTGCGATCAGTGCCCTGACCGCGTCGAAGTCGCGCGCGTTGAACAGGTCGACATAGCGCCGCAGCCGGCGCTCGTCATCGGCGTCGAGCCTCGGCGCGAGCGCCTGCTCGGGCTGCAGCGCCAGCAGCTTGAGCTGCGCCCGCCCGCGATGCAGCGCGGCCTTGGTGGCGGCGAGCGTCGCGCCGGTCACCTCGCAGGTCTCATGCAGGCTGAGGCCGAGCACGTCGACCAGGATCACGGCGCTGCGCTGCGGCACCGAAAGCTGCATGAAGGAGCGCAGGCCCGTCTGGGCGGCGAGCCGGCTGTCGGCGCTGCCGGAGGGATCCTCGATGACGCTCATGTCGGCCTCGGTCATGCGCGACCTTTCCCGATTGCGCCGCCGCAGATGATCCTGCGCGGCATTGTGGGCGATGCGAAACAGCCATTGCTCCGGCCGTTCGACCATCGCACCGCCGTCGATCGCCTGCAGCGCGTTGATCAGCACCTCCTGAACGATGTCCTCGCCGTCGATCACCGAGCCGGCCATGCGCGCGCAGTAGCGATGCAGCCTTGGCCGCAACCCGACGAGCATCGCCTCCAAAGTCGCCCTGTTCATTTTCGGCGTAGCATCCCGTTTCTGCGCGAGCGGCATGGCAGGCGCTATCCCGCCTTCTGATCCGCCAGCATACGGTAATTGCCGATGACTTTGACAGGCGATCGCATTGCCGGGGTCGAACGGCGTTCGGCGTGGTTTTCCGCAAATGCCTTGAAGGCGGCAAGCTCGGTCAGCGCCGACGAAACGCCGTTCTGGCCGACGATGTGGACGAACGAGCCGTCGTCCAGCTCGAGCACGAGATAGCGCACCGTCGGCGGTGCCGCCTCGCCCAGCGCTTCGAACACTTTTTCGACCAGCGCGCGGTTATCTTCCAGGTCGGCTTGGTTCACACCGTATCGAATGAGCGCGTAGTCCATTGTCGTCTCCTGACTAGTTGGTATGAACGAAGGACGACCGGCTGCGCTGAAAAGATTCTCCTTGTGGAAGAATCTTTTCGGTTGCCCGCAACGTCTTTCCCGCGTGGGCGGCTGCGCGGCAGCCATCAAGCAGGAGCGACGATCATGCATATCCAGTTTGCCGAGCTTCCGGTATTCGACCAGGACCGCGCCAAGGCGTTCTACACCAGGCATCTCGCCTGTCAGGTCCTGGCCGACCAGAAGATGGGCGATGGCGGCTGGCGCTGGATCGAGCTGGCATTTCCGCATGCCGTGACGAACCTGCATTTCATCAGGCGCGCCGACGACGCCCCCGGCGCGGAGCCCGTATTGGTGCTGGTCGACGAAAATGTCGGAGCAATGAGCGCGGCGTTGAAGGCGGGCGGCGTCGAAATCATCACCGAACCGCATGATGCGCCGTGGCAGCCGGGGCGCACGGTGGCGGAGTTTCGCGACAGCGAAGGCAACCGCATGGTCCTCGCCAGCCGATAAGCCACCGGAGCCCTCTGTCCGGCGGGCGTCCTACCTAAGTCCTACCCTCCGGCCGGACCATCGGCCGTGCTTCCTTCGTATTATTATTTCGTGACCTCTGCGCGCCGGAACCTTCCCTTGCATCGGGCGTTCGGGCGCTGTATTCGCGATGCCTCATATTTAGGCAGGCGGAGGAAATGCGAACAAGGGCGGGTGGCAAAACAAACATGGGCCGGGGAGGAGCATCTTACCATGTCGAACCGTAAAATCGGAATGTCCCACAGTTTGGGGCTGCGCGTTGCTGACCTCAAATCCAGAATGCAAACTGCCCAGATTACCGAGCACGAGATCAAGACGTTTCAAAAGGTTGCCGCCATCATGGGCGGCGCCGAAGGCTCATTGCGCCTCGACTCGGACGATCTGATCGCCGCGTCTTTCCTCGTCGATCCCTTGGAAGATCTCCCGCTCTCCAGTTGAGGCGCTGAACGCGGGTCGAAATCCTATCGGGTTTGAACCTGCGATTGCCGCCAGCGGAGCATCCGCCAGCCGAGGCCGCATGCGAGGATGACGTTGGCCAGCGCCAGACCAGAAAGCGCGGCCAACGTCCCATGCGGGCCGAAGCGCTCCAGCAGCAATGCGCCGGCCGAGGGTGCCGCCGCCTGGGCGATCAGGCTCGGCATGGCGAGGCGGCCCATCAGCTTCGCGTAGCCGTTCGAGCCGAACAGCGCGAGCGGCAACGTCCCCCGCGCGATGGATTCCAGGCCGATGCCCGCGCCATAGAAGCCGAGCGCCAGCGGGATGATTGGCATGCCGGCCCAGAGCGCCGAAACGCCGATCGCCACAAACGTAACCGAGGCGAACTTGGTCAGGATCGGATGGTGGTAGCGCGCGATGGTCATCTCGATCGCGCGCGCCGCCACCTGGGACGGGCCGACCAGCGCGCCGAGCCCGACGGCCGCGGCCAGCGCCATGCCGCTGCCTTGCAGGATGGTGAGCAGATGCACCGACACCGTCGAGGAGATCACCGCCGCAAGCGTAAGGGTGGCGGCCAACACGATCATGATCGACGGATCGGGATTGCCTTCGCCGGCCGGCGTCGCCTGGTTCAATCCTGGCCCGACCGGCAATCCTGGCCCGACTGCCGGCTGCGGCGCCTCACGAGGCAGGATCACGAGATAGAGCGGAAGCGCAATCACCAGCTGAAAGACAGCGTAGGCCAGGCAGGTGCCGCGCCAGCCGACCTCCCCAAGAAGCCAGGCCGAAATCGGCCAGCAGATCGTACTGGCAAAACCGCCGAACAGCGTCAGCGTGGTAATGGCGGAGCGCGCGCCGTGGCCGTAGTGGCGCCCAAGCGTCGCGAAAGCGGCATCGTAGAGCCCAGCCCCCATGCCCAGTCCGATGACCAGCCAGGCTGCGATATAGGCCGCAAGATTAGGGGCGAGAGCCAGCCCGATCTGGCCGAGCCCGATGCATCCGGCGCTGAACGCCAGGACGTTGCGGCCGCCATGCCGCTCGATCGACGACCCGACGCGCGGCGAGATCAATCCTGCCGTGAGCAAGCCGAGAGACAGGCCGCCGACAACCCATGCCAGCGGCCAGCCGGTATCGGAGGAGACCGCCGGCGCAATGACCGCTGGAAGATAGTAGGAAGATCCCCACGCCATGATCTGCGTCAGGCCAAGCGCGGTGATGATTGCGCCGCGGCTGCGCAGGATGGTGGGCGAAGGCGCCAGAAGGCTCATGCCGCGACGCCGCAGCCACAGCCGCTTTTGCCGATCGCCTTTGCTTCGGCATCGGCGACACAGCAGGCATCCACCGCTACCGGCGCCGGACCGCCGCAGCAGCCCGTGTCGGCAATGCCGATCCGCGGCACGGTGCAGACGCCGGTCTCCGGCAACACGAGCTGGACATTGTCGGCGGCCACCATGTCGCCGGCGATCGCCGCGGCGACGGAGCGGACCTGCTCATACCCGGTCAGCAGCAGGAAGGTCGGCGCACGGCCATAGCTCTTGATGCCGACCGTATAGAACCCATGCTCGGGATGGCTGAGCTCGCGGTGACCGTGCGGCGGCACGTCGCCGCAGGAATGTTCGTTGGGATCGATCAGCGGTCCCAGTGCCCTGACACTTTCCAGCCACGGATCGAGCTCGAGCCGAAGCTCGCGCGTCAGCGACAGATCGGGGCGCTGTCCGGTCGCGGCGATGATGCGGTCGACCGGGCCAATCCGCTGCAAGCCGTCCTTGGTCTGGCCTTCGACGACCAGCCGGCCGTCGGCATCGCGGATCGAAACGGCTGCAAAGCCCGTCACCAGTCTGACGCCGCCGCTCTCGGCGAGTTCGCGCACTTCGGCGCCGAGTTCGCCGCGTGCCGGCAATTGGTCGGCATCGCCGCCGCCATAGATGCGCACCAGGTCGGTGCCGCGCGTTGTCCAGATGAAGGCCGTGCCGGGCTCCATATCCGCCAGCCTGGCGAGATCTAGCAAGGCATTAGCGGCTGAATGGCCGGAGCCGGCGACCAGCGTCGTCTTGCCGGCATAAAGGCGGCGGTCGCGGCCGAGGATGTCGGGGATGCCGTAGGCGATGCGATCGGCAAATTGCGCTTCGCCTACGGCATGAATTCCGCCGGCGCCGAGCGGGTTCGGCATCTGCCAGGTTCCCGAAGCATCGATGACGGCGCGGGCGCTGTCGCGCCGCGTGCCACTGGCGGTTTCGATCACCAGCATGAACGGCCGGTTTTCGCGTTCCTTGCTCAGCACCTTGTCGGCGCCCCAGCGCGAGATGCCGACGACCCGGGCACCGGTTTCGATCGACGGCGACAATTGCGGAAGCTTTGCAAGCGGCTCGAGGTAGTCCGCGACGAGGTCGTTCGCGGTCGGGAATGCCTCAGGCTCCGGCATCCGCCAGCCACGCGCCTCGAGCAGGCTTCTAGACGCCTGATCGACGCAATAGCGCCAAGGCGTGAACACCCGGACATGGCCCCAATCCCTGAGGTTGGATGCAACCCTATTGCCGGCTTCGTAGACTTTGACAGGAATACCTTGCGCGATGAGGTGGACCGCTGCCGCCAGGCCGACCGGCCCGGCGCCGATCACCGCGACGGGAAGCCTTTCGATCATCTCCATATCTTCCGTCCTTCCGGTAGTTTCGAATTATAATGCCAAAAAATTACGCCGCCGTCTTGGCCGTCGCTTCCACCGAAGCCGGCGCACAGGTGGCGTCGGCGCAGCATTCGTCCGCGAGGTATCCGATGAGCCCGTTCATGGCGGGATAGTTGGCCCGGCAGATCAGCGTCGTCGCCTGCCGCTCCTGTGTCACCAGGCCGGTGTCGACCAGCCGCTTGAGGTGATGCGACAGCGTCGAGGCCGCGATGCCGAGCCTGTCCTGGATGCGCCCGACCGGCAGCCCTTCATCGCCCGCCCGCACCAGGGTGCGGTAGAGCTGCAACCGCGTCGGGCTGCCGAGGGCTTCCAGTTGCGAGGCTGCTTTTTCGAGTATCATGGAAACACCTTAGCTCCGAGAGCCCACGACGTCAACGCTTATTTCGAACATTCTCGAATAACCGGACAATCGCCGTCTCGTTTGCGCCAACCGCCCGCCTCAAATCGACCGCTGATTTACCCGTCTGGCAAGCTCTTCCGCGCTTTCGACGCGTTCGGAATATCGGTTGGTGAGATAGGCCGACCGGTCGCGCAGAAGAAGCGTGAATTTCATCAGCTCCTCCATCACGTCGACGATGCGGTTGTAGTAGGGCGAGGGCTTCATGCGCCCGGCCGCATCGAATTCGTTGAATGCCTTTGCCACCGACGATTGGTTGGGGATCGTAAACATGCGCATCCAGCGGCCCAGGATACGCAGTTGGTTGATGGCATTGAAGCTTTGTGAGCCGCCGGAAACCTGCATGACGGCAAGCGTCCGGCCCTGGGTGGGACGCACCGAGCCCAACGACAATGGCAGCCAGTCGATCTGCGATTTCATGATACCGGTCATTGAACCGTGACGTTCGGGCGAACACCAGACCTGACCTTCGGACCAGAGCGAGAGCTCACGCAGCTCTCTCACCTTGGGGTGATCGGCGGGCGCCGAATCCGGCAGCGGCAGACCGGCAGGGTTGAAGATACGGACTTCAGCGCCAAGCCAGGTCAAGATACGTGCCGCTTCCTCAGTGGCCATGCGGGAATAGGAACGCTCCCGCAAGGAGCCGTAGAGCATCAAGATCCGAGGCTTGTGGGCCGAGGCGGCCACATCGAACAGCGCAGATGCATCGATTGCCGGGAGTTGCTCCATATCTATGTTTGGCAGGGACCCTGCGTGATCGACTGGTTTCATGGCTTCAAAGCTTTCTTATTTCGAGTTTCATCGAAATAGATAGGCGTGATACGTCGTGGCGTCAAAGCAAATTTCGAGAAATGTCGAAATACTCTAGGCGACGCGCTTGCCGCTGGCGTCGACGACGACCTCGCCTTCCTCCTTGGTGAAGGGGCCGATATCCGGATTGAGCAGGATATCGAGCACCGCTTCGGAGGGTCGGGCGAGCATGGTGCCGAGCGGCGTCACCACGATCGGCCGGTTGATCAGGATCGGATGCGCCAGCATGAAATCGAGGATCTCGTCGTCGCTCCACTTCGGGTCGCCCAGGCCAAGCTCGGCATAAGGCGTGCCCTTTTCGCGCAGCAATTGGCGCGGCGTCATGCCCATCGCTGCGATCAGTTCGACGAGCTTTTCGCGCGACGGCGGGGTTTTCAGATATTCGATCACCTCCGGCTCCTCGCCGGACTGCCTGATCATGGCCAGCGTGTTGCGCGAGGTGCCGCAATCGGGGTTGTGGTAGATGGTGACGGTCATTGCGCAGCTTTCATCTGTCCGACTGGTTTCGGTTGGGCGAGCAGCCACCCTGCCAATGCCATGGCGAGCAACGCGCCCAAAAGCTCGGCGGCGATGAAGCCCGGCAGATCGGTGGGACGGATCCCGGCAAAAGTGTTGGAGAACGCGCGGGCGATGGCGACGGCCGGGTTGGCAAAGGATGTCGACGCGGTGAACCAATAGGCGGCGGTGATATAGAGCCCAACCAGCCAAGGGATAGAATCCGGGCGCGAACGCAGGCCGGCAAGAATGGTGAAGACCAGCCCGAAGGCGGCGACCAGCTCCGCAATCCATTGGCCGCCTCCGGTCCGCACCGTCGCCGACACTTCCAGGATCGGCAATTCGAACATTGCATGCGCCAGGAACGTTCCAGCGATGCCGCCGGCAATCTGGGCGGCGACGTAGGCCAGCGCTGCGTTCGTTTCGATTTCACGCCGAAGCGCGAACACCAGCGTCACCGCCGGGTTGAAGTGCGCTCCGGAGATCGGCCCGAATATGGTGATGAGCACGACCAGGATCGCCCCGGTCGGCAAGGTGTTGCCGAGCAGCGAGACGGCGACATCGTTGCTCAGCCTGTCAGCCATGATGCCGGAACCGACCACGGTGGCGACCAGCAGAGCCGTGCCGAGGGCCTCGGCAACAAGGCACCGGGAAAGCTGAACCACCTCAGCCGGCCTTCGGCAGATTGCGGCCGATCTCGTCGAGGCGCTTCTGCAGCGCAAGTCTGTCGACCGCATTGATCGGCAGGCTGACAAAGATCGAAATTCGGTTGTTGAGCATGCGGTAGGCTTCGGCGAAGGCGAGATGCTTTTCCGCCTCGGTGCCTTCGACGGCTGCAGGATCAGGTACGCCCCAATGCGCCGTCATCGGTTGCCCGGGCCAGACCGGACAGGATTCGTTGGCGGCATTGTCGCAGACCGTGAAGACGAAATTCATCTCTGGGGCACCTGGCTCCGCAAACTCTTGCCAGTCTTTCGAACGGGCGAACGACGTGTCGTAGTTGAGGCTTTTCAAAAGCTGAAGGGCATAGGGATGAACCTCTCCCTTCGGATGCGATCCAGCCGAATAGGCCTTGAACTTGCCTGCGCCGACGCGGTTCAGGATCGCCTCGGCGAGAATCGACCTTGCCGAATTGCCGGTGCAGAGAAAAAGAACATTGTATGGCTCGCTCATCGCGCACCTCCCTTCTAGCAGTTGCAGGTCACAGCCTGGATCACAGGCTGGCAAAGTTCCGGCGCGCCATTGCAGCAGTCCTCCATCAGGTAGGCCAGCAGATCGCGAAAGCCGGTCATATCGGCGAAATAGCGCACGCTGCGGCCCTCCCGTTCGGTCCGCACCAGGCCGGCATGCGACAGGATCTTGAGATGGGCCGACATCGTATTCGGGAACGCGGCGAGCCGCGAAGCGATCTCGCCCGCCGGCACGCCGTCGGCTCCAGCCCGCACCAAAAGGCGAAAAACGTCCAGCCGGGTTTCCTGGCCGAGCGCGGCAAGCGCCGAAAGGGCGAGTGTCTTGTCCATAATTCCAGGATTCCAGAAATGGCGAAGAGAGTCAACGCGCCTCTGCCAGCGACCCAAGGCAATCTCTCAGTTTTGAATTCGCCCTTTAATCGTTTGCGTTGCCCCTCACCTGCCTGCCGGCATCCTCTCCCCGTATAGTGACGGGGAGAGGGGCCTCGTCATCGGTGATTTCGCCAAACATCAGCGGTGCAGAAACGACGCCAACGCTGCGGCCAGCCACTTCTCCCCGTCACTATACGGGGAGAAGTGCCCGGCAGGGCGATGAGGGGCGGCGCCGACTTGTACAACTGATCGTATCCGACACATCGAAGCGATGCCCGCTGCCCTCGGCGGCTCGCTCGACCAAATCAGCCAGGCACCGTGGCGGCAATGGCATCAGCGCGGCCAAGACCGGCAACCGCTTTCCTGACCCGCTGCAGATGCGCCTGGCGTCCGGCGGCCGAGACGCTGTCCATCCGGTAGAGCGCCAGGAATTTGGTCCGGCACAGCGGATGGCAAACGGAGCGGAAGCCGCGCAGCAGGGTCCGCCGGCCGGGCTGTCCCATGATCCACGACATCAGCGGCGTGGCACCGCATGTGGTCATCGCCATCACCCGGCGTATGTGCCGCAATTTGGGCCGCGGACCGCGTCGTGCGGTCGGCATCTCGAAAGCGAAGCCCGGCACCAGCACACGCTCCAGCCAGCCTTTCAGCATCGCCGGCACGCCATACCACCAGGTCGGGTAAATGAAGACGACCGCCTCGGCCCAGAGCAGCTCCTGCGCATGTTCGTGCACCGGTTGCAGGTTCGCCGCCTTGTCGTGGTAACCGCGCCATTCCTGCGTGCGCATGACTGGATCGAAGCCGGTCGCATGGAGATCGAGCAGGTGGACCTGATGCCCCCTTTCGGCAAGCGTCTCCAGCACCGTATCGCGCACGGCGCCGTTGAAGCTGTCGGTGCAGGGATGGCAATAGACGACGAGGACCTTCATCTTGCGCTCAGCCCGGTCGGTCGCCAGAGGATCGCGGTGCTGCATGCAAGCGCGTCGCATGCAAACAAGCCACCCGCAGACATAGTCGATCAGCTGTTTTCATGCGAAGCCCCGCAGCCCCATATCAAGACGCAACACCTCCAGTCGCGTCAAGCCCCGCTCGTTCGCTCAAGGAAAATTGCGCAGACATGGGCTTGCTGGAGGGCGCTGTCCCGCATGCCTTGAGCTACTCCGCGGATGCGGCGCTGCGGCGTATCATGCCCAAGAACTCCCAGCATTGTTCCCAGAATGTCTGCGCCCTAGCTTCAGGGCGTGTTCAAAGCGTCAGGAGAAAACGATGCAGACAGGAAAACTGAGCGGCAAAATCGCCTTGGTGACGGGCGCCTCCTCCGGCATCGGCGAGGCCACCGCCTTGGCGCTGGCGGCCGAGGGCGCCACGCTGGCGATTGCCGCGCGGCGCACTGAGCGCCTGGACGATCTGGCGAGGCGGATCCGTGAGACCGGCAGCACCGCGCTGCCGATTGCCGCCGACGTCACCGACGAAGCGCAAGCCACGGCGATGGTCGAACGGGTCCTGCAGGAGTACGGCCGGCTCGACATTCTGCTTGCGGTTGCCGGCGTCGGCGTCGCCGCGCCGTTCCGCAATACGACGCCGGAAGAATACCGCCGGATGGTCGACGTCAACATTCTGGGCCTGCTTTATCCGATCCATGCGGCGCTGCCGTCGATGCAACGGCAAGGCGCCGGCCACATCGTCGTCGTTTCTTCCGGCACCGGCCGTTATATCCACCCTTCGGTGGTCTATTCCGGCACCAAGCACGCGGTAAGCGCGATGGCGGAATCGCTTCGCCGCGAGATCGGCAAGGACGGCATCCGCGTGACCTGCATCGAGCCTGGCGCCGTCAAGACCGAGTTCACCCAGAATATGCGCGCCGATGTGCGCCAGGCGGTCGAGCTAAGGCTTGGCGACATGGAGCAGCTGGAAAGCGAGGACATCGCCGCCGCCATCCAGTATGCGGTGACGCAGCCGCCACGGGTCAACGTCAACATCCTGACGCTCTATCCGACCGAGCAGGCATGAGCTTGGCCGACAGATATGGTGCCCTGCGCCGCCCCGCAGCATCATCCCCCGGTCATCAGCGTGAACACAAGCTGCCGCAGCTTGCCGCCCGGGCCGAATTCGACCCGGTCGAAATCGCGGCTCGCCTGCCGCTGTGCCTGCGAAATTCCGGCGAGCCGTCTCGTCACTTCCGTCCTGATCTTGCTGCAGCCGCGGTCGTCGGGGACGGTCAGGCCGATCGTGGCCGCCTCGATCTTGTGCACCATGTCGATGATGCTGGCGCCGTGCACCTTCTCGTGGGCGGCGAGGCCGGTTGCGAAAACCTCCCAGTTCTTCTGGATGGCGCCCGGCAGCCGCGCGGCCGGCTTCGGCAAGGTGTAGGTGATGATCAGCTTCGGCCGCGCCGACACCAGCACGCAGGCGTCGCCTTGCGGCTGGTAGTCCCTCACCCAGGTCAGCTTGAAATTGGTATGCGCGATGACGCGGCGCTCGCCGAGCAGCGGCCCGCGCCCGCCGATCGAGGCATAGAGCTCCGGCCCGGATTGCCCTGAGACGGCATAGGTCTCGACCTTCTCGACTGCCTGCCAGCCGGCATGCGCCGGCGATGCCGGCAGAGAGGCGAGCAGCAGGCAAAGGCGAATGGCTGTTTTCATGCAAGTCCTCGCAGCCGCTGCGCACGATGCAAAAGACATGCAGTTCCCTTCCGTGGACATAGCCTGCGGCCGGCTATAGTGGGATGCTCGTATACAAGAATCCACAGGCAACGCCATGTCGCCGCGACCGAACATTGCCCGGCAACGCCCTGCCCCCGGGACCCAGCCTCCCGGCGTCAGCCTGTGCCGCGCCCTGTCGAAGCTTGGCCTGTGCTCGCGTAAGCAGGCCGAGCTTCTGGTTGCCGAGGGGCGCGTGCGGGTTGCCGGCAAGATCGTGCGCAACGGCTCGATGCGCGTCGATCCCGGCCGCGACCGCATCGAGGTCGACGGCCACCGCGTCGCTGCCGAGCGCAAGGTCTATCTGATGCTCAACAAGCCGCGCGGGCTGGTCACCACCCGCGACGACCCGCAGGACCGCGGCACCGTCTATGATTGCCTGGCAGGGCTCGACCTGCCCTTCGTCTCGCCGGTCGGCCGCCTCGACAAGGCGAGCGAGGGCCTGCTCGTGATGACCAACGACACGCGCTTCGCGCAGCGCCTGCTCGACCCCGCCTCGCATGTCGCCAAGACCTATCACGTGCAGATCGGCGCCCTGCCCGACGAGGCCATGTTGGCGCGGCTGCGCGCCGGCGCGACAGTCGATGGCGACTTGCTGACGGCCCGGTCGATCGAGCTGCTGCGCGGCGGCACCAGCACCGCTTGGCTGGAGATCGTGCTCGACGAGGGCCGCAACCGCCATATCCGAAGGCTGCTCGGCGCCCACGATATCGAGGTGCTACGCCTGGTGCGCGTTGCGATCGGCCCATTGCAGCTCGGCGACCTCGCCAAGGGCAAGACACGCCATCTGACCGCCGAAGAGCTGGCGCTGCTTCGGGCCTGAAGGACAGAGCGAAGCATCACCCCGCACCCAGGCCGGTTTGATGAGCGTTCTCATGGATTTCGGCAAAATCCAGCCCATATCCTAGATATGGAGCTTTGAGCGTGAAACTCGCGCGTGCGGTCCTGCTTGCCGCGGCTTTCGTGGCTGCTGCGGCCGTTTGTCCCTCTTCCGCAACCGGAGAGGCGAACGGCCGGGAGAAAATTGTGTTGCGCGTCGAGATGGACGGCGCCATCGGTCCGGCGAGTGCCAGGCAGCTCGAGGAAGCGCTGGCGGTGGCCGCGGACCGAAACGCCCAGGCTCTCATCCTGCAGATGGACACGCCCGGCGGGCTGGTCACCAGCATGCGCGAGATGATCGCCGCTATCCTCGCCTCGCCGGTTCCCGTCATCGGCTATGTCGCGCCCGCCGGCGGGCACGCGGCGAGCGCCGGAACCTACATCCTCTACGCTACCCATGTAGCGGCGATGGCGCCCGGCACCAATCTGGGCGCGGCAACGCCGATCGAGATGGGCGGGCCGCTGCCATCGTTTCCCGGCGACAAGAACGATGGCCCGGAGGCGGACAAGGACAAGAAGAACGCACCCGCGGGCGATGCGATGATCGCCAAGGCGACGAACGACGCCGTTGCCCTGATCCGCAGCCTGGCTGAATTGCGCGGGCGCAATGCCGAATGGGGTGAAAAGGCCGTGCGCGAGGCGGCCAGCCTGTCGGCCGGCGCGGCGCTGCAGGAGCATGTCATCGACTTCGTCGCCCGCGACACCACCGAGTTGCTTCAACTGGCCGACGGCCGGACCGTCGAGATCGCCGGCAAGAAAGAGGCATTGGCGACGAAAGGGCTGCCGGTTGAAACGCTCGAACCAGGCTGGCTCATCCGGCTTCTCGCCGTCATCACGGACCCAAACATCGCCGTCATCCTGATGCTGGTCGGCGTCTATGGCCTCGTCTTCGAATTCACGAGCCCGGGCGCGGTCGCGCCTGGCGTGATCGGCACGATTTGCCTTCTGCTCGGCCTCTATGCGCTCAATCTCCTGCCGATCAGCTATGCCGGCCTTGCCTTGATGCTGCTTGGCATCATCTTTCTCGTCGTCGAAGCCTTGAACCCGACAGTGGTCCTTGGGCTGGGAGGCGTGGCTGCGTTTCTGCTGGGCGCTGCCATGCTGCTCAAGATCGAGGGGCCCGGCTTCGAGATGTCGTGGGCCGTTATCGGCACCGCCGCCGTCCTGACGCTCGGCCTGGCGCTGTTGACCGGCAGCTATCTGTGGGCGGCCCGCAAGAACGTTCCGCGTGTTGGCGCACAGGCCATGCAGGGGCTGCCGGCGGAGATTCTCGACTGGCAGGGCAGCGAGGGCCACGTGCTCGCCCGGGGCGAGCGCTGGCGGGCAAAAGCCGACGAACCGCTTGCGGCGGGCGACAGCGTCGAGGTGGCTGATGTCAGGGGTCTTGTGCTGACGATACGGCGCCGCAATGTGGGAAGCGATGGAGCAAGGCAATGATCATCGGTTATGTGGCCTATCTGGCAGCAGCGCTCGTCGTGGTCATGTTCTTATCCGCGGCCATTCGCGTCCTGAGGGAATATCAACGCGGGGTGGTCTTCACGCTCGGCCGCTTCACCGGGGTCAAGGGCCCCGGCCTTATCATCCTCATCCCCTTCGTGCAGCAGATGGTGAAGGTCGACCTGCGAGTGGTGGTCCAGGACGTGCCGCCGCAGGACGTGATCTCGCGCGACAACGTCTCGGTGAAGGTCAACGCGGTGCTGTATTTTCGTATCGTCGACGCCGAGCGGGCGGTGATCCAGGTCGAAGACTTCATGACCGCCACCAACCAGCTGGCACAGACCACGCTGCGCTCGGTGCTCGGCAAGCATGAGCTCGATGAAATGCTGGCCGAACGTGACAAGCTCAACAGCGATATCCAGGAGATTCTCGACCAGCGCACCGATGCCTGGGGCATCAAGGTCTCCGATGTCGAGATCAAGCATGTCGACCTCAACGAGAACATGGTCCGCGCCATCGCCAAGCAGGCCGAGGCGGAACGGCTGCGGCGTGCGAAAGTGATCAATGCCGACGGCGAACAACAGGCGGCGGCAAAGCTCGTCGAGGCTGGCAAGATGCTGGCCGAAGCACCGCAAGCCATGCAGCTACGCTATTTCGAGGCTCTCCATGACATCGCCGGCGAGCGCTCGTCGACGGTCGTGTTTCCGGTGCCAATGGATCTGCTCGGTCATTTCATCAAGCAGGGCGGGAAGTGAGGGAGGAGCGCATAATCTCCCTCGTGGGGAGATCAGCACCCTCACCTCTGCCACGGCGGGACCGGCGCAAAGCGTTTGCCGATCCAGTCGGCGAAGGCACGTGTCTTGGCGGCTTGCCCCTTGGCCGAAGGCATGACGACATAGACGGCCCCTTCGTCGGCAAGGGTCCAGTCCTCCAGCACTGGCACCAGCCGGCCGTCGGCGAGCTCGCGTCCGACCAGCCAATCCGTGCTCATCATCAGCCCGACGCCTTGCACGGCGGCTTCGACCAGGACCTCGGCGTCGTCGGTGACCAGCGGGCCGGAGACCTCGATACTGACGCGGCGGCCCGTGGTGTCGGTCATCTCCCAGGCCGGAAAGGTCTGGAAGCCTGAGAAGCCGAGACAGCTGTGTTCCAGCAGCGCTTCCGGCGCAGCCGGCGTGCCCCGGCGGGCGAGGTAGGACGGCGCGGCGCACAGCAGCCGCCGCCGTGTCGCGACCTTGCGCGCCACCAGCCGCGAATCCTCCAGCGCGCCGAGACGAACGGCAACATCGAAATTCTCGGCGACGAGATCGACGAAGCGGTTGGAGAACTCGGCCTCGATACGGACGTCGGGAAATTCGGCGAGAAACTGTGGCAGCAGGGGGCCGATCCACATGCGCCCGAACGAGCCGGGCAGCGCCAGCCGCAGCACGCCGCGCGGCCCGCCGCCGGCATGCGCCGACGCGACAGCCTCGGCTTCGTCGACGGCGGCCAGGATAGCGCGGATGCGGACGAGGAACTCCGAACCCGCCTCGGTCAGCGACACGCTTCGCGTCGTCCGGTGCAGCAGGCGCACGCCCAACCGCTCTTCCAGGGAGGCAAGGCGCCGCGACAGGATCGTTGCGTCGCGGCCGATGCGAGCCGCCGCCTTGGTGAAGGAGCGTGCTTCGGCGATTGCCGCGAAGGCGGCCATTTCGGCCAATGCTGCCGGTTCGTGCGATTGCTGCATCTGGCGCAGAGCTCAAATGTAAAAGCCAAGGATTATATACCAATAGCGCAGCAGCTAGTTTCACTCAATCCCGGCCCGTCAATCGGCCCATCAACCGGAGTGAGACATGAAAGCGATCGAACTGACTGCCCCGAGACTGGACGCGTTTCGCGCGGCCACCGTTCCCACGCCTGAACCGCAGCGCGGCGAAGTGCTGATCCGCCTGCGCGCCGCAAGCCTCAACTTTGTCGACGTCGCGATCGCGAGCGGCAACTATCCAGGCCCGAGCTTTCCGCTCATTCCCGTCGTCGACGGCGCCGGCGAGATCGTCGGCATCGGCGAGGGCGTGTCGAGGCTCGCCGTCAACGACCGCATCATCGCCCATGCAAAACCGCGTTGGATCGGCGGCCGTCCGCGGCCTTATGAGACCAGAGAGATGCGCGGGCTGACACTGCCCGGCTCGCTCGCCGAATATGTCGTGCTGCCGGCCAATGCCGTCGTGCCGATGCCGGCTCACTTGTCCTTCGAAGCGGCAGCAACGCTGCCGATCGCTGGCACCACCGCCTGGAACGCGATCCGCGCCGCCGATGCCGGGCCCGGATCAGTCGTCGTCCTGCTCGGCACCGGCGGTGTGTCGATCTTGACCCTGCAGCTGGCAAAGGCAGCCGGCGCCACGGTCATCATCACCTCGTCGTCGGACGAAAAGCTGGCCCGCGCCAAGGCCTTGGGTGCGGATCATCTCATCAATTATCGTGAGACACCGGACTGGGACGCCAAGGTGCTCGAGCTGACCGACGGCCTCGGCGCCGATCTGATCGTCGAGACCGGCGGCTCGGCCACCTTCGCCCGCTCAATCAATGCCGCGGCGCCCGGCGGCACGGTGTTCGCGATCGGCTTCGTCACCGGCGCCGAGGCCACCACGAACCTGCTGCCGATCATCATCAAGGCGCTCAAGGTAGTGGGCAACAACACCGGTTCGGTATCCGACCTGCGCGACGCTGCGCGCGCTATCGGCGCCGCCCGTATCGATCCGGTCATCGACACAATCTACAGCCAGCACCAGGCGACCGAGGCCTACGCCCACATGGCGGCCGGCGGCCGGCATTTCGGCAAGCTTGCGTTCAGTCTGTCGTGGTGAGCCTGAAAAGGCAGGGCGTTCAAGCTGCCGATCTCCCCCCTCGTGGGGGAGATGTCCGGCAGGACAGAGAGGGGCGCTGTCCCTCCAGCCTATCAAGCAGTTCGCGCACCCACGTAAGGTTCTCAGCTCATCAAAGTTGAACTGAACGCTGGCGATCCTTCACGCCCCCCTCTGCCCTGCCGGGCATCTCCCCCACGAGGGGGGAGATTGGCAGTTCCACCGCGTCCGCCTAAATCAGCTTCTCCAGCGTGATCGGCAGATCCCGCACCCGTTTCCCGGTGGCGTGGAATACCGCGTTGGCGATCGCCGGCGCCACGCCGACGATGCCTAGCTCGCCGACCCCCTTGCCGCCAAGCACCGAGGAATGCGGGTCGGGAATACCGACTGAGATTACCTCGATGTCGGGAATGTCGGCATTGGTGGCGATGAGATAGTCGGCGAGGTTGTTGTTGACGATGCGGCCGTGGCGGCGGTCGACGATGCCTTCCTCGAGCAGCGCCTGGCCGATGCCCATGATGATGCCGCCCTTCCACTGGCTTTCGGCGAGCTTGGGGTTATAGAGCCGGCCCGAATCCAGCGCCGATACCACGCGCGACACACGAACCGTGCCAAAGTCTTCGTCGACGCGCACTTCGATGAAATGCGCGCACCAGCTGTGGCGGGAATAGTCGCCCTCGGTGTGCGGCAGCGCCATAGCTATGGTGGTGTAGTTCTTGTAGCGGTCCTCGACCGTCGAATTGGCCGGCATCGTGTCGCCCTTGGCCTCGATATGCTGGCGCCCGACGCTGCTGAGCAGTTCGGCGATGGAAACTTCAGGGCCGTTGCCGCGCGGCGACGAAATGCGGCCATTGGCGACGACGAGCGTGTTGGCCTGCAGCGTATGGAACGGCGAAGCCGGATCACTGATGGCGAGCCCGACCAACTGGTCGAGCGCGGCACTCGCCGCCTTGTGGACGGCGCCGGTCATCACCCCGGCCAGCCGCGAACCGCCGGTGACGCCGGCACGGGCATAGCGGGAATCGCCGAGCTTGACGATGACGTTTTCCGCCGGCACGCCCAGCACCTCGGCGGCGGTCTGCGCCAAGATCGTGTAGGTGCCCTGCCCCATGTCGATCGACGAGCTTTCGACCTCAACCGAGCCGTCGGCGAGAATGCGCACGACCGCCTCGCCATAGGCGCGCCGCACCGGGTAGGTGCCGGCGGCGACGCCCCAGCCGATCAACTGGTTGCCGTCGCGCATCGAACGCGGCTGGGGCGTCCGCTTCGACCAGCCAAAGGCTTCAGCGCCGGCCGCGAACGCCTCGCGCAGCTGCCGTGTCGACCACGGCTTCTTCGCATGCGGATCCTGCTCGGCATAGTTCCTGAGACGGATTTCCAGCGGGTCGATACCGACCTCATAGGCGAGCTCGTCGATCGCGCTTTCGATGCCGAAGGCGCTCGGGTTCTCGCCCGGCGCGCGCAATGCCCCCGGCACCACCGTGTTGACCCGCACGACGTTCTGCCGCGACGAGAAATTCGGCGTCGCGTACATGACCGAGGTGACCGAGCCGAGCGGCTCGACCCACATGCCGTCGACCGAGGTCTCGTTGACGCCGCGATGCACGATCGACTGGATCTGACCCTCTGCGTTGGCGCCGAGCGCCACGGTCTGGCGCGTCGCCGCCCGTCCGCCATAGGCGGTGAAGGTCTGCGGCCTGCTGACCGCCAGCTTCACCGGCCGTCCCAGCATTTTCGCGGCGACTGCCGCCACCGCGCCGTAGCCATAGGCGAACGCCTTGGAGCCGAAGCCGCCGCCAATATAGGGCGAGACCAGTCGCACATTCTCGAACGGCACGCCGAACCATTCGGCATAGGTCCGCGCCATGCCGTCGAGCCACTGGCTCGGCTCCCAGACCGTGAGTTGGTCGTCCTGCCACTTTGCGATCAGGCCATGCGGCTCCATCGGCGCCTGGTATTCGCGCGGCGTGTTGTAGGCGTTGCAGATCCTGACCGGAGCCGAGGCGAACGCGGTCTCCGCCTCACCCCACTCCTTGGTCATCGCATCGACCGCAATGCCGTCGCCGGCTTTCGGATCGCTGAGGTCGACGATCGCCGGCGCCTCGTCATAGGCGATCTTGACCAGCGCCGCGGCTGCGACCGCCTGTTCGAAGCTCTCGGCCACCACCGCCGCGATATGCTGGCCGCTGAAGGTGATGCTGCGCGCCAGCGGGCAATAGGCAACAGCCGGCGGCGGCGTGCCCAGCCAGTCCGTGGCGGTTCTCAGCGGCAGGAAATTGTCGGGCGTCAGCACCAGCAGCACGCCCGGCGCGGCTTCGGCCGCTGCCGTGTCGATCGACTGCACCCGGCCGGCGGCAATGGTACTCTCGACCAGCACCGCATAGGTGAGCCCCTCGAGCTGCTGCTCGACGGCGTATTTGGCGGCACCGGTGATCTTGGCCGGTCCGTCGACGCGCGACAGCCGGCCGCCGACCTGATCCGCGAGGACGGCGCCGTCCGAAGCGTCGCCGCGTTTGGCATCGCCAGGTCTTGTTCTCAACTCGTGAACGGTCATGCCGTTTCTCCCATTTTGAGGATGGCGCGGGCGACGACGCGCGGCGCCAGTTCGATCTTGTAGTGGTTGGCGCCATGGTCGACGGCGCCCTCGACGGCGAGCAGGCTGGCTTGCCTGACGACCTCCGGCTCGAGCACCTTGCCTTTCAGCGCCTCTTCGACGGCGCGGGCGCGCCATGGCTTGGTGGCAACGCCGCCAAGCGCGACGCGCAGATCGCGGATCGTCCTTCCGTCGGCCTCGAACTCGATACCGACCGCGGCACTTGCCGCGGCGAATTCATAGGACTGGCGGTCGCGGACCTTGAGATAGGTCGAGCGGCGGGCGGCCGAAGCGGGAATGCCGATCGCGGTGATCATCTCGCCGGGTTCGATCGCATGTTCCCGTTCGGGCGTGCTGCCCGGCGGCAGGAAAAAATCATCGACGGCGACCTGACGGTCGCCGAGATGGAGGATCGCGTCGAAGGCGACGAGCGCAACCGCCAGGTCGCCGGGATAGGTGGCGATGCAGGCTTCGCTGGTGCCGAGCACGGCATGACCACGGGTGACGCCGCCGATCGCCGAGCAGCCGCTGCCGGGCGAGCGCTTGTTGCAAGCGGGGAAATTCGCCGGATCGCGGAAATAGGGGCAGCGCGTACGCTGCATCAAATTGCCGCCGATCGTCGCCATGTTGCGCAACTGCGCCGATGCGGCCTGCCACAATGCTTCCGAGACGGCTGGGAACCGACTCTTGATATCGGCATGGTCGGCGACGCGGCTCATCCTGGCCAGCGCGCCGATCGTGGCGCCCCGGTCATCAACGGCAATCGTGTCCAGTCCCTTGAGATGGGTGATGTCGACCACGGTCTCGGGTTCGGCAACGCCGCATTTCGCGAGATCGACAAGCGTCGTGCCGCCGGCCAAAAGCATGGCGCCGGGAAGTGCTGCTGCCTCACGGGCTGCATCGACGGAGCCGGCGCGGAGATACGAAAAGTCCCTCATGACGCGGCCTCCACGGCCGCCTGGCGCACGGCGGCGATGATATGCGGATAGGCGCCGCAGCGGCAGAGATTGCCGGCCATGTATTCGCGGATCTCCTCGTCGGAACCGGCATGGCCCTCGCGAATGCAGGCGACCGCCGACATGATCTGGCCCGGCGTGCAATAGCCGCACTGGAAGGCATCCTGTTCGAGGAAGGCGGCCTGCACCGCATGCAGCGTGCCATCCTCCCCGGCAAGCCCTTCGATGGTGGTGATGTCCCTGCTCTCAGCCTGAGTGGCAAGCGTCAGGCAGGCCAGCACGCGCTGGCCGTCGATATGCACCGTGCAGGCGCCGCACTGGCCCTGGTCGCAGCCCTTCTTGGTGCCGGTCAGGCCGAGATGGTCGCGCAAGGCGTCGAGCAGGGTAACGCGCGGTTCGACCTCCAGCTCATGTGGATGTCCGTTGATTTGAAGTTGGATTGGAGTTCGGGTTTTGCTTGTCATGGGGCGTCTGGCTCCAGTTGCTTGACGCGGGAGGGGATGATCTGGTGCCCGGCCGGCGAGCGGCAAGGTCAGCTTATGGCTAGGTGAAGGCTATCTTCCCCTTGGGGGAAATGCCCGGCAGGGCAGAGGGGGTCTGCCTGACTTGGCGCGACCTCGGGGAGGCTGCGGCTTGCGAGGTCGAAAGACGTGACATACCCGATCCCGTGATTACATGAGAAAGGCGCTCCACAATCGGAGGCGCCTCCGCTTATTACCTAAGGACCTGCTCGGCCCTGTTCAAGCCCAGGATCGAAAATGATCAAAATTGGAGAAAATTGGCAGGGCAGCCAGCCGTCATGCCTGGAGACAAAAAAGCACCACCGGCCCAAGCCGGTGGTGCTCTCTGAACTGTCTGTAGGGGCAGGACAGTCCAATGATCCTGAGGGGATCGTGCTCAATGTCGGCTCATTTTTGCCTCAGGGCATCGGCCGAACAGATGAGGAGTGCCGGCCGCGCCAGGAAATATCCTCCGTCGTCATCCACCGGGACAGGCAAGATGCGGAACGCCGGCCCAGACTCGATCCTGTGATTGTATTTACTTGCGATTATATTTGTCGGAGGCGTAACGAAGTTGGAGGCGTCTCCGTTGTTGAAACGGGGCCTGCCCTATTCGGATCAACACTGGAGAAAAAATTGGCCGCAGAGCCGCCCGTCATATCTGGAGACAAGGCCGAAGCCGCCGCTGCAAAACCGCTGCGCGCCGACGCGCAGCGCAACCGCGACGCACTGGTCGAGGTCGCGGCGAAAGCCTTTGCCGCGCATGGCGTCGATGCCTCGCTGGAGGAGATTGCGCGTCAGGCCGGCGTCGGCATCGGCACGCTCTACCGGCATTTCCCAACGCGCGAGCATCTGGTCGAGGTGGTTTATCGGCGCGAAGTGGAAGGACTGTGCCAGGCGGCCGACGAACTCGCCCACGATCATGTGCCCGACGTCGCGCTCGAACAATGGATGCAGCGCTTCGTCGACTACATCGCCACCAAGCGCGGGCTGTCGACAAGCCTGCGCATCCTGCTCACAACCAACTCCACCCTGTTCTCCGACGTTTCGGGCAGGGTGACGCTGGCTTTGCGGCGGCTGATCGATGCCGCGGTCGCCAACGGCTCGATCCGCAGCGACGTCGATGCCTCCGACGTGCTGCATGCGCTGGGCGGCATCTATTCGGCCCCGGACACCAAGGACTGGCGCGACCGCTCGCGCCGATTGGTGTCGCTGCTGATGGATGGGCTGCGGTTTGGAGCGGCCAAATCCGGCCCATCCAGGGAATGACGAATGCAATGACTGCCCTTATTTCAGCGAGATGCTCATACCGCTGAGATCGGCGTTGACTTGCAGACCTACCTGCCTGCCTGTGAGTTCGAGTTGGGCACCCTTGTCATTGGTCATGACGATCACCTGGGCTCCTTTGCCAAGCGCGCCGCCACCGCCCGCTGCACCGTACACCCCCGTCACATCCCGGGCGCGGCGTATGTGGCGCACGGTACCTTTGAAATAGGTCTTGGAGGCGCCGAAGGCGAGGCCGCCCGAGATGCCGCCGACCGAGATGGGATATCGGCGACCATGGAAGGTCAGTGTGCCCTCGCCTCCGGAGCCGCCGATGAAAAAGGCCGCCTTGTAGATGGCGAAGCGGATCGTACCGCTGTCGGCATGCGCGACGCTGGCAAAGCTAACTGCCGCGGCGGCGATGACGGCAACCGCGACTGAACGAAATCTGGACGAAATCTTCATGATGAGAACTCCTCAAGATCGCCGCATGCCCAGCCGACCGGGCACATCGGCGTCGTATCAAAGTCATAGCTGAACAGTCTCGCCCGTCATTGGTTCCAAGCACGCGGCCTGAATTCGGCTGCGAGAAGACCGCTACGAAACGAGGCGGACGGCGAGCATAGACCTGGCTGTAAGAACAGCGGCCGAATGGTGGGAATCCTTCGCCGGCGCTCCTATGAAAACGTAGGTGTTGAAGCCGAACGGTATTAGTCTGCGCTGTCTGGGGTTTCGGGAGCGCGGCAAAGAATGGATTTGAACTCTGGCTACGGCTACCTGCTGATCGGCGGCCTGATCCTGGTCGGTGCCGGGCTCCTGGTCGTTTCGCTGATCGTCAATCTCCGTGTGGCGCACAGTGTGCGTGACGACGTACGCCATCGTGAAAAGCTGCTGGAATATTATCGCAACATCTTTTCGCAGCTGGGCGTGATCCTGATCGGCATTGGCGTGTCCCTGTTCATCTTCTTTTTCCAGCAGAACTATCAGGACCAGCGTAAACGCGAAACGGAGCTCCAGCAGGTTCTCGCCAAACTGGCGGCGCGTATTGCCCGCGGCGGCGCCGTCGTGGAGGCCCTTGGCGAATTCGATGCGCTGCTGGATGATGGCGGCGCCTATGTCAGTCCGGAACTCGGCGGCAACAATGCCGCGGTCAGCGCCCACGGGACGGCGCTCGCCAAGCAGGTTTCGCAGATCCTTCTGGTCGAACGCGACGTCGATGTTCAGGGGTTCGATACCCTGAATTTATCACGCGATTTCGAAGCATCGTTCGTCGTCAACGAGCTCAACCCAACGCTATGGTTCAACATCGTCCGGGACGAGAGCGACATCAAATATGCCACCACTCAGATCGCCCTGGATTACAAGGACCTGCAGGATGCGATCGGCGGCGAGGCGATCGAGGTTGCGATCGCCAATCCCGAAAAGGAGCGGAAGATCAAGCAGGAGGTGCTCGACATTTTTTATGATGCCGACCTCCTGCGCCAGCGCAGCAGGCGGTTTCTCGGCCGCGCATGCTGGCTGTTCAGCAAGGGGCGCGGTTTCGTCAAGCTTGCACCGGCCAATGAGATCGAAGCCGATGCCAGGTCGCACCAAGAATGGATCGACCGGTCGAAACCCTTCCTGACGCAAGCGACGCCGGGCAGCGGCGATTGCTTCAAATTGCTCCAGTTCGGCCCGGCATCCTGAACCGGCAAAGGCTCGCCCGCCCCGCGACGGCTAATCACCCTCGCGCTGCAGCGTGCCGAGATGATTGTCGTTGAGAAACTCGATGGTCACGGCCGACGCCTTGCCGTCGGGGTCGATGACAAAGCTGACGGCCGAGGGCCTGTCCGGCATCTCGGCATCGGGGAAGGTCACGAAGAGGTCGCGGTCGAAATGCTTCAGTGGATAGGACCGCGCACCGGCGGGCCCGACCTTGAGGACAAGAGCCTCTCCTTCGCCCGACACAATAGCATCGCCGATGAAGTCGTTGAAGTAACGGCCGGCATAGGCACTGGCTGGCCCGGCCGGACTTGCCGGAGAGGGCGGCACGGCATAGGTGGCCTTGGCCGCCGCAATCACCGGCCCGAACATGCCTGCATAGATATCATTCCATGCCTTTACCTTATCTTTCCCCAGCGTTCCGTCGAAGACGAGATCGGCGAAGCTGTCGGACAGTCCCTCCGGCACGCCTGTCGGAAAGGCGTTGGCGATGACGACGATGCCAAGCTTCTCCTCGGGGAAGAGCATCACCAGACTGCGTGCGCCGGTGCTGAAGGCGCCCGCATGACCCCAGACCAGCCCGTGCCGGCCGAATTCGACATTCCAGCCGAGGCCGTAGAAGGCCTCGCCTCCGGAGACGGGGTTCTTGCCGCGAACCATCAAGGGAATATGTGTCTGGTCCAGCGCATCGGCGGCAATGAGTCTCTTGCCGGCGTAGGCCCCGTTGCCGAGCACAAGGCGCATCCATTGAGAGAGATCGCGTGCGGTGGAACTGACGCCGCCTGCTGGCGCCTGCGCATCCGGATAGCGCTGGACCTTCGCGGCCCAGGCGCCATCGATCTTGGCGTGGAGTTCGGCGCGGTTGGCGTGCTTGATGAAGTCCGAATGACGCGAACTGGTCGAGGCCATTCCAAGCGGACGATAGAGCTTCTCTTCGGCGACCTCTTCCCAGGGCTTGCCCGTCGGCTTCGCGGCGGCGACGGCACCCTCGGTCAGTCCGAAATTACTGTAGGAATAGCCGGCACGAAAGCTCGACGACGGCGACACGAACCGCAGGCGGCGCAGGATCTCCCCGCGGTCATAGCCAATGTCCTCGAGGTCGTCGCCCGCCGTGCCGGGAAGCCCGCTGCGGTGCGCAAACAGGTCGCGGACCGTGAGTTCGCTGGTCGGATAGGGCTCGGCGAGCCGGAAAGCCGGATCGAGGTCGGCGATCTTCGAATCCCACGAAGCAATCCCGTCGCTGACCAGCGCCGCCACGACGGTGGCTGAGACCGGTTTGGAGAGCGAGGCGATCTGGAAGACCGTATCGGCGTCGACGGCCTCCGGCTTGCCGGTCTCGCGATGCCCGAACCCCTTGAGGAAGATCACCTCGTCGCCATGCACGACGCCGATGGCCAGACCGGGCACGCTACCATCCGCGACGACGCCTTCGGCGAGTAATTCGAGCTTCGCAAGGGCCGCGGCGATCCTGTCGGGTGGGATGGTATCGGCCGACGCCGCTTTCGGCAAAAGCACCATGATAGCGATGAAGGCCAACATCCTCCAACGGAGGTGGTTCCGCTTTATGAATAGCCGCATGCTCAGCCCCCTCCGCTTCACCGGCGTGCACTATTGCAGGCCGACGCAGGGAAGGCCAGCCTCACGCTCGACCCGCCATCCATTGACGGATGTCGGTTTCGCACCAGTCGAAATTCAGACAGCCGCTAGGATGCCGCGCGCAGGCGAAGGCGCCGCCTGCTGGCGCGGGCCTTCTCCGCCACCGCAGCGGTGATCTCGACCACGCCGTCTTCACGCGGTCTGGCGTTGGTGACCTTGTGGAGCCGCTCATAGGGCAACAGTTCCTTGACCCGGGCTTGAAGCGACGCGACTTCGGCACGCAGATCCTCGCATTCCTGCCGCTGGACGTCGAACTGTATCTGTTCGGATGCCTGCTGCAGGGAAAGCTGCGAAAAATTCGCGCTGACCGCGGAAAGGTTCATCTTGTCGCTTTCGCTCTCCTTCATGAGAGCAGACAATTTTTCCTCGGCGATTTGCTTTTCGGCCACCGCGTCGCTCGCTTGAGCCTTGAGCCTGGCGATCTCGCTGACGGCTTCGCTGTTGTGGTTCGAGGCGGCTTCCAGTCGCGATCGGAGATCCTCGATCTCAGAACGCAAGCCGGTCATCTCCGCGACACCGCGTGCAAGTTCGGCTTCCCTGTCCCCGTCCCTGATGCGGGCCGCTTCCGTCATTTCCGACAGCTTGGCCTGCGCCATGTCGAGCGATTTCTGCAGCCGCATTTCCTCTTTCTCGCTCTTGCCAAGCGCGGCCAGCAGTTCCGAAACCTGTGCGGCGTCATTGGCGTGGACAGTCGAGAGTTCGTCCAGCCTGTGCCGGGCCTCGGCCTCCCGTTTCAGCGCCTTGTCGAGGTCGATCGACAGGCTGACATGTTTCTCCCGCAGCATCTCGTTCTCGCGCGAGCGTCTGTTGGCCTCGACCGCTCTGGCCGAGAGCGTTTTGACAAGCTCGCCGAACTCGGCCTCGCGTTTTGCGCTCGCATTGCCTGCCACGACGAGTTCCAGCCTTGCTGCAGCCAGCGCGCCGCGAAGTGCTTCCTTGTCCTCGACCAGGCTCGCCTCGTGCTGCTGCAGCGCCTCGATAGCGCTGTCGCGCTCGCGCTGCTTTCTGGTTGCATCGTGGAGCTGTTCGGATAGTGCTCTTTGTTGCGCGGTCAAGCTGGTATTTGCCAGCTCCAATTCGTTGGCGCGAAGAATGTCGCCGTGGAGGAGTTTCAGGAATTCGCCTGTCAGATGATGCGAGGTCGCGATCTCCGACAGTTTCGCATGGATCTCCCCAAGATACTCCTGCGCGTCGTGAAAGAGCCCGTCGACCGCACTTAAGGCAGCGAGCCGGGTTTGCGTGTGGGGCGTCAGCCGTCGCGCGGTCTCGAAGGCATCCGCATTGGCCTCAAGTTGCGAGCTGTCATCCATTGCCGCGAGATTCCCATCCGACACAGTCTCATCCGGGACAGTGACGTCGTTCAACGGCGACTGATCGTCCACGTTGAGACATTCGCTAAACGCATCCGCCAAATCGGTTTCGAGCTCCTTGAACGCCCTCTCCACAGTCTCGGCACGCTTGATCAAACCTTTGAAATTCATGACTGAATATCCCTCTCGTGCAGCGCCGTTAAGGAGCGAACATTCGCCTCCCCCGAATACGGGTTCACCCCTGACCGTGCGCTCTGGCCGACGCCACGCTAGGGACAGGCTCGGCCACTGTCCTCGTGTATTTGAATGACGCGCCTCGCGGCAGTCGCCGATGGCGCGATTCGTAGCGACGGCGACAGTTCCAACGAACGCGTTGGGCGGCATCTGCTCGGCCGCCGCAAAACCGTCGAAGCTCGACATGAACCGGTTATTTCGACGTCTGGCGGCATCGGTGCTTGATGCCGCCAATATTTCATTCCACACACCGGTCACGATGACGGACGAGATACGGGATCAGCGCCAGGTATTCAGGTGGGCCTTGCCTGCCTCCGCGGTCCTGCATTTGCTCGCCGCGGCGCTTCTGTTGTCCGCGCTGCCGGTGTCGCCCCCGCAGCCGCAGAAGGAGCAGGCCATTGGGGTGGATCTGGTGCCGCCGCCCAAACCATCGGAGAAAGCCAAACCTCCGCCTCCTGCGAAACCGCCCAAGCCCGAAAAGCCGCCGGAAGCAAAGATCGAGACGCCGGCGCATCCGGAAGCCGGCCCTCAGAAGCCTGTCTTCCAATTCGGCGAGAAGGACGCCGGCCCTCGCAAGTCTCTGGACGGCAACAGTGCGGAGGATGGTTCGGAACAACCGACGGCGCCGCAAGATCCCGATAAACAGGATCTTGCGCAGCCGCCGGACGTGACTGCGGTAGACGGCAAAGACCCGGCTCCGCCGCCTGGCGCATCCGCGTCGCCTAAGCCCAAGCGAGCGGCCAAGGTGCAAAAGCCGCTGAAGCTTGAAGAAGCGAAAAGATTGTTCTCGCAAACAGCAACCGGTGATCCGATCGCGACAACCGCCATGAGAAATGTGCCGCGCCCCGATCGGATCGGTCAGCTCTGCTTCTGGGAAGTGCGCGAACAGTTGCGCCATGCTTCGCCCCCCTACTTTCCTGACGTCTTGCGTCCCTTCAGGTTGAAGGCCGGCAATATCATGCAAGTCTCCAGGACCGAGTTCCGCGCCGGCGGGCAGTGGTACGCTCTGAGCTTTCGTTGCGAGGTCGATCCGGATGCGACGAAAGTCGTGTCGTTCGCCTTCCGTGTTGGAGATCCAGTGCCAGCGCCGCGGACTGCCCGCCAAATAGGTGGCCCAGACTGATCGAGGTCGGCTCGCCGGCCGCATCAAATCCACGATGCCGGCGAAGTCTTCGCGCCCCGGCATCCGTAAGGTGGCTTTCGCCAGCGGCCGCCTCACGGTGGGACGAATGCTCGCCCGCCTTGGCAATCGCTGTGTCGAGGTTTAGCTTATGCTAAGGGAGGGTTCGATGACTTCAAGTTTCAATGTTCACCATGCTGCCGGCTATGAGCAGCTCATGGGTCGCTGGAGCCAAAGGCTCGGGCCGCTGTTCATCGACTTCGCGGGCCTTAAGGACGGCGAAAAGATCCTCGACGTCGGTTGTGGCACCGGCAGCCTGACCTTCGCGCTCGTCAAGGCCGCTGAACTCCGTGAGATCGCCGCGATCGATTTTTCGGCCGTTTTCGTCGAGGAGGCAATCCGGCGCAACACCGACCCGCGGATAAAAATCCGCCAGGCGGATGCCTGCGCTCTGCCCTTTGAGGACGGCGCGTTCGACCGTGCCCTGGCGCTGCTCGTGCTCCATTTCGTGCCCGAAACCGGCAAGGCAGTCGCTGAGATGCGACGCGTCGTGCGGCCGGGCGGCGTGGTCGCGGCGACCGTATGGGACCATCTCGGCGGCATGCCCGGAATGCGCATGATGATCGACACGGTGGCAGTGCTCAGTGAAGGCGGACGCCAGCTGCGCGCCCGCTATTGCACCCAGCCGATGATGCAGCCGGGCGAAATGAAACGGACCTTTGTCGAGCAGGGTCTCCGCGACGTTACGGAGACCGAGCTGATGATCCGCATGGACTACCAAAACTTCGACGATTACTGGGCGCCGATTGCCGCCGGCGAAGGGCCGCTCGGCAAGTATGTGGCCACGCTCGATCCAGAAGAGCGGGCGCGCACCGACGCCGCCATGCGCGACGCCTATGAGGCCGGCCGGCCCGACGGCCCGAGGTCCTTTGCCAATGTCGCCTGGGCCTGCCGCGGTGTCGTTGCCTGACGTTGGCGCTAATGCATGTCGCGCAAAAGTGTGTATCGGTTTGCGATAACGACATGCATAACAAAGAACCTAAAGCGCGTCGCATGAGGCCGATCGAACGCGACGCGCTTTAGCCAATCCCATAGACCAGCCCGACGCGGCCGTCCGACAGCTGCTCAACCTTGCGCAGTTCGAGCCCACGACGATTCTTCGCCGTTCCAAACAGCGCCTTTCCTTCACCGGCGAGCAGCGGATAGACGATCAGCCTGAGTTCATCCACCAGCCCGGCATCGATAAGGCTCGCGGTAATTCGGGCGCCGCCCATAAGGTAGATGTCCTTGCCGGGCTGCTGTTTCAGCGCAGCGATATCCTCGAAATTCCGCACGAAGCGCGTCTTTGGCCAGGCCGCCGAAGTCATTGTGTTCGACAGCACATAATGCGGCGTCTGGGCGGCGAAGCGGGCCCATTCGAGCTCGGCCGGCTTCGGCAATTTGCCGGTCATCGGCAGCGGCTTGTCGGGCTCGTTCTGGATGGCGCTCCAGTAGCGCTCGTAGCCAGCATACATGACGCTGCCAAGGAGGCAGGCATCGATTTGCGGCGTCAGGCCGTATTCCTCGGACCACGCATCGACCCAATCGGCGTATCCCTCGGGTCCCTCCATCTTGCCGTCCACGGAAATTTTCATTCCAGTGATCAATTTACGCATGACTTCCTCCATCAGGCTTGCGGGATGCAAGCACGTTTCATCGGTTCATCGTTGCTTCGTATGGCTGGCGGCGACCTCAGGGATGGCCGCCGCGAGTTACATCAGGCCGGCAAGCGGCGGTCGTATTCTTCCCGCAGGCGGCTCCAGCCGTCCCAGAACGAGGTCGGTGTCTTGCCCGCCAGACGGGCGGCCAGCAGGTCGAGGTGTATGTGCCAGCCGGCAGTGATGTTGAGCTGGATTGCACGTTCCGGCAGCCGCCGATGGACGACGGTGAGCAGCACATCGCTACCCTTCGCCTCCAGCAAGAAGGAGACGCCGCCGGTGTTTCCCCAGGTGATCGAAAGCTTGCGCGGCGGATCGAGTTCGGTGATCCGGCCCTCCATCCGATGCTCTTCGGGGAAACCCGCGGGGCGCTGGCCAGGCGGGTCGGTCAGCTCGTCGTTGCGCCAGACGAACTCGAACGAGCTGCCGGCCTTCATTTCCATTTGGCCTGCGGCCATCCATTGCCGTCGCAAGTCACTCTCGGTGAGATAGGCCCAGACGCGCTCGATGGGGCCGGGCAAAAGGCGCTGGATGGTGAACGTGGCGGGCTCGGTCAGCTCGCCATAGGCGCCGATGGTTCTCATCTGGTTCATTGCTCGTCTCCTTCTTTCGGATTGGGCGATTTCCTGGGCTCATCCTGGGCTTTGCGTGCGTCCTCTTCGCGAAGAAGGCGTTCGAGAACATCGAGACGACCGGTCCAGAAGCGCTCGTAGAAGCCGAGCCACTGATGTGCGCTGGCTAGGGGTCCAGGGGCTAGTCGGCACAAATGCGTGCGGCCCCTCACCTCTCGATGAATAAGCCCTGCGTTCTCCAGCGCCTTGATGTGCTTGGAGGCGGCCGCGAGCGACATCACGAAGGGTTCCGCCAGCTGGCTTACCGTTTTCTCGCCATCGGCGAGATCGCGAAGCATGTGCCGGCGGGTGGCGTCGCCAAGGGCGTGAAAGACCGCGTCCATCTGGTGTGTCTCTAATTCAACCATTTAGTTGAATATAGACGCGCGCTTTGAGATAGTCAACCGTTTGGTTGAATAATTTATGTGAAGCGCTGCGGGCCGTTTGCGCTCACCGAGGACGTCGAGGTGACAGGGGATGCGGACGCGCGCTCGGGAGCAGTGGAGCGCAGGCTCTTACTTGCCGTCGAAGAAAGTGTGGATCGCGGTTTCCAGCTTTTCGATAAGCTGAGGGTTGTGGCAGCTGCCAGCCCAGATCAGGGCGTTCAGCCTCATCTCCTTGTTGATAAAGCTCACCTTCCCAGAATCCAGCAGGTATTCCGCGATCTCGTAGTGCCGCCCTTTGATCGCCTCGATGAGCGCGTTGTTTCTCCCCGTCTTGTCGGTCAGATTTACTTCCGCGCCATTCTGCACGAGCAACTTGACGACTTCCAGATGCCCGTTCTTCGCCGCCTCGATAAGAGCCGTTCTGCCGTAGTAGTCAGCTCGCGCGTTGATCTCTATTTGGGGGTGTCTCACGAGGACTGAGATACACGCGTAATGTCCCTTGGCCGACGCAAGACTCAAGGGCGTGCTCTTCCACTTGTTTCTGGAATTCACGTCGATTTCCGGGTCTTCGATCAGCGCCTCCACCACAGCTGTGCGGTCATTGAGGGCTGAAAGGTGAAGTGCAGACCAGCCGCCGTCGTCCGACTGATTGATATCGGCGCCAGCCGCCAATTCCGATCGAACCGCCTCCGCATCGCCTTTTTCTGCCGCGATCAGCAGGTGAGACCAGTCTCTTGCCCCTTCGGCTTCCAAGCTGTTGGTCAACGCAGTCGCCTCCTCGGATAGTCGGCAGAATACCACATTATCGGCAATAGTGGCGGCTCCTGTACTCGAGTCCAATGGGTCAAAAGCTGGAACGCTGTCGGCCCGAACGGACATCGAGATCAGCGCTTCACGTCCGTCTCCTCACATTCTCCTGATATCGACTGGCTTTGCCGGCCATCCGGACTAGATAGAGCCTGCGCCGGGCGGAACGATGCAGAAGGACCTGAACATGCCTGAACAGATTACCCTGAATAGACCTGAACAGATCAGATTGAACGACGGCTCCGCCATTCCGCAAATCGGCCTCGGCGTGTGGCAGGTCGATCCAGCCATCACCGCCAAGGTAGTGCGCTGGGGAATCGAGGCCGGCTACAGACTGATCGACACCGCCGAAGGCTATCAGAACGAGGAAGGTGTCGGGCAGGCAATCCGCTCGGCCGGCGTGCCGAGAAGCGAGTTGTTCATCACCTCGAAACTGCGCAACGGCGCGCATCAGCGCGACGCCGCCTTGCGCGCCTTCGACGAGACGATGAGCAAGCTCGGCATCGAGCAGATCGACCTGTTCCTGATCCACTGGCCGGTGCCCAGCCAGGACAGATATGTCGAAGCCTGGAAGACGCTGGTCGAACTCAGGCAATCAGGCCGGATCAAGTCGATCGGCGTTTCGAACTTCAACCAGGACCATCTCGAACGGATCATCGGCGAGACCGGTGTCACGCCGACCGTCAACCAGATCGAGCTCCACCCCCGCTTCCAGCAGCGTGACAAACGCGAATTTCATGACAGGCACAACATCCGCATCGAAAGCTGGAGCCCGCTGGGCAGCGGCCGGCTGTTGAACGATCCGACGCTTGAAAGCATTGCCAGGAAACACGGCAAGTCGCTGGCGCAGACGATCGTCAGGTGGCATCTTCAGGAAGGGCTGATCGTTATTCCAAAGTCGATCCACCAGGACCGCATCGCCGCCAATTTCGATGTCTTCGATTTCGAGCTGGAAGCGAAGGACCTCGAGCTCATTCGGGGCATGGATTCGCCCGACGGCCGCTCCGGCCCGAACCCCGCTACGGCCGCATTCCTGTTCTGAGGGCCGACAGTGAAGCTGCCGATCTCCCCCCTTGTGGGGAGATGTCCGGCAGGACAGAGGGGGGCGCTGTCCCGCCGGCCTATTGAACTCTCCGGCTCATATCCCAACCCAGCGGGACCTCAGGCAGCCGGTTCACTGACGGAAAAAAGCTGCAGGCTGCCGGGAACACCTACAAGCTCCATCTCGCCATGCTCTTCAAAAGCCAGGCCGGAACCGGCCGCGAGATCACGAACCGTGCGCGACGCGATGATCTCGCCCGGTCCGGCAACGTCGAGCAGATGTGATGCCAGTTGAATTGCAACACCGGTGAAGTCGTCTCCGCGCCTTTCGCATTCGCCAATATGGACTGCCGCGCGAACCTGAAGGTCTAACCTCTTCATTCGACGACGGACCGCGATTGCACATTGGATCGCCCGCGTTGGTCGCAGAAATACCGCGAGAAACCCGTTTCCGGTGCGGCTGATTTCTTGACCGTTAGCAAGATGCAATTCGTTGCGTATCTCGTCGTCGTGTCGCTGCATCAGATCGCGCCGCGCCCGGTCGCCAGCGTTGACGGGAGCCGGCGGCAACCCGACGATTTCCATGTGCAGCACCGTCACAAGCACGCGCTCGCTCGACGTTGCCGGCAGCGAGCCGGTGACAAAAGCCTGGATCTCGTCGACCAAACGATCGGAATTCTCCCCCCAGATTACGTGATCACGGCCGGCAAGCTCAATGTATCTGGCGCCTTCGATATGCGTTGCCAGGTAGCGCCCCTCTTCCGGTTTTACCCAGCGGTCGCCCGCCGTCTGCACGATCAGTGTCGGGACGTGAACGGTTGGGAGAAGGGCGCGAACATCGATTTCAGTGCCCCAGCGCCAGAGCGCGACCGCGTCGGCAGGTGAGGCTGAATTCCTAAGATACGCGGCGAACCATTCTCTCTCGAAACTGTCGTTCATCAGGCTGGGTGCGGCGTTGCTCATGTCCGCCGGCTCCCCCCACTGTCTCTCGACGGCGGTCAGATCTTCTTCTACCTGCTCGCTTGTCCTTGCCCATGGATAATCCGGCGACCATCGGCCGCTGGCATAGGTTCCGTTGAGCACGAGAGCCGCTGTTCGTTCGGGATAGGTCGCCGCGAAAAGCATGCACATAGGCCCCCCTTCGGAGCTGCCGAACAGAACCGTTCGCTTTGATCCGACCGCATCCAACACCGCTCGCATGTCTTCCATCCGCTCTTCCAGCGTTGGCAAACCAACATTGCGATCGGACAGTCCGGTGCCTCGCTTGTCCATACGGATCAGGCGGGCAAAGGAACCGAGACGCTGGAGCATATGCGCCAGCCGCGGCGATGACCAGGCAAGGTCGAGATTGGAGACCCACCCAGGCACATAGATCAGGTCGACCGGCCCGTCGCCGGTTACCTGATAGGCGATGTTGATTCCGGCCGATTTGACATAGTGGGTCGCGGGGCGCATCGGCTCGGCCCGGGACGCCGGCCGCTCACCTGTTCGGGCTGCCGACGTTGGCGGTGTCTGGGAAGGCGACACCGAGGCGGCTATCCGGGTAGCGGCTTGCGGCGTCACGCGGCGCGTCCGCAGGTCATCATAGAGTTGCCGGGTCTCCGGCTCGGGCTGCAAGCGGAGCTGCAGTTGCAGCACATCACGGCAGCGCTCATACTGTTTCAGCGCGAGGTTAAAGCGGCCCTGGGCGGCATAGGTCCGCATCAGGGCTCGGTGGATATCCTCCCGTAAGGGCTCCAAAGCCAGCAGGCGCACCGCCGCCCGCAGGCATGATGGAAGATCATTCGTTGCCGAATAGTGCGCGACGAGCTTCTCCAGCACGATGGTTGCGATTGCCCTCAATCGCTCGCGCTCCACTCTGAGCCAATCTTCGAACGGCTCCTCCTTCAGGCCGAACCCGTCCAGGAGGTCGCCACGATAGACGACGAGCGCTTGCTCGAGTTGCTCCGGGTCGGAGCCGGCGGCCAGCGACTCGAACCGCGCGACGTCGAAATCAAGATCGTCGAGATTGAGCGTAATGCTGTCGCCGTCGCTCAGAAACCTTTCGCCATCGGATGCGCCCATTCCTTTCCTTATGGCGGATAGGGCCTGTCGAAGGTTCATTCGGGCCTGGGTTTGGCTGTTGCCGCCCCACAAAAGCGCGGCGAGCTTCTCGCGCGATTGGGAGTGTCCGGATTGCAGGGCGAGATAAGCCAGCATGGCGCGAGCCTTGCGGCTGAAAACCGGGGCCACCGCTCCTCCGGCAAAGTCAAAGCCGCCTAACAGACAGAGATGAGGGTGCGCCATCGGATCCGCCACAGCCACAGCTTCTTTGCGATCCTTTCCTGTACTTGCCTCTATTTCAACCGTCATTTCGCCCGGCCTGGTGTTTTTCACGAATCCTTCACGCTGGCTCCACCGCGTTTCTCACGACGCAGGGAAGACAAGTGTCGGGAGACTGGTATCTCAGGAGGACGCTGTGCTACCCCCGACGGAATGGCCCATCTGGCATGATGATTCAAGGCAGGACCCGCAGCCGCGCGGCGGGCCACTGCGCCACGACATTGCGCTCGCGCGCTATCTTGAGAACCAGCGGGCCCGCCGGGCGTCAATGATCCAGGGGTTCGATTTCCGGACCGCCGCGGTCAGCTTGCGCGCACTTTTGGCGAATGCGGGTGGCCGTGGATATCGGCTCTTGGAGGTCCTGGGCATTCGGCCCTTTCATATCCCCGAGCCATCCACCAGCGGCACATCTTCGCCTTCCCACGGGCTCGGCATTGAGCCTTTGCTGAGATTGGCCGACGGCAGCGGCATCCAGCACTTCAGTTCGGGTTCGGCATATTCGACGATGCGTCCTGGAGACGAATCGGAAGCGCGCCAGCCTTCGCTGCCGAACTGATCGGCGCGGGCCCAGTAAGCCATGTCGACCTCGGCCGGCCCCTGTTCGGAAGGCCGAACCGTGACAAGGATTCTGCTGCCGTCCCTTGGCGCGCTCGACATGTGGCGCCACTGATCGGGCTCGTCCATTGCACTTCCTCCTGCGATCTTCGCCTCGCGCGGATAGTCGCTTCGCGTTCGGAAGCGGTCAACCCGAACTTTTTTGCCTGAGGCAAAATCCCTGCCCCGTCGTCGAGGAACAAGTCATGGCGCGCCGGGTTTGGGCAAGTTGTTGAAGGAAGCAAAATGAGACCAGCGCGCCGACCGATCGTTAGCATTGTTGCATGGCAGGCCGCGCCCTTCGTTCCCAACCCGGTCCGATCGCAATGAGGCAGGCCGGTTCCGATCGTTCCACCCCACCGGAGGAGGGTAAAGGCGGCATAGGCCGCGCGCTCGGCCTCGGCCTGATAACAGGGGCGGCCGACGACGATTGTTCCGCGATAGGCACCTATGCCAGCGCCGGCGCCCGTTTCGGACCCGACCTGCTTTGGACGGCTCCGGTGACGTTGCCGATGATGTACGCGGTCGTCTACCTGTCGTCGAAGCTCGGCCAGGTATCGGGGCGCGGATTGTTCCACGTCATCAAGGACTTTTACCCGCGGTGGCTGCTCTGGTCGGTGCTTTTGGGTGTGCTCGTCGGCAACACCATCGAGGCAGCGGCGGATCTCGGTGGAATGGCCGCGGCGATCAACATATTCGTGCCGCTTCCCATTCCGCTGATCGTGCTGTTCGTCGCCGCCCTCATCTTCGCCCTCCAGGTCTTCGGCTCCTATACTTTGATCCGCAACATCTTTCGCTGGCTGGCGCTGGCGCTGCTCGCCTATGTCGGTGCCGCCATTCTGGCCAAGCCGGACGCCGCGGCGGTGCTGCGCGGGACGCTGCTCCCCAGGATCGAATTCAACCGTGAGTTCCTGTCGATCCTGGTCGCCATCATCGGCACGACGCTGTCCGCCTATCTCTACACGTGGCAGTCCAATGAGGAGGTCGAGGAGGAGATTGCCCAGGGGCGGACAACGCTCAGGGAAAGGAAGGGCGCCACCGACAGCGAACTCCGTCGCTCTCGCCGGGACATCCTCATCGGCATGATGTTTTCAAATCTCATCATGTATTTCATCATCCTGTCGACGGGTGCTACGCTCTACAAGGCGGGCCACCACGATATCGACACGGCCGCGCAGGCGGCGGAGGCGCTGCGGCCGCTCGCCGGCCAGGCCGCAAGCGTTCTGTTCGCCGCAGGCGTGATTGGCGTCGGTTTCCTCGCGGTTCCTGTCATGACCACCGGCGCTGCCTATGATGTGGCGCAAGCCATCGGCTGGAAAAACAGCCTGCACGCCCGGGCTCGAGAGGCGCCCAAATTTTATCTCGCCATCGGATTTTTTACCGCGATCGCCGCCGGCCTCAACTTCCTTGGCTTCAATCCGATGAAGGCGCTGGTCTGGTCCGGCATCGTTCAAGGCTTCTCGACGCCGCCCTTGCTGCTGCTCATCATGCTGATGACGAACAACCGCAGGATCATGGGCGACCAGGTGAACAGCCGCAGCACCAACATACTCGGTTGGGCAACGACCGCCGCTATTTTCTCGGCGACGATCGGCCTGGTGGCAACCTGGTTCATGTGATCAGGCGGAAGCAAAGGGATGCCGCCGGTTGGATTACCCGTTCCCGCTTGCGGATTGTCCCAACTTTGCCGGTCTTGGAAATTCCACAACGTCGCCCGTGGGCCGCTTGTATTGTGCCGCGACAATTGCATCGATCAGGAGATCCAGAGCCGCACGAGCCGTGCGGCTCGTCTCGTCCTCGCCGCTCAAATAATGGCAGGCTCGTTCGAGGTGGAGGTGTGCGGCGGCAAAGTCGCTTGTCATAGGCTTCTCCTTGTTGCCCGCCGGCCGGCAAGATGACCGCCTCGATTTACCCAAAAGCAAATATCCACAGCCGGATTTGAATCAAATTGGCCTGACTCACCACATGCCGCGGACCCCACGCCAGCACCTTGGCCTGTGCCCGCGCCGCGTCCTCTCCGAGGGCCGCCAGGCCATCCAGGATCGTGGCATCAGGACATGGTTCCCCGACGTCGCGCCGGAGCGCCCGAGGGCGACTTGCCTGATATGTCCGGCCGGCTGTTCATGCGCTCTGTCCGACGCGCTACGCTATCGCGGCTGCAGGCGCTGCAGCGATCTTTCAGCGCGGTACGGCGCGTTGAATGAACCAATTGCGGGCGATGTGCAGCAAACTCAGTTCGCTCATCGCCCTGCTTTTGAAATTTTCTCGCTCTTTTAATTCTACAAAATCTCTAGACTTAAATAGATCGCTAGACCCAAGATCTTAAAATAGAGCGCTTGAGAGGGAGCCAGGAATGTCGAAAAAGCTCGTGGTGGGGCTGTCGGGCAATTTGACCCGGCCATCGAAGACCAAGGCGTTCGTCAGCCACATTGTCGGACAGGCCGCCGAAAGCATTGGCGCGGCCTCGGCCGTCTTCGACATCGAGGATCTCGGCGCGTCCCTGCCGCAGGCGAGGCGCCTCGGCGACCTCGACCCGGCGGCGCGCAACATCGTCGAACGGCTGCTAGGCGCCGACATCCTGGTGGCCGGCTCGCCGACTTTCAAAGGCAGCTATACCGGGCTTTTCAAGCATTTCTTCGACCTGCTCGATCCGTCATCGCTGAGGGGCAAGCCCGTCATCCTCGCCGCGACCGGCGGCGGCGAGCGCCATTCGCTGATCGTCGAGCACCAGCTGCGGCCGCTGTTCGGCTTCTTCGAGGCGCTGACCGTGCCGACCGCGATCTACGCCTCCGACAAGGACTTTGCCAATGGCGTGCTGGTGTCGGACGCGATCCATGCCCGCGCCCGGCAGGCGGTCGCCGAGGCATGCCGGGTAACCGGAGTGCCCTATCGCGTCGGCCTTGCCGCCTGAACGCACTACTGACCCGAGATCCCCTCCCCGACCAATCCAGGAGCACGCCGCGATGACCAGATCCAAGAAATCCAGGCAGATCAAACTGGGCGCTTTCCTGCCCGGCGGCGGACAGCATATCGCCGCCTGGCGTCACCCCGAGGCGCCGGCCGACGGTGCCACCAATTTCGAGTTCCACAAGCAGCTTGCCCTGACCGCCGAGCGCGGCCTGTTCGACGCCTATTTCCTCGCCGACAATCTGACGGTCGGGCTCGGCGCCCGCGAAGGCGGCAATGCCAAGATCGCCGGCTTCGAGCCAGTGACGCTGTTTGCAGCGCTGGCGCCGCTCACCACGCATCTCGGCTTCATCGCCACCGCCTCGACCACCTACGAGGAGCCCTACACGCTCGCCCGCAAATTCGCCTCGCTCGATCATCTGTCGAATGGCCGCGCCGGCTGGAACGTCGTCACCTCGGCCGGCGACGAAACCGCGCGCAATTTCAATCGTGATACCCAGCCTGCCCACGCCGAGCGCTATACCCGCGCGCATGAGCATGTCGAGACGGTCAAGGCGCTGTGGGACAGCTGGGAGGACGATGCCTTCATCCGCGACAAGAAATCGGGGCGCTTCTACGACAAGGACAAGCTCCACGACATCGACCACAAGGGCGCGCATTTCAGCGTCAAGGGTCCGCTCAACGTGCCGCGCCCTGTGCAGGGGCACCCGGTGGTGGTGCAGGCGGGGCAATCGGAGGACGGCCGCAAGCTCGCCGCCCACTCGGCGGAAGTCATCTTCACCGCCCATCAGAACCTGGCGTCGGCGCAGGAATTCTACCGCGACATCAAGGCCCGCGTGGCGGCCGTCGGCCGCGATCCCGAGCAGGTGCTGATCATGCCCGGCGTAGCACCCTTCGTCGGCCGTACCGAAGAAGAAGCGCGCGCCAAATACCAGCAGCTGAACGATCTCATCCTGCCCGAAGACGGCGTCGCCCTGCTCAACGGGCTGGCAGGCCAGACGCTCGACATCAGGGGCTATCCGCTCGACGGCCCGCTGCCGCCGAGCAAGGAAACCGAAGGCATGAAGAGCCGCCAGGCGCTGATCCGCCAGATTGCCGACGAGCACAACTTCACCATCCGCCAGCTCTACCAATGGGTGGCGACGGCCCGCGGCCATTACACCGTCATCGGCAGCGCAGTGCAGGTCGCCGACCAGTTGGAGGAATGGTTCGGCAACGAAGCCGCCGACGGCTTCAACATCCTGCCGCCCTGGCTGCCCGGCGGGCTCGACGACTTCGTCGAGCTGGTGATCCCCGAACTGCAGCGCCGCGGCCTGTTCCGCACCGCCTATGAAGGCAGGACGCTGCGCGAGAACCTCGGCCTCAGGCGGCCTGAAAACCCGTGGACCGCCGCCCGCTCGGCCGTGCTGGCCGCCGAATAATCCCGAGAAGCCCACTACCCTCGAAGCGAGAGGCAAGACGATGACCTTGCAGCACATCGAACAGGCCGCCAGCCTCGGCACGCGTGACGGCACGACAAGCCTGGGCACGGACTTCCTGCGCCTCGGCGGCCGGGCAGGCATCCGCTTCCTGTCGCGCTACGGCGCCCTCATCGCTTTCCTCGCAATCTGGCAAGTGTCGAGCAGCGCCGGGTGGGTCAACACGGCCGTGCTGCCGCCGATCGACATGATTGTCGCGGCACTTTGGAAGGGGTTGGCCGGCGGCACTCTGCTCGGTGACATCGCCATCAGCCTGCAGCGCGCCGGTCTCGCCTTCGCGGCCGCCGTGCTGGTCGCCATCCCGCTTGGCCTGTTCATGGGCCAGGTGCGCGCGGTCGAGACCGCGCTCGATCCCATCCTGCAGGTCTTCCGCCAGACCTCGGCGCTGGCGCTCTATCCCGTATTCATCCTGCTGCTTGGGCTCGGCGAAGCCTCCAAGGTGTTCGTCATCTTCTGGGCGACGCTGTTCCCGCTGCTGCTCAACACCATCGGCGGCGTCAAGCAGGTCGATCCGAAACTGCTGGAGATGGCCCGCGTCTATGGCGCCAGGCAGCTCACCGTCTTCCGCCGCGTCGTGCTGCCCGGTGCCGTGCCCTCGATCTTCGTTGGGCTGAGGCTCAGCGCCACCACGGCGCTGCTGCTGTTGATCGCCTCCGAAATGATCGGCGCCAATAAGGGCATCGGCTTCCAGGTGATGAACGCGCAGTACAATTTCCAGATCCCGCTGATGTTTGCGGCAATCGTCATCCTCGCCGGCCTCGGCCTGATCGCCAACCAGGCGCTGGTCAGCCTGCAGCGGCGGCTCTGCCGCTGGAGCAATGCCGTCGACTGACCACCCCTTCGCCATCTCCCAACCAGGCCAAGCCAGGCCAGAACCAAGGAAGACCGGACCATGAAAATCACTCGCCGTTCCCTGCTTGCCGGCGCGCCCTTTGCCGCCGGCCTTCTCGCCGCCGGCCTGCCGCGCCTCGCCTTTGCCGAAGCGGCACCCGTCAAGTTCCGCTCCCTCGCCAGCCGCGGCAGCATCTCTCCGCATGAGCTTGCCGGCGAGCTCGGCTATTTCAAAGGCCTCGGTATCGAGGTCGAGAATGTCGGCTATTCCGGCGGCGGCCCGGAATCGCTGTTTGCGCTGGCCTCCGGGAGCGTCGATATCGGCTCGGCCGCAACCGCCGCCGTGATCAATTCGATCTCCGGCGGCAACGACTTCGTCGCCGCCTATCCGAGCAACGGCATCAACGGCAAGGTGCGAAGCGTCTTCTACGTGCTCGACGACAGCCCGATCAAATCGATCGCCGACATTGCCGGCAAGACAATCGCCGTCAACACGCTCGGCGCCCATCTCGACTACACCGTGCGCGAGGCGCTGCACAGCGTCGGCCTGTCGCCGGACGCCGCCAATCTCGTCGTCGTGCCCGGACCGCAACTCGAACAGACCTTGCGCTCCCGCCAGGTCGACATCGCGGCGCTCGGCTACTGGCAGGCGACCTTTGCCGGCGCGCTGGTCGACAATGGCGGCGTGCGTGGCGTGTTCAACGACACCGACGTGCTGGGCGAACTGGCCGGCGGCTTCGTCGTGCTCAGGCGCGACTTCATCGCCGCGCATCCCGACGCCGCCCGCAATTTCGTCGAGCAATCGGCGCGCGCCTCCGACTGGTCGCTGCAGAACCCCGACGAAGCGCGCAAGGTGCTCGCGACAATCCTCGACAAGCGCGGCGAAAACGGCGAGCTGGCGCGCTACTGGACCGGCTTCGGGCTGCGCCAGGGGGCCAAGGCGACGGACCGCGACATCGACTTCTGGGTCAGCGTGCTCGAGCGCGACGGTCGCCTGCCAAAGGGTAAGCTGAAGGCAACAGACATCCTCTACCGGCCCGGCGAAACCAAGACCAACTGACAAGGCCAACCGGCAGCTGGGAGACGAGCGCGATGAGCAGCACAAGCGGCGGTGAGGTCAGCATACGCGACCTGTCCAAATCGTTCAGCATCGGCGGGCGCTCGCTTGCCGTGCTGAGGACCCTCAACCTCGACATCCGCTCGGGCGAATGCCTGGTCATCGTCGGCGCCAGCGGATCTGGCAAGACCACGCTGCTGCGCATTCTTGCCGGGCTGGAGGCCGCCGACAGCGGCGGCGTCGCCATCGATGGCAAGCCGGTGCACGGCGTCGGCGCCGAGCGCGCGGTGATCTTCCAGGAACCGCGCCTGCTGCCCTGGCTGACCGTGCTCGGCAATGTCGCCTTCGGCCTCGAAGTGCGCGGCGTGCCGAAGGCCGAGGCCGAGGAACGGGCGCGCTTCTATATCGCGCTCGTCGGCCTCGCCGAATTCGGCGATGCTTTCCCGAGGCAGCTGTCGGGCGGCATGGCGCAGCGCGTCGGCATCGCCCGCGCCTTGACCGTGCAGCCCGAAATCCTGCTGCTCGACGAGCCGCTGGGCGCGCTTGACGCGATGACCAAGATCGGCATGCAGGAGGAACTGGCGCGCATTTGGAGCGAGGAGAACGTCACCATGGTGATGGTGACGCACGACCTCGAGGAAGCGATCTACCTGGCCGACAGGGTGCTGATCCTGCCCAAGGAGAAAGGCGGCGCGGCGCGGCTGATCGACATCGACCTGCCCCGCCCGCGCGAGCGCAGCGAAAGCCGCTTCGTACGCTACCGCGAAGAACTGCTGCGCGAATTCGGCCTGCACTGAAAGGCCCCCTACGCGATCTTGGGTTCCTCGCCCCGCAAAGCGGGGAGAGGTGGCTCGGCGAAGCCGAGACGGAGAGGGGTCTTCCTTTTTTGAAATCCTCTCCCCCCGCGCTCTTTCCTGGAACCGGATTCCCCGCCCCCGCATTTCCTTAACCGGGAGGCGAAGGAGCGCGGCATGAAAGCTTTGTTCGCAATCTTTGGCGGCTTCGTCCTGACGCTCGCCGTATTCGCCAGCGGCCTCGCATTCGCCACCTGGCTATTGATAGCCAAGCCGGTGCGGCCGCCCGCCCCGGTCTCCAGCGTCGCCGAACTGTGGGCCAAGGATCCGCGCCCGGTAAACCCGGCCTCGCAGCGCCTCGAGCGCCTCCCGGCCCGCCCGGTTCCCGTTCGCACCTCGGAAGTTGATCGCAGCTCGAAACCCGCCGACACCGCCGCAGCTTCGACACCCGACACCACCGGCTCCATCAAGCCGGCGGTGGAAGAGCAGCAGACGCTGCCCGCCGCCCATGTCGAATGGTGCGCCAGCCGCTACCGCTCCTACAGGCCAGGCGACAACCGCTACACATCCTACAGCGGCCAACAGCGCCCCTGCATATCGCCCTATCTCGACGCCGCCGATGACGGCAGCTACGTCGAGGCGAGCGATACGTCGTCAGTGGAGGGCTACCCGCCACCGGATGAACCCGGCGGCGCCGAGTTCTCATCCGACCACGTCCAATACTGCTTCAGCCGCTACCGCTCGTACCGGCCGGAGGACAACAGCTATCAACCGTATTCCGGCGGGCCACGTCGGCAGTGCGAGTAGGCTGGCGCGCCGGATGGCGGGCTAGCGGACCGAAGGGCATGGTGTCTTGTGCGATCCCACCCTCGAGCGGCTAACCAACGATCACGCAAATTTTTTTGGATCGTTCGGATCGGCGCGGCGTTCATCCGACAGGCAAAGGAGGAATTAAGATGGGCGACGAACGGGACGACAAGATTCGTGAGCGCGCATACCAGATCTGGGAACGCGAAGGCGGGATCCATGGCGATCCCGAGCGGCACTGGCACCGGGCCGAGGCCGAGATCGACAGGGAGGCAGCCCTGCCGCTGACGGCAGGCGATGCCCTGCCGGAAACCCGCGAGTTCGCGAGCTCCGACGTCTTGACGGTGGAGGCCCTGGCGGTGCGCACCGGCATATCGGGCGAACAGGCGCAGGAGCTGATCGACAGGCTGGGCAACGACCGGGCGGCTATCGAACAAGCCGCGCGCAACCTCAAGGGGAAGCAGCGGCTCGGGAAGTGACAGATGATCAGAAAACTCAAAGACGGAAAATACCGCCTCTATTCGCGCAAGAAGGACGAAAAGACCGGCAAGCGCCGCAATCTCGGCACCTTCGATACCCGCGAGGCCGCCGAGAAGCACGAACGCGAGGTGCAGTATTTCAAGAGGCATTGAGGCGGCGTGCCGTCGCTTGCCAGGCAGTCGCGCGGCATGCCTGGCGGAACCTGAATTCCAGCCCTCACGAGCCGTCGCGAAGCCATTACCGCTGCTACAGGCCAAGGGACGACACTACTACACCTCCTACAGCGGACAACAGCGCCCCTGCATCTCGCCCTATCTCGACATCACCGATGACAGCAGCTACGTGGAGGCGAGCGATACATCGTCGGTGGAGGGCTACCCGCCCATTGGATGAACCCAGCGCCGCCGAGCTCTCATCCGACCACGTGCAATACTGCTTCAGCCGCTACCGGTCATATCGGCCGGAAGACAACAGCTATCAGCCGTATTCCGGGGGGCCGCGTCGGCAATGCCAGTAGGAGGGTGAGCGCCGCCGCACGCGCCTGTCGGGCATCTGCAAACTCCGTCTCCGTGCTGGACCGTCGGATTGTGGCGGGAACGGTGCCGCTCGGTCAATCTACGTCGAGACGTGCGACGGGGACGTGGCGGACTTGTGGGCGTGAACAGGCGATCATCATTAGCAGGATGGCCACGCTGGAACGTACCAATGTCGTCTCACAATGGCGTGGGCTTTCCAAGCGACGTCGTCAGGCCATCCTGGGGTAGGTTACACACAAGGGGACCCGTAATCGCGAAGAGCGACATTCGTCGATCGCTCGACTAGCAATAAATATTATGTCACTATACCTGTGGAGTGGGGTACATCATGTTTATCGTTCGGTTCTTATCACCGCCGTCTGATGGTGCTGGCCGTGCGGATTTCGCGCGATTCTTCCTGTGAGCGAGAAGATTTTAGCCACTGTCGTGAGTCTTGCTATCTCTATTATATATTTTACCGGCTTCTGCTATCTGTATTTTTATTACCTTGTCTTTGGGATAACTCCACTGGAGCTGGACTTAAACATCCAATATGTTTTTGTTCACGCCTTTCCGGTTATTTGGTATTTCATAATACATTATACGACAGGTTTCTTTTTCGGCCTATTGGCCAGCGGATTTGCATGTTACTGGTTTCGTAGATCATTAGGCCATTTTTCAGAAAAATCACCGATTGCTTTTCTAAGTATATTTTTAACAATTGCACTTGTGATCTCATATAATGCCGCCATATATAGCGGGCGAAAGAATGCAGAGACCAGTCTAACAAAGCTTCACCCGCTATTCATCACTTTCAAAAATAGGAGTAGTGAAGCCGGAATGGCGGAGGAAACCTTCAGAGGCCTGCGTCATATAACTACGACAAAGGAGACAGTCTTCGCGTTAAAATTCTCTGGCAATGGTGACGAATTTTGGACGATTAGAATCCCGGCGGACAGCGTCGGTTTGTCCAACGTATATATGGACTAGATCATGACAAAGAAATCTAAAATGGTATGCGCCATCTTCCTCATCCTGCCTACGATCGTTATGGCCCAGGAACGGCGTCAATTGTATCGGCTGACTGAGGCGGCTCGCCCCTTCAAGGGCTACCTTCTGCCGGGGCAGAAGGGCATGCCCGTATCAACAAACTTCCAAACCTGCGCCGGTCAGCAGTTGCTTATCGAGACCAGCAAGTTGACGAAGGAGTCTGGATCTTGTGATGATCCCAGCGACACCGGAACGATGATGGTTGATGACAAGAGTATTCTTGGCGCAGCTATCTATATGGCAGGTGCTAGGCCGGCTGACCATGATCAGCAGCTCGGAACTATTCTTAAGGTCGAAGTTGGCGATAAAGGGACCATTTCTGACGTAGTAGTTAAACCGGCAGAATTGTCAGGCATAGGCACCAAGGAAATCAAAATAGATCATAATGATATCGATTTTCAAACTCAGCCCGATGGCTCATACTATATTCGAGTTTTAAAAACTCAGGCGGAATTGAAAGCCGCTTCTCAAAAGTAGGTGTCGTTCTGCTGTTGGCGACAGCCCCAGGGCGCAGTCCACAAGATCGAGCAAGATGTAGCCGGGGGACTAATTGCGTATTCAACACATCAAAATCGAGCGTTGGCGCCATTTCGACGGAGTGGAGTTCACGCTTCCTGACGATGCACCGATCGTTTGCATGGTTGGCGGCAACGGAACAGGCAAGAGCCAGATACTCGAACTTATCGCGGCTTGCGCTCAGCGTATCGGGTTGTCGCCAGGAACTGAAAGCCCACGTGGTGATCCTTTCTCAGAGGGCGCTACGTTCGAGGTGGCCTTCTTCATTGCACTTAATACGGTTCCTAACCTCGACTCTGAGGGCACTTTTCCCGAAAAGCTACGACAGGACCACTCAACCTGGGACCGCACGCTCGTCATTAGCAGCGACCCTGCACAAGGCGTTCGCCTGTCGGCGGGAGGTGTGGTTCCTGAACGATCCGGCAATTTCGCCAACCATGCGGTGGGGACAATTCAGCAAAGCGCGTCAGTTCACTACCTCTCTTTAGACGCTGACCGTGCCTACCCCAAGATCCAAATCGCCACGCATCAGCTTGGTGAGGTATTTGATAGGGATTGGGGGGATTCGACGAACAAGCAGAGTTCTTATCGGATAACACGGAATTTGTATGATGAGTGGTTCAAGTTTTTGATTGGTCGTGAAAATCAGGAAAATAATCGGCACATACAATCAATCCGTGTAGCGCGAGATGCGGGGGAGATTGAGCCTCGATTTGTAGACCAGTTTGAAAGCTACAAAGATGCGGTTAGGAAGGTTCTTCCACACCTTTTGTTCATCGGAATCGACCCCCAAACGAGAAACATCAAATTCGATTCAACCGGAATACCTCTGACATTCGATCAACTAAGTGGCGGTGAACGCGAGATCGCCTTTCTTGTCGGCCAGATAGAGCGTTTCGGTCTCAAGAAGGGTCTCTTGTTAGTCGATGAGCCAGAGCTTCACCTGAATTATGACCTGCTCAGGGCTTGGATCGGATTTCTGAAGGACAGTGTGCAGGAAGGGCAGATATGGCTCGCCACGCATTCGCTCGAAGTTGTTGAGGTGACTGGCCAGGACGCCACGATTATCCTGCAGCGAGACGATCAGTCTCGGCGGGTGATAGGAGCGGCGCCGCTCAGCCAGCAGCCGGTCGTTGCTACGCTTTCTCGAGCAATTGGATCTCCTGCGTTCTCTATCTCGAACTTGGCTTTCGTTCTCATTGAGGGAGAAGAGGAAATTGGGGAGAGAGAGCGATTTAGGCTACTTTGTGAGATTCCTCTTCACGTTCGCTTCTTGGAGGCTGGATCTTGCAGCGAGGTTGTTCGCCGGATCGAGGGACTGAAGGATCTTGCTCTCGCCTCAGGTCAGACGATTCGAATAGGTGGTGTCATTGATCAGGATTGGCGACCAAAGCAAGAGCAGGAAGAGCTTTCAAAGCAAGGGCTCTTCGTCTTGGGTGTCCACGAGGTTGAAAACTTCTTCATTCATCCACCCACCTTGAGAGATTTCTTGTCGGTGAATGGAGGTGACCCAGACACGGTCGACATGATCCTTATCGCTGCGGCAGACCGACGAGCAGGTACATGGATTTTCGATGCGGCGCGGACGAATCGAAAATTTCGTAAGTTCCCAGAGCCTTCCAAGGATGTTCGGGAGCTCGTTCACAGGCTGGCGTGGGCGGACTTCGCCGATTTGGAAGGCCGATCCGAGGAGATTGCTCGACTTCACGGCGGCCTAGACGAGCAAGAGACCGCGGCGCTCAAATCGCATATTGCAGTCCGCGGCAAGATCTATGGCCGCAAGCGGGAGGATGGAGATGTTTGGCGGATATGCGAAGGGAAAGAAGTGTTTCGCTCGGTTCTTTCCGAGCTTGGTATCGCCGACGAGGACGCTGGCGAACGCGCGGTGACGGCTGTTTGGAAACGTCGCCCCGACTTATTGCCAGAGGAGCTTCTTGCCCTTCGGAGCTATGTTCGGGACCTCTGATCCTTCTCAACCTTCTCACTGGGTTTCGCCGCCTCGGCGCTCCTACCGCATGGCCGCTCGTCGCCCCTCCACCGCATCCAGCCGCTCCTGCAGATGCCCATTCAGCACAATCATCTCCTTCAGCGCCTTCACCGCATCGCCCTTGTGCTGGGCGATGAACTTGTCGGCGATGGCCTGAAGGGCAGCCTCCTGGCGGCTGTCCAGCGTCACGATGTGGTCCATGGCGGTGCCTCCAACAGTTTCTGTCCAAATTGAACAAAACGGGAACAAAAATGTCAAGGGCGAATTGACTCCGCGAGGAATGCCTTCCTATTTGTCAGTAGGTGGGGCGGTTGCTCACAAATCGAGGAGAGCCGCGATGGGCAGACGAAAAAGCCGGTTCGACAGGCTGTCGGCGAGGGATGCGGAGGCGATCATCAGGGACGCTTTGAGCCTGCGCCGGACGGTGCAGTCGTCGCAGCTGCATCTGAAGGCGCATGGCGAGCTGTTCTGGCAGCTTTGCGGGCTTGTCGAGAAATTGCACGAGGTGCTGGCCAGCGTCGCGGAGAAGGAGCCCGATTACCGGATGGCGGAGCTTGGCCTGCTTCCCCTCCCCGCGGATTACTCGACCCGGAAATGAGCCATGGCCGGGCCAATGGACAGCGTTGGGCGTGCCGCCAAGGCCAACATGCTGCTTATCGTGGAGTGCGGCCATTGCTACCATGTCGGACGCTTCAGGGCGAATGACGTCGCCCAGGTGGTGGGCTGGAACAAACCGCTGGAAGCCATCAGGTTCAGGTGCAAGCGATGCAGCCGCAAGGACACGACGGTGAAGACGCAGTTCATCGACCAGGATCATCCGCCTAAGGGCTACATCTGGGTGCTGCAGAAGTTCAAGCGCTAAAACAATGAGCCTTGCGCCGGCGGTGCCGGCGGCGGAAACTTGATCTGCGTCGCCGGCTTCTCGACGATCACCAGCGCGTCGTCCGGCGCCGTGCGCTGCAGGTGTCTTGCCTCCGACCATGGCGCCGTCAGCCAGGTCTCTGTTTCTTCCGGCGTGGTCAGGATCACCGGCATCGCCTTTTCGTGGATCGGCGCGATCAGCGCGTTGGGCCTGGTCGTCATGAAGCCAAAGACCTGGTGATCGGCAGGGCCGTCCTTGACCTTGCGAATGCCATGCCAGCGCGTCCACAGGCCGGCAAAGAAGAACAGCGGGCGGTCCTCGCCGAGTGCAAACCAGTAGTTGCGCTGGATCCCGGTCTCGGGGTCCTTGTCCCCGGGCGTCGGACTGGGTTCGGCGAAGCTGGTGACGGGCACCACGCAGCGGTTCTCGATGCCGAGATATTGCTGCCAGTGGCCGTATTGCGGATTGCGGATATTGGTGGTGCCGTAGTCGGCCTTGCCCTTCACCGATCCAGTGGCGTCGGCATGCCCCACAGCAGATTGGCCAATTCGCGTTCGCCGTCCGGCGTGTTGCGCACCACAGGGCCTGGCTGGTTGGGATAGATGTCGATGGAGGGTTCGAGATTGCCGAGGATATCCCGCAAGGCGCGGGTCCACTGGCGAATGGCCTCCTGGCTGGTCGTGATATTGTAAAGATTGCACATTTCAGGCCGTTCCCGGATGCTTAGGCATCTTGTTGGAAACGGCCCGGAATTTCCAGCGCTGTCCGTTAGGTTGCTGACACGGCAGGCCGTGTCAGCAATGGCTTTGTGAGACCTACCGCGCCGATTGTCTCATAGCTTGTGCGGCGACTGCCGCCAGAAAAGCCCTCGCCGCGGCATCGCAGGCCGCTCGAGACGGGCCCTTGGCGAAAAGAAGAAGCTCGGCGGCTCGAATGTTGAGCCCGTGCTTCCTTGCGAATGTGGCTAGATCGTAAGGCTTGTTGTCGTAAGGCACGTCGTCGTAGTCGATCGTCAGATCGTAGTTTTCTTTCATTTTCTTCCTCCCGTTAGCGATCTTCCCCCTCCTGTCGCTAACGCAAAATTAACGTCGATGGCGTCGGGCGAGTCCACCAATCAGAGATTGTGTAAAAAACGTACGAGCTCGGATGCTCGCCCTCGCCACGGCGCCGCGAGCAATCGCCGCGAGCCGGACCGCTCGAAAGAGCCGATTATGGGGGCACGTTGGAAAAGGCAGCCACGGCCTGGTGCCACGGGGTGTCCGCGACCCTACCGTGCCTAATGGCCGTCATTTTCATCTTCCTGGCCCGGTCCGCAAAGCCGGCCTCGTTGGGTCAGCTAAAGAATAAATCCGGCTAATAACACCGTAAGGAGCAGTGACAGCGGAACAGCCGCAAGACACCAGATCTCCAACGTGTTGTTTTGCAGCGGGTCCATCGTCAGCCTCACTTTTTGGTTCGTCATTGTGACACTAACGGTTGGTCGGAGGTAGCGGTTCCAAGCGACGCTGTTCATAGAGCGCTGCCTGTGCTGCATATTAGCAACAGCTTGACGACCGCTGAGCCCGTACCGCTTGGAGAACTTCACTTGGCGCCGGTGGATGGGCATTCCGCAGGAATGCAAGCGCCCCTCCATCAGGCGTGCGGGGATCGATCGCCGCCTATGATCAGCGCCGAGCCATGCCCCGGAACCCAATGGCTGCGTCGACCTCCGGCCGAAGTTTCGCTACCACCGAGCAGACCCGATGTTCACTCCAGCCAGCGATGCCCGTTTATAGGACCTAAGTCTGACCTGCCTGCGCAATGGTCTCGTGTACGGCCGGCGCCGGGAACAACTGCGCCCGTCTTCAGTTGATGGCGTCACCTCCTCGAGGAGAGATCGGCGCAGAATCAGTCCCTTCAGCGCTGATTAGGGTCCGCCTGCCATTGATGGATTTGGCAGGCGGACCCTTGGTTCTGTACGCTCCAGATCGAAAGCGGGTAAGCTCGGGATCACTCATCATCCCAGAAATCCTGCAGAGAGGCATGGCGGAGGGCTCCTCGCCCTGAGATGCTTGACCTGGCTTGACATCCGAGACGACCTCCCAGCGCGCGCACGCAGCGGGGGGCGCCCTCAGCCCTCCAGCGCCTCGTGCTGGTAAAGCTCGTCCATGCTGAGCGTCGCGAGCGCCGCGAAGGGCGCCTGCTTTTTCACGCGGCCGTGGCTCAGGATCACCACGTCGTCGCAGAACGAGATGGTGCTGCGATGGTGGCTGATGACGATGGTGGTGCGGCGGCCGGCGCGCGACTTCAGCGTCTCGACGATCGCCGCTTCCGACAGCCCGTCCACCGCATTGGTGGCTTCGTCGAGGATGAGGATATCGGGATCGCGCACCAGGGCTCTGGCCAGCGCGATCCGCTGCCGCTGTCCCGCCGAGAGGTTGACGCCGCGGTAGCCGACGACGGTCCTGTAGCCTTGCGGCAGTTGCTCGATGAAGCCATGCGCTTCGGCCAGTTTTGCCGCGCGCTCGGCGTCATCGGCCGAGGCCGCGTCCTGGCCGTAGATAATGTTGTCGAAAATCGTGCCGTCGACCAGCTCCAGCTCCTGGCTGGCGAGCGCGATGTGCTTTCGCCATTGGCTGGGGTCGATGCGGTCCAGAGGCGATCCATCGACGAGGATCCTGCCGCTATCCGGTTCGACGAAGCGGCACAGGAGATTGACGATCGTCGTCTTGCCGGCGCCAGAGCGGCCGATCAGCGCGGTCGAGCGGCCGCTGCGGATGTCGAAATTCGCCGCATGCAGCACCACCGCGCGCTGTTCCGAACCAGAATAGGTAAAGGTGACGTCCTCGAACTTGATGCCTTGGCTGAGCCCGGGGAACGCCGCGTCACCTTGCGGCGGCTCGGGCTTACCGGATGGGTCCAGCATCCACGTCACCTCTTCAAGCGATCCGCTCAGGCCCTGCAACTGGCTCCAGGCCATTTGCAGCGACCGCATGTAGGGCTGCAGCCTGTAGAGCAGGATGACGAAGGCGACGATCAGCGGGAAGCTGACATTGGCGAACCAGGCGCCGATCACCACCGCCAGGAACAGCATGGCGTGCAGAACCTCGGTCAGCGGCGGCAACGCTCCCTGACGCGTCAAAAGCACGAACGCCGCCCGGCGCACTGCATCCGATGCCTGGTCGAATGCCGCCTTCTCGCGTTGCTCCTGGCCGAAGATGCGGATCAGCCGTCCGGCATGCACCAGATGCAGCATCTGTGATGCGAGCTGGCTGTTGCGGGAGGCGACGCTGCGGCTCGGCGCCTTCAGATTGGCCGACAGCATGGCGTGCGCGACCTGCACAAGCGCCAGCCCCAGCGTGACCAGCAACGTCATCTGCCACGACAGAAGCAGCAAGAAGGTCAGGAGGATGATTGCGGCCGATGCGTTGACGATCGCCCCTAGCGTGATCTGGATGGCATCGGAGGCGCGCCAGGATTCGTTGGAGATGATGTTGAGCAGCCGTCCGGGGCTTTGCTGCAGAAAGAACGGGTAGCCTACCCTAAGCAACTGCTCCGACAGCGCGCTGCGGATCGAATGGCTGGCCTTGCCATAGATGAAGGTGGTCAGCAGCGTGTTGGCGTAGGCGAACAGGTTCTTCAGAACGATCGAGCCGAGGATAGCGACCGATATGACGATCAGCCGGTCGCGCTCGCTCAGGCTGGATCCGACATGCTGGAAGACGGCGGAAAAGCCAGCCATGCCGGTCTGCCCCTGCCCCATGATTATGTTCAGCAACGGGATGATCAGGCCGATGCCGAACCCCTCAAGCGCCGCACTGAGCAGCCCAAGCACCACCACGGCCGGAAGCAGGCGCAACTGCTTTTGCCCGAGCGCGCGGCGCAGCATCGGCAGGCTGGGCGGCATCAATCGCATGATGATGGATCACCTCGCCTCGGCATTTGCCTGTTGCTCCTGTCGCATTTGCGCCGGCTGCGGCGATTTCACCAGCGAAAGCACCGCGAACTTGGCCGCGCCGAGCAAGTTCATGCCGATGATCGGCCAGTGCGACAGCTTGAGTTCACGGTCGAACAGAGGGCCTTTCCTCAGTTCGCGCAAAGCCGCCCTCATCGACCAGTAGAAATGGCGAAGCAGCCACGGCGCGTGGCGGATATGTTTCAGGCAAAGCCCGCCATTGCCCATGCTGTAGTCGCGATGCAGCTTTTCGATGGCTTTGCGGTCGCGTCGGCCGTGATGGTGATAGATGGTCATGTCGGGCACATATTCGACCGGAATCCCAAGCAGCACCGCCCGCACGAGATAGTCCGTATCCTCGGCGGAGCGCAGCGGGCCGCCGGCGCCGAACCGTTCGTCGAAACGGCCGATGCGGGCGGCAACATCGCGGTGCATCGTCATGTTGCAGCCAAGCACGAAGCCACCGGGATGGACATCCGGCGTAAGCCGCGCGCGCACCGGCGACCGCTTGATGGTGAACGGCAGGTCGCGGGGATCGCCGATCTCGACGCGGCCACCACGGATGACCCGTTCGCCGGCCGCATAGTGCCGCTGCAGATCGCGCAGATAATCCTTGTGGACTGCGCAATCATCGTCGACGAAGACCAGCACGCGGCCCCGCGCGCGCTGGAGCCCGGCGTTGCGCGCGGCCGCCAATCCGGGTCGTGGTTCGCGAATAGCCGTGAACGGGATGTCCGACAGTTCGGCGATGCTGGCCAGCCGTTTGGCCGTGCTGTCGGTCGAGCCGTTGTCGACAACCACCAGCTCGGCGGCAAAGTCGGCATGGGCACGACACGCGGCCTGGATCGACCTGATACAGGGCTCGAGCACGGCGACGCGGTCGCGTGTGCAGACGATGAAGCTGACCGCCGGCGCCGGTCCATGCTGCGGCCGCGGCGACATGGCCGCCGGCACCGTCGAGTGGCCGCGCTGCTGGAGCTGGTGCGATTTGACGAACATGCGTTGCTAGCTCAACTGGTTCGAAGGCAAAACCGCCGCGGCCGGCACGGATTGCAGATACCGCGACAGGGCATCCACCTGCCTGGTGACCGACATCGAGGCGAGACTGAAGCGCGGCGCGAAGGCACCGGTGCGAAACACGTACTGCTCGCGGCGCCGGATGAGCTTCCATTTCGCGGTCCGCGTCAGGAATTCGTGCATCAGCAACGGCTGTCTTTCTCCCGATATGAGCTGATAGAGGAAGTAGAACAGGTTCAGCGTGCCGGCCTGGTAGCTCGGCCTCGCCTCGGCCGGCAGCGCGGCAATCCTTTCTTCCAGCGCAAGGATCCACTCGGCGGCACGGCGAACCGTGCCCATCGACAGGACCTCACCGATGTCGCGGAGGTCTTGCGTCTCTTCCGCGAGCCCCTCGCGCTCGAGGTTCTCGGCGACGATCTTCAAATGCGTCCTGCGCATTTCGCGCTTGTGCCTGTTGGTCACGCTGTCGTCATGGATACGATAGGCGATCAGGCTTTCGGGGATCATGGCCGCCGGGTAGCGGTCGGTCAGCCGCCTGAACAGGTCGAAGTCTTCGGCGTGCTTGTACCTTTCGTTATAAAATAGAACGCTCTCTTCGATGACCTTCCTGTTGTAGACGACCGTGGAATGCATGAAGATCGTGAAGAACATCGACAAGATGCGCAGGCTATTGTCCTGGAATATCGGATCGGGCGAACCCCTGACGATGCGGTTGCCGAGCAAGGTGTCGAAACCCGCGCCGCACAGCGCGAGGTCAGGCTGCTGGCCGAACAGCGCGACCTGTCGCGACAGGCGCCGGGGATAGGCGACATCGTCGGCGTCCATCCTGGCGACCAGATCGCCGCGGGCCACGGCCAGGCCTCCGTTCAAAGTTGCAATCAGGCCACGGTTTTCGCGTGAGATGATCGAGATGCGATTGTCGGCCTGGCGGTATTTCTGCAGGATCTGCAGTGAGTTGTCGGTCGAGCCATCATCGATGGCGATGACCTCCAGACGATCGTAATCCTGCCGCAGGATGCTACCCAGCGCAGCGGCAAGATAAGGTCCCGCATTGTAGATCGGCAGCAGAACGGAGACTAAGGGAGCAGCAGCCATGGTCAGCCCCGACCGCTTCGTTGCAGCTTGCGTGGTAAGCGCGATGCTCCATCAAGCGGCCTGCCCGGATATGCTCCCGCCGCGAGCCATCCGGCGTTGGTCGTATCGATGCCTGTCGGGAAGCCGGCTCGGCCGCTCCGGGCAACATAGGGGAAGTGGCGCTTTAGGCTGTTGAGCGGCTTCTCGAAAAGCAGCCATGAAACCGAAGCCAGCATGAGCGTCACCGTTCCCGCCACCAGGAACCGCCCTTGCCCTTGCTCCGAGACGTTGAGCGGGATCCAGGGCTGCGACTTGACGATGAGCGACAGCACTATCGGATGGTAGAGATAGACGCCGTAGCTGATGCGGCCAAGGCCAAGCAGCGGCGGCAGTTCGACAAGTTTTCCGATATAGCCGCCAACCCCTGTCGAACAGCTTGCAACGATGACCACCAGCGGCGCGAGAGGCAGGATCTGCAACAGCAGCCAGAGGCCCCATTCCTGCAGCGGATTTGCCGGCGCCGGCGCAAACCACTGCAGAACGAAAAACGCCGCGGCCAGCCACGGCCAGCCAGCTCGAAGCCATTGCGGCAGGCCAGCGGATCTTGACCGGTAAGCGGCAAGCAGCGCGCCTGACGCCAATGCATCCATCGACGCCGGCGGCAGCAGGTCGCGCGCCAAACCGGGTGTTCCCGCGATCGGCCAATAAAACCGGTAGGCCAGCGACAGCCCGATAACGCCGATGCAGATCGCTTCGAGGCGCCGGCGCGGCGCCAGCAGGACGATCAACGGCCAGGCGATATAGAACTGCTCCTCGATGCTCAGGCTCCAGAAATGGCAGAGCAGCCAGGGCGTCCATTCATTCTGCGCTGCGTACCAGAAATTCGACAGATAGAGTGCGTGCCAGGCCAGCGATCCCCTGGACTGCTCCAGGTCCACCAGCCAGACGAAACCCAGCACGGCGAAATAGGGCGGGAATATCCGCAGCGCCCGCCTGATATAGAAGGATCTCAGCGCCGGTCCGGTTTCGAATTCGGCGGCCGAGCGGGCTTCGAGCAGCAGGCGGGTAATCAGAAAGCCGCTCAGCACGAAGAACAGACGTACGCCGATATGGCCCCAGAACGAGGATCCTCCGGCCGCGAAGAAGTGTGCGTACAGCACCATCGTCACGGCGATGGCCCTCAGCGCGTCCAATTGGGTGTCGCGCGCATTTCCCATTAGCGGCGTGCGCCGGCGGGACGGCGAAACTGCCAATCGGTCAACATAGCGGCGTCGTTCACGGCGCATTTCCAATCGGAAGCGCCCCCCTCACGCAGGATAAGGCGCCACCATTGTGCAACGCAACACAAAAAGTTGACATATTTGAAAACAGGAACGTGAGGCGCGGCTAATAAAAGCCAAAAAACAGCGGGAACCAGCCCGAATTGTCCATTTTTGACGATTTTCACGCGCTGCCTTGGCCCGCCGATATCGGCGGCAGGGTGCTGCGATGCAGCATGTTCGCCGCCATCACGGAACGCGTGAAGCTGATCCGTTCGATCGCCGCCAGCGGCACTGGCGTCAGCCTCGTCACACACGATCTCGCCACGGTGCGGGCGCTGGCCGACAGGATCGTGGTTCTCAGCCTCGGACGCGTGGCCTATGACGGATCCGCCAGGCACTTGAGCGCCGACCAGTTGTGGGGCCTCATGGCGAGCGGCACCCTCGCATCCGCCGGGCAGTAGAAGGCGTTTTGAAGCGGGGACCCGCTTCGCGCGAGCTTCCCGCCTCCGAGCGACAATTACGCCTCCTTGCCGGCATTCGCGAGCGCCACTGTGCGACGCTCCGGAAGCCCCATTCCGACGAGCGCGCCGGCGAGCGAGAGCAGCGCGGAGACGTCGATTGCCGCGGTGAAGCCATCGCTGAACGCGTCGGTGGACGAGAAGCTTCCAGTGCCGGCGAACACCGCACCGGCGATCGCGATCCCGGATACGCCGCCCAGAAAGCGGAATGTATTGAACGTGCCGGCAGCCTTGCCGACCTCCGGCCGCGCGACCGCATTGAGGACCGCATTCTGCGCGGCAGGCATGGCCATCGACACGCCGGCACCGGTAATGATCAGGGGCGCGACTAGCTGGATGTAGGGCAGATCAGGTGCTGCGATCTGCCCCAGCCAGGCCATTCCAGCCGCTTGCAGGATCAATCCGGCCACGACAAGCCAGCGCTCGCCGACGCGGTTGATCAGGCTGCCGGCGATCGGTGCGACCACGAAAAGCGTGGCGGTCCAGGGCAGCAAACCCATGCCGGCGCCGAGCGGCCCACGGCTCTGGGCAAACTGCAGAAACTGCGGCAGCAGGAATACGAGGCCGTACATGGCGGCGCAAAGCAGGAAGTTCGCGCCGACGCCCGAGGAGAATGCGCGCGCCTGAAAGAACCGCAAAGGCAGCATGGGCTCACGGGTACGCAGCTGCCAAAGGACGAATGCGATGGCCAGAAGCAGCCCGGCCGTCAGCGCCGACAGCACTTCAGAGCTGCTCCAGCCGACGATGTTGCCGCGCATCAGACCCCAGACCACTCCAAATGCCGCCGCAGTTACCAGGGCGACGCCGAGGACATCGATTGCCGTACCCGGCCCGTGACTCTCCGGAATCCGACGCATCACCAGCGGGATGAGAACGATGCCGACCGGAACATTGAGCCAGAAGATCCAGTGCCAGGAGAGGCCTTCGGAGATCGCCCCGCCCGCCATCGGACCGATGATCAGGGCCAGGCCGGTGATGCTGCTAAAGATGCCCAGCGCCTTGCCTCGTTCCTCCGGGGGAAAAGCGACGCTCAGCAGCGCCATGGCCAGCGGCATGACCATTGCGGCACCCGCGCCCTGAACCGCACGGGCCGCAATCAGCAATCCGGCATTTCCAGCGAGCGCGCAGGCAACCGACGCTGCGATGAACAACGCCAATCCGGCAACGAGCGTACGGCGGCGGCCGAACCGGTCACCGAGCGCAGCCCCGGTCATGAGCAGGACGGCAAAGCTCAAATTATAGGCGTTCATCGTCCATTGCAGCGTCTCCAGCGAGGCATCGAGTTCGACCCGCATCGTGCTCAATGCGGTCGCCACGACCATCGCATCGAGAACGACCATCAAGGAGCCTATCGACGTGAGGGCGAGAACCCAGACCTTCGTTGATCCCGCACTTTGCTTGCTCATGATTATGGCGCCTCCGGCTTGAACAGATGGCCCACCAGTCTCGCGGTCCCATGATCCAGAGACGCGGAGGCACCACCAAAGGATTCCAGCTAAAGAAAGTTTCTTTCGACCGAATCCTTTTGCCATCGTCGAGCGTCTATAAGACGCTGCGCCTGATGGCGGGCGCGCCTGCCCTGGGAGATACGCAATGAAATCGATCCTTGTGCGATGACCGGATCCGCATCCGGGGCGCCAGAAGGACGGGAGCCATTTGACCGGCTGCTCGGCGAATTGCGGCCGAAACTGCATCGCTATTGTGCCCGCATGACCGGTTCGGTGATCGATGCCGAGGATGTCGTCCAGGAAGCTACGGTGAAGGCGCTCGAGGCGTTCCCCGGGACCGGGCCGATAGCCAATGTCGAGGGCTGGCTGTTCCGCATCGCGCATAATGCAGCACTCGACCACCTACGCCGCCGTACCAGGTTGGATGCCGCGCATGTCGTCGAGGATATCGATATGATACCTGACCCCGGCATGTCGGCCGAGGGCCGGCACACTGCGGCCGCAAGCCTGCAGACCTTCATGCGCCTGCCCGCGGCGCAGCGTAGCAGCGTCATTCTCATGGATGTGCTCGGCTATACGATCGAAGAGATCGGCAACATTATCGACAGCAGTGTTCCGGCGGTGAAAGCCGCACTGCATCGCGGCCGTCTGCGCCTGCGCGAAGTCGCCGGCGAGCCTGACGATCGGCCTGTGCCGGTGTTGGCCGAGCCCGAGCGGGCGCGTCTGGCAGCCTATGTGGAGCGGTTCAACGCCCGCGACTTCGATACGATCCGCGACATGCTGGCCGAGGACGTGCGGCTTGACCTCGTCAACCGGCTCCGGGCGAGCGGCCGCACGAAAGTGGGCCGGTACTTCCACAATTACGCGGGTATCCACGATTGGCGGCTGCTTCCAGGCCTGGTGGATCGGCGCCCAGCCATTCTGGTGATCGATCCGGACGACTCAGCCGGAGGGCCAAAATACTTTATCCTGCTGGAATGGGCGGGCGACAGATTGGCGAGAATTCGCGATTTCCGCTATGCGCGCTACACGCTTGATGGCGCCGAAGTGGTGCCTCTGCGGGCATAGCAATTCGCTTTTCATAATGCCGAACAACCACTGCCAGCTATTTTGGAACGCGGCCGCTTGCCATCCAAGCGGCCGCCCTTTTCCGCCGATCGTGCTTTAAGCCGGCTGCAACTCCCGGCGCGGCAGCGGCGGAAAGGCGATCGCAATCGCCATCGCGCCAAGCCCGACAAGGGCCGAGCCGATGAACAGCCAGGAATAGCTGGCATAGGCATCGAACACCATGCCGCCGGCGAGCGGGCCGAAAGCCATGCCGAGGCTGGACAGCATGGTTACGGCACCGAACACCGTGCCGAGGATGCGCTGGCCGAAATATTCGCGCGCCAGCACCGCATAGAGCGGCATGACGCCGCCATAGGTGGCGCCGAAAATGACGGCGAGCGTGTAGAATTGACCAAGCTCACTAACCGCGAGATAGGCGGCGATGACCACGGCCTGTATGGCCAGCCCGGTGATCAGCACCGGCTTGACGCCCAGCCGATCGGCAAGCACGCCGTAAAGCAGCCGGCCACCCAGCCCTGCCAGGCCCTCGATGCTGTAGATGCTGACCGCCGCCATCGGCGCTATGCCGCACAGCATCGCATAGCTCACCATATGGAAGATCGGCCCCGAATGCGCCGCGCAGCAGGCAAAGAAGGTCAGTCCCAACACGATGAACTGCGGCGAGCGCAGCGCCTGCGGAACCGTCATGCCGACACCCTCGGCTGCAACGCTTGGCGTAGCACCGTCGGCAGCGGGCTTGGGCGGCTGGCGCACCAGCAAGGCGGCCGGCAGTAGTAGCACCCACGCGATTATGCCGATGTCGAACATCGCGGTGCGCCAGTCATAGGCCGAAATCAGCCAGCGCGCGAAGGGCGAGATGGTCATTGGCGCCACGCCCATGCCGGCCGAGACCAGCGAGACCGCAAGGCTGCGGTTCGTGTCGAACCAGGCGGAAGTCAGCGCGATCATCGGCGCGAAGAAGGCGCTTGCCGCGAGGCCGACGAGCACGCCATAGGTCAGCTGGAAAACGAGCAGCGAGCCGGTGCGGCTGGCCAGAACCAGCGCCAGGCCGAGCAGCACGGCGCCCGTCATGACGACGATGCGAGCGCCGAAGCGGTCGTAAATGGCGCCCCAGGCGAAGCCGCCGAGGCCCATTACCAGGAAGTTCAGCGTCATCGCACTCGATATGCCGGCGCGCGACCATTGTGTGTCGAGCGCCATCGGTTCGAGGAAGATTGCCAGCGAGAACATCGCCCCGAGGGCGACACAGGTCATCAGCGCGCCAGCCGCGACGATAACCCAACGATAGGAAAGGCTCATTTCACTTTTCTCCCATGCCGGAAGCGTTGATACGGCACGACCTTTTCGAGCTTCGCCGAGCCGCTTGCGTCCGAAGGACGTTGGAGATGTTTTGAATCCGACAATCCGGTTGCATTTTTTATCCAGTCAGGAAATTGCGCCGCTCAATTGCTCCATTGCATTGACGGTGCACCGTGCTGAGCTAGATTTCCAGCCTGGCGATCAGGAGCTGACAGGCATGGAACTTCATCGCGGCCGTCTCATCGACCACGTCCAGCTGGTGGTCAGGGATCTCAAGACCAGCCGCCGCTTCTACGAGGCGGTTTTCAAGGTGCTCGATATTCCGATCGGCGGCAGCGCCGAGGATTATTTCTGGGCCGACGAGCTGTTCATTTCCAGCCCCGACAGCCCGGCAGCCCAGGGAAAGCTGACGGGGCGCCACCACCTTGCCTTCCAGGCAAAGGACCGCGCCATGGTCGACGCCTTCTACAGGGGCGGCCTCGATGGCGGCGGCACGGACAATGGCGCACCGGGCGAGCGGCAGCACTACCATCCCGGCTACTACGCCGCCTTCCTGCTCGATCCCGACGGCAACAATATCGAGGCCGTCCACCACGGCCCGGCCAACCGCAGCGCCGAGTCAGTGAAGATTGCGTTCTGAAGATCGGGTGATGGGGCAAGAATCTTGCTTGCGACGGCGTCGGATCGGCTGCGGAGGTCATTCCGCCCTGCGCTATCGCATCAGCGCCGCCATCTGGCCCGCCAGGAAGTCGACGAACAGCCGCGCCCGGACGGGTAGCTGTCGCCCATACGCATGGACGATGTACACCGGCATGGTCGGCATCGCCACCTCGGGCAGGATTCGGACCAGGCGGCCCGTGTCGAGATCGTCCTGCACGGCAAACCGCATCAGATGCGCGATGCCGGCGCCGGCAAGTGCCGCATTGCGGATGGCACCACCATCATCGGTATCGAGCCGTCCGTCCGGCACGATCATCGTACCGTCGGCAAAAGTGACGGGATAGGGCCGGCCGGCCATCTGGTAGCGGACGAATTCGTGGTTCGGTAAATCCTCGACCGATGCCGGACGGCCGCGCCGCTCGACATAGGCCGGTGAGGCCACCAGCACGATCGGCAGATTGGCGATCTTGCGCGCGATGAGCCCGGTGTCCGAGAGCTGCCCCATGCGCACTGCAACGTCATAGCCTTCGCGGATCAGGTCGGCGTGGCGGTCGGTGACGCTGAGCTCTAGTTTGACTGCGCCATGCCGCGAAAGGAACGCCTGCGCCCATGCCGCGATCAGGCCGCGGCCGAGTTCGACCGGCGCTGTGACGCGCAGCAGGCCGCGCGCTGTATCGGCCAGCTGGACGATGTCTTCGGCATCGTCCAGCGCCCTGAGCAGCGGCGCCACGCGCTCGTAATAAGCGATGCCTTCACTGGTCAGCCCGAGCCGGCGCGTCGAGCGCTTGATCAGCCTGACGCCCAGCCGCCGCTCGAGCCGCGCCACGCTTTTCGACACCGCCGATGGGCTGGAGCCGACCAGCCGGCTGGCGGCATGGAACGAGCCGGCATCGACCGTGCGGACGAAGGCGACGAGACCGGCGGTCTTTTCGAGGATGGTGGTCATTCCGGAATTCCAGGCACGAAAGAATGGATCATGATGATCCTAATACGATTTCTGATCATCATTAAATACCGCTCATCATCGACAAAGGAGAGATTTGATGAGCAAGCTGAACGGCAAGGTCGCCATCGTCACCGGCGCCTCCAAGGGTATCGGCGCTGCCATCGCCAAGGGTCTTGCCACGGCCGGCGCCGCGGTGGTCGTCAACTACGCCTCGTCACAGGAAGGCGCCGACCGCGTCGTCGCCGAGATCGAGGACCGTGGCGGCCGCGCCGTCACCGTCCAGGGCGACGTGTCGCAAGCGGCCGACGTGCGCCGCCTGTTCGAGGCGGCGAAATCGGAGTTTGGCGGGCTCGACATCCTGGTCAACAATGCCGGCGTCTTCGCGTTCGAGCCGCTGGAAGCGGTTACCGAGGCCGAGTTCCACCGTGAGTTCGACACCAATGTGTTGGGCATCATTCTGACCACGCAAGCAGCAGTGAGCCATTTTGGCCCGGGCGGCGGCAGCATCATCAACATAAGCTCGGTTGCCAGCCGCAATCCGCAGCCGAACTCGCTCGTCTACGCCGCCACCAAGGGAGCGGTGGACACGATCACGCTGTCGATGTCGCGGGAGCTCGGCGCACGCAACATCCGCGTCAACGCGATCGCGCCCGGCGGCATCGATACCGAAGGCCTCGCGCGCATCGGCATCGTCGGCAGCGAATTCGAGAAGCAGATTATCGCCATGACCCCGCTCGGTCGCTTCGGCCTGCCCGATGACGTCGCCCGCGTCGCGGTGTTCCTCGCCTCCGACGAGGCGTCATGGCTGACCGGCGAGCGCATCACCGCCTCGGGCGGCTGGCGATAGGCATGGAGGGGCGCGGACCTGCCGTTTCACGGACCATGCCCCACGCCGCGCGACGTCGAGGACCACCGCAATCGATGACGACAGCGATCTAAGCCCTATGTTTCAGCGAGGGGGAAGCGCCGTGCGCTATCGATGACGGCGAGATGCCAGGGAGGTAACGGATGACGGGCGACGAAACAGCAATCCGAAAGCTGGTCGAGACGTGGATGGATGCGAGTAAGCGTGGAGACATCGCGACTGTCCTCAGCTTGATGACGGACGATGCGATCTTCATGGTTCCCGGCCGGGAACCCTTCGACAAGGAGATCTTCGCGGCGGCCGCGCAGGAGACGGCCGGCGTTCATATCGACGGCACGAGCGATATCGTGGAACTACAGCTTCTCGGCAATTGGGCCTTCATCCGCAGCCGCATCGACATGACCGCGACCCCGCCGAATGGCGAGCCGGTCCATCGATCGGGATATGCGCTGACGCTCCTGCGTAAGGAGCCAGATGGTGAGTGGCGGCTCGCGCGCGACGCTAACCTGCTGACCCTGCAAGGCTAGAGCCGGTCTCCGGCATCTCTGCACCAGGAGGCGCGCTAGGGGGAGCGACAAGGTGGCGAAGATGCGTTCAACGTCGCCCTGAACAGCATTCCCCTCCTCCATCTGATTACACCGGCAAGAGGGCGTTCGGCTTGACATCGGCGATGGAGGCGAAAGTGTGCGTTTCGCGCACGCCGGGCAGAGGCAGGATGACCCGCTGCAGGAAATCCTGGAACACCGCCATTTCAGCGATCCGCGCCTTGACCAGATAATCGAAACCGCCAACCACCATATGGCACTCCAGAACCTCCGGAGCTTTCGCCACGGCTTCGGCGAAGCGGTCAAAGACATGCGGCGCCGTGTGGTCAAGCCTGACCTCGATGAACACCAGCGTTCCCCTGCCGACCTTGCGCGGATCGAGCATAGCCCTGACCGCGGTGATGAACCCGTCGCGGAACAGGCGCTTCACCCGCTGGCTGGTTCCGGTCGGCGACAGCCCGACACGCCCGGCAAGATCAAGCGTCGTCCGGCGCCCATCCTCCTGCAGCAGCCGGAGCAGGCTGCGGTCTATCTGGTCGAGATCGTCCATTCACAATCCACTCTATCTCAGGGATTTGTGTGCTTAATTCACGCACAGATGCCAAAATCAACGTATTTCATCACATAAAACCTCGCAATAGCCTGCGCTTCCCTCACCCACTCAAAGCAGATGTAGTGAGCCGATTTCGACGAACACAGGAGTGCAGGATGACCAAGGAAGCGTGCAGCCCAGCCGGCAAGAGTGCGGCGGAAATCAGCAAGGGAGCGACCGAGATCCTGGTGCTGAGCGAAGCCGACGTGATGGCGTGCATCGACCTCAGCCAGCTTCTCGACGTTCTGGAAGACGGCTTCAAGGCGCTGTCACAAGGTAAGGTCGTCAATCCACCCCGACCACAGCTCGACATCCCCGGAGCCGGCTACAGCCTCGCCATGCCGGCCTGGATGGAGGACATGAACCTGACCGTCAAGATCGTCAATGTCTTCGAAGGCAACCTGGCCAAGAACCTGCCCAGCCATCTCGCCACCATCAGCCTGTTCGATCCGCTGTCCGGCCTGCCGGTCTGCATCATGGACGGCACCTTCATAACCGCGGTGCGAACCTCCGGCTCCGCCGTGCTGTCGGTGCGCGCGCTTGCCCGCCGGGATGCCAGGATAGCGACAGTGATCGGCGCCGGCGTGCAGGCCAACCAGCACCTGCATCTGTTGCCGCTGGTGCGCGACTTTGCCGAAATCCGGGTCGCTTCGAAGAGCTTCGACGATGCGGCAGCGCTTGCCCGGCTGCATCCGTCGGTGGTGGCGGTCGCCGACCTCGAGGCGGCAGTGCGCAGTTCGGACGTGGTGTGCCTGGCGACCCACTCCTATGAGCCGGTGATCGACGCAGGCTGGGTTCGGCCGGGCACGCATGTCTCGTCGGTCGGGGTGGCGCCGCCCGGCGGAGAAATGCCGATCGAGCTCATCGGCAAATCCAGTCTTTTTGTCGAAACCAAGGATGCGTTCAAACCGACCCCGGTCGGTTCTTGCGAGCTTGCCGGCTTCGACCCGGATTTCGGCACCGAGCTTGGCGCCATGCTGCTCGACCGCGCGCCGGGTCGCGTTTCGAATCAACAGATCACCACCTACAAGGCGATGGGCATTGCGATGGAAGACATGGTCGCCGCCGACCTCGCCTATCGTTGCGCCAGGCGCCTTCGCAAGGGAAAGCTCATCGTTCTGTAGGCGCATGCCGCCAGCCAGGCGGGATCGACATTGCTGGCCATGCGGGTCTTTCACGGAAGCGGCCGGGCGCCGATCGGGCCGGCATTTGCGTTGACCATCCCTGCCCTATGTCTGGGGCAACGGAGGAACACCGTGCGATACAGAAATGACAGCGGAGAATGGACAATCCGGCTGACACATGCACCGGACCTCAGGGAACCGGAACTCGAGGCAAAGGAACGAGCCGCCGCTTCTCTCTACTGCTACAATGTCGAAAAGACCGGGATCGACGACAGAACGCCGATCGGCGCGGAACTTTGCAGCTCTTCGGGAGAGGTATTCGGCGGCCTCTGGGGCCGGACCGAGCTTGGCTTGTTGTTTCTCGATATGTTTTTCCTGCCCGTGCGTCTGCGCGGGAAATCGCAAGGTGCACGGCTTCTCGCGGCGGTCGAGGAGGAGGCGAGAAACCGCGGCTGCAGGCGCGCCGTCGTCGAGACAAGCAGCTTCCAGGCTCCGGATTTCTACCTCCGGCACGGCTATGAGGAATTTGGCCGGGTTGAGTTCGGCATCCCCGGTCACGCCCGCATTTTCTTGCGCAAGACGCTGCGATGAGACACCGCTTGTCAGGTCAGGCGCGCCTGCTCCTTACGCCGGCTCGCGCTTCAGCGCCTGCGCCATGCAGTGGATGCCGCCGCCGGTCTTGGAGATCTCGCTCATGTCGATGGCCGCCACTTCGAAGCCGCGCGCCTTGAGCTGACCGATCAGCGTCTGGCTGGATGTCGGCGCGATCACCCTGTCCTTGCCCAGCGACATGAAGTTGCAGCCGAGCGCCATCGTGTCCTGGAACGGCACGTCGATGATCTCATGGCCCTTGCCTTTCAGCCAGTCGACGATGCCGGGCTCGGTGCAGGCGAGGCAGACGGCGGTCAGCTTCTCGGCGATCGGCACCACCATCAGGTCGATATGGACGTAATATTCGTCGATGAAGGCGATGCGGGTCTCCCAGCCCTCCTTGTCGAACCAGGCCTGGACCTGGCGGGCGCCCTCCTCCTGCGTGCGGGCGCCGCCGCAGCCGATCAGCACCACGCCGTCCTCGATGACGTTGAAGTCGCCGCCCTCGAAAGTGCCGGCGGTGACCATGTCATAGATCGGGATGCCGAGCTTCTCATAGGTGCGGATCGCCGCGTAGTTCTCGCCGCGCCGCCACCAGTTGGCCATCGCGGTGATGATGACGCCATATGGCGTCATCACGCTGGAATCGCGTGAATAGACCTGCATCGGCAGTTCCGGCGTCGGCTCATGCCAGTGGATGTTGACGCCGAAATGCTCGTAGGCGGCGACAAGGTCCTTGTGCTGCGCCTGCGCGATCTGGACATTGCAAGGCGCCTCGCGCAGATGTTTTCGCGATAGCGAACTGGTCGAGAGATGGCGCAGGAAATTGGGCGAGCCGAGCAGCACGTCGGTCAGCACGTCGGTCTCGTTGGCGAAGCCCCAGGCGGTCAGCTTCTTGGTGCCGCCGGCCGGGTTGCGGCGCTGCAGCGAAAACGGCTCGGTGACGATGCGGTCATGGACGGTCATGGGTTCTCCTCGTGAAGGGGCGGCTTGGTTGAGTCATGCGGCTTGGTTGCTCGGTATCCACCAGTCCCGTCCGCGCGGGGAGGTGATGTATTCCGGCCAGCGAAATCCAATTGGCGGCTCGTAGTCGCAGAGCGGCGCGATCCAGTTCGAGCCGCCGATGCCGCCACCGGTGCGGGCGACGAATTCGTCCATCGCCGCGTCGCGCGCGGCCTCGTCTTCCAACAGGCGAAGTGCTGCCAGCGCGACCGTCTTTGCGGCGCAGATGACCATCGGGTCGATGGTGGCAGAAATGCCGCCCAGCGCATTCATCGCCCAGGACGGAAAGGCGTGACCGTTCTCCGAGCGCAATGCCGGGCGAGCGACATAGAACCGCGCCGTCGGCGTATGCCATGACATGTCGGTGTAGTCGTCGGACGTCGAATTCACCTGCGACGGCGCCAGGTCGCGGCGCAGGATCGCTTCTGCCTCGCGAGGTTCGATCAGCAGTTCCAATTCCTCGATGAAAGGCTCCTCGCTCGCCACCCCGCCGGCATTGACCTGGATTTCGCGGGCGATCGCCTTAGCCGTCTCGTCCCAGCGCGGCGGCCCGACCGCCGCCAGCGCGTCGAAGGCAATGCCAGCCATTACGTGATTGGCGAGCCCCGGCCGCGACTTCGACACCCAGTGCCGCTCATAGCGGCAGCCGCCCATCACCGCGACGGCTTCCGCATTGCGGTCAAGCACGGCGGTGACCTGCTCGGCCATCGCCAGCGTCGGCACGCGGATCATGTACTGGATCTCGGCCAGCCCGGCCGGCAGATTGTCGGCGGTCGCCTGCCCCGCCGTCAGGATCGCCTCGCTGATCGACCAGCCGCCCTGATGCGGCAGCATGGAATCGCGTAGCGCCTTCGAGGCCATGTACATCATCATGAGCGCGTCGTTGGCGCCCGGCGCCCGGACCGCCGAATGCGCCTGCGGGATCGGCGCCGCGTTGCCTGCCGCCCTCGCCCAATGTTCCGGCTCGTCGCAGATGAAGCGGTAGATCATCGCATAGGCCGCACCGCAATGCGTGTCCCAGCGCGCCGTGTTGCACAGCGGCAGCATGTAAAAAGGATGGAAGGAAATCATGCCCGCCAGCCCATCGTAATAGCCCTTCGCGGCATGGATCGGCTTCGATCCCCTCACCTTCTCCGCCGGCTCTCCGGTGAAGCGCAGCGTGCCCGATATGCCGTGGCGCTGCATCGCCGCCTTGGTCGCCAGCAGCCCGCCGAGGCTGGCAATGCCGAGCCCGGAATGCGGATCGGTGTGGCCGCCGGCCTGTTCGCCGAGGCCCGGACGCGGTCGCTTCACCGTCGCCGCATCCTGGCAATTGCCAGGCACCGCGTCGTACTCGGCATACATGCCGATTGTCGGGCCGGTCCCGTTGGTCCAGTGGGCGCAGAAGGCGGTCGGCATGCCGCCAGAGCCCTCTTCAACGGTAAAGCCTTCGTGCTTCAGGCGCTCGACATACCAGGCGGCCGACTGGTATTCGCGCCAGGCGGTCTCGCCGAAGTCGAAGATGGTCCGCGTCCACGCCGACAGCGACGGCTGGATGTCGTCCAGACAGGCAAGCGCGGTCGCTTGCGCCGAGGTCACCGGTTTCTCCATGGCGGAAAGAAAGCAGTGAAGCGCCTCGCCAAAAAGTGATATGTTTTCCCGGCTCATGCAAATTCGGTTCACCTCTTGAGAATTCCCTCGACGCAGGCGCTGCGCGCCCTCGACAGTTTTGCCCGCCACGGCAGCGTCTGGCGCGCCGCTGACGAACTGCATCTGACCCGCAGTGCGGTCAGTCATCAATTGCGCCTGCTCGAACGCGATCTCGGCTTCGACCTGCTCGCGCGCATCGGCAAGGGCGTGGCGCTGACGCCACGCGGCCAACGCTATGCCAGCGACGTGCGCAAGGCGCTGACGGTGCTAGGCGACGCGGTGACACGCCATGCCGGCACCGGCATCGGCGGCTCGTTCAGTGTCAGTTGTACGCCGGGTTTCGCCTCGCTGTTCCTGTGCACCCATATCGGCGAGTTCCGGCAGATGTACCCCGATGTCGCACTGCGCATCCTGACGCCGCGGCGCCTCGACGACGTCAGCAATGCCGAGGCCGACGCCTTCATCGCCTTCGGCGTCGGCAACTGGCCGAACCGCGTGGTCGAACCATTGTGCGAAATCTCCTTCACGCCGCTGTGCAGCCCCACGCTGCTCAACAAGATCGGCGGCTTCTCCAAGCCGGCAGACGTGCTGCGCGCCAATCTCCTGCATCTCGATGACACCGAGGACTGGGCGCGCTGGCTGGCCCTGTCCAAGGTCGAGAACCCCGACCCGGAAGGCGGCATCTTCTTTTCCGACATGAACCTGGTCTTTTCGGCGGCGATTGCCGGCCAGGGCATCGCCATGGGCGACGAGCTGACCAGTCGCCGGGCGCTGAGCGAAGGCCGGCTGGTCCGCCCCTTCGACATAGCGATCAATTCGCCGCGCTCGTATTTTCTGGTCTCCGAGCACGCCAAGGCAGCGCATCCGGTGCTGGAGGCGTTTGGGAGATGGCTGAGGTCGAAGCTGTCCGAGAACAAGGAGCGCTAATCTCCCCCCTCGAGGAGGAGATTGGCGCATAGATGAATCAAATTTGCCGGTCAGGCGAAAACTATTCGGTTGCGGTGAGCTGCCGCCCTGCCTACGATTTCGCCTACGCTAAGGGAAGGGCAGGATGCAGCAACCCGGCCGGGCCGCAGAGATCAAGGCAATCGGGATCGGCAAGAGCTTCGGCTCGTTCCGTGCGCTGGACGATCTGACGCTCGATATCGGCCGTGGCGAGTTCCTCACCCTGCTCGGCCCCTCCGGTTCCGGCAAGACCACCTTCCTGATGATCCTTGCCGGCTTCATTCAGCCGACCGACGGCCGCCTTTACAGCGACGGCGTCGACATCACCGAGCGGCCGGCCGAGCAGCGCGCCGCCGGCATGGTTTTCCAAGGCTACGCACTGTTCCCGCATATGAGCGTCGAGGCCAACATCGCCTTCCCGCTCAAGGTGCGCAAGAAACCGGCGGCCGAGATCAAACGCCGCGTCGGCGAAATGATCGAGCGCGTCGGGCTCAAGGGCCACGAGAAGAAACTGCCGTCGCAATTGTCCGGCGGCCAGCAGCAGCGCGTGGCGCTGGCGCGTGCGCTGGTGTTCGAGCCGGGCGTGCTTTTGCTCGACGAGCCGTTTTCGGCGCTCGACAAGGGCCTGCGCGGCCAGATGCAGGCCGAGATGAAGCGGCTGCACCAGGAGACCGGCACCACCTTCGTCTTCGTCACCCATGACCAGAGCGAGGCGCTGGCGTTGTCGTCGCGCGTCGCCATCTTCAATCATGGCAAACTGCTGCAGGTCGGCGCACCGGACGAGGTCTACGACCGGCCGGACAACCGCTTCGTCGCCGAGTTCCTGGGCGAGATCAACATGCTGCCGCTGAAGGGCGTGCGCCCGGCCGACAATGGCTCGACGGGCCTCTGCGAAGACCGCGCGATCAGCATGCGCTGCAAGGCCGAGAAGGTCCGTGGAGACGCCATCCTGGCGATCCGGCCAGAATACATGTCGATCGCCCGCGAAGCCGCCGTTGGCGAAAACGGTATTGCCGCGACTGCCGTCGCCTCGACCTATCTCGGCGCTGCGACGCGGCTCGATCTGACGACGCGCCAAGGCGCCAAGGTGACGGTCTCGGTACCGAACGAGGTTGCCGCTTCCGCGCTCAGCAAGGGCAATTCCGTGTGGCTGACCTGGCCGGCGGAGAAAGGCTTCCTCCTTCCGGACGGAGGACAATGACGATCGGCGAGGCGAATTCGCCACGCTGACTTTCAGGAAATACCAACGACAAAAAAGGGGAACTGACATGACAAACCAAACCAAGAAACATTCCATCGAGGCGCTGTCCGCCAGGGCCGTGCGCGGAGAGATCTCGCGCCGGCAGTTCACGCAGCTGGCCGCGCTGGTGCTGGCCGGCACGCCGATGCTGCTGCGCTCGACCGGCGCCTTTGCCGCGGCGAAGGAACTGGTGCTGGTCAACTGGGGCGGCGACGCCATCACCGCCTATGACGCGGCTTACGGCCAGGCCTTCACCAAGGAGACCGGCATCGTCGTCAAGATGGATGGCTCCGGCCCGACCGAAGGCGCAATCGCGGCGCAGTTCAAGAGCGGCGCCCCGACCTGGGACCTGGTCGACGTCGATCCGTTCTCGGCCATCACGCTCGGCGCGCAGGGCATGCTCGAGCCGATCGACTATACGATCGTCGACAAGAAGAAGATGCGCGAGGGGTTCGGTTGGGAACACGCCGCCTCGACCTATTTCTTCTCCTACGTCATCGCCTACGATGCCGAGAAATACGGCAGCCAGGCACCGACCGGCATGGCCGACTTCTTCGACGTGGCAAAATTCCCCGGCAAGCGCTCGCTCTACAAATGGGGCGTGTCGAGCTGGGAAGCGGTCCTGCTTGCCGACGGCATCGCGCCGGCCTCGCTCTATCCGCTCGACCTCAAGCGCGCGCATGACAAGATCGCTGCCTTCAAGGAAAACGTCGTCGCCTATTGGGGTGGCGGCGCCGAAAGCCAGAGCGTGCTGCTCAATGGCGAGGCCTCGATGGCGATCGTCTGGTCGACCCGGGCTTCGCTCATCGAGCAGGATTCCGGCGGCAAGATCAAGTTCATCTGGGACCAGGGCCTGATCTCGCCCGGCGCGCTCGCCGTGCTCAAGGGCAATCCCGGCGGCAAGGACGCGGCGATGAAGTTCATCGCCAGCACCCAGGACCCGGAGAAGGAACTCATCATGTTCGACAAGCTCGGCCAGGGTCCGGCCAATCCGGCCACCGATGCGCTGATCCCCGCCGACAAGAAGCGCATCAACCCGGTCGATCCCGAGAACATGAAAAAGCAGATCCCGCTCGACATGGATTGGTACGCCAAGAACTATGGGGCAGCACTCGACGAATACACGAAGATCATCTCCGCCTGACAAGCCGGGATAACCGGATGAGAGCATACCTCTCCGACCGGATGGGCGCGGCGCTGTTGATGGCGCCGCTGCTCCTCTTTCTTGTGCTGGCCTATGCCTGGCCATTCCTCGGCGTGGTCAAATGGAGTTTTACGCTGCCCACGCCGGGGCTGGGGCAGTACAATGCGCTGCTCACGGATCAGTTGGTGCAGTCGGTCTTTATCCGCACGCTGCGCATCGCGGCGATCGTGACGATCGTTTCGGTTGCCGCCGCCTACGCCATCACCGTTGTCTGGGTGCGCGGCACGCCGGTGCAGCGCGTCGTGGCCGAATTCTGCATCCTGGTGCCGTTCTGGATCTCGGTGCTGACCCGCGCCTTCGGCTGGGTGGCGCTTTTGTCCAATCGCGGCCTGATTAACACCTGGCTGCAGGCGGTCGGCTTCATCTCGGAGCCGCTGGCGCTGGTGCGCAACGAGTTCGGCGTCATCGTCGGCATGACGCATTTCCTCATCCCCTTCGCCGTGTTTCCGCTGGCCTCTTCGATGCGCAGTCTCGACGACCGCGTGCTGCTGGCGGCGCGCGGCCTCGGCTCCAGCCGCATGCGCACCTTCTGGTCGGTGTTCGTGCCGATGACCCGCTCCGGCATTATCGGCTCGGCGCTGATCGTCTTCGTCTTTTCGCTCGGCTTCTTCGTCACGCCGGCGATCCTCGGCGGCGGCCGCAGCGTGATGATCGCCGAGTTGATCTACCTCCGTATCTTCCAGAGCCCGGACTGGGGCCTGGGCGCTGCGATCAGCGTGGTGCTGGTGCTGTTCGTCGGCGCGCTGATGGCGCTGCTGTTCCGCTATATCAGACCAAAGCAGTTGGTGTAGCGCGATGCCGACCTATCGCCCCGGTCCCGTCTCGCTGGTCCTCGCCGCCCTGGTCGCGCTGTTTCTGCTGTTGCCGCTGCTCGCCGTCATTCCGGTGTCGCTGACGCCGAGCCGCATGCTGGCGATGCCGTCGGGCGAATTGTCGCTGCGCCATTACCGGGCGTTGATCGAGGATCCGCGCTGGATCAACTCGATCCTGCTCTCGATCAGGATCGGCGTCGTCAGCAGCGCCTTTTCCACCGTGCTCGCGCTGTGCTTCGGCCTTGGCGTCTGGATGTTCCAGCCGCGCTTCACCGCAGCATTGGTCGGCTTCGTGCTGCTGCCGATGGTGGTACCGCCGGTGGTCTCGGCAATCACGCTCTACTTCCTGCTGACCTCGATCTCGGGTTTCTCGTCGTTCTTCGGCTATGACACCTGGCTGGGTGTCGCCATGGCGCATGCGGTGATGACGGTGCCCTTCGCCACGGTGCTGATCCTGGTGTCGCTCAGCCAGCTCGACCGCCGCATCGATCTTGCCGCGCGCGGCCTCGGCGCCACCGTGTGGGAGCGCGCCACCCGCATCATCATGCCCAACATCAAGTTCGGCATCGTCACCGCGGCACTGCTCTCCTTCGTGCTGTCCTGGGAAGAGATCGGCGTCACCCTGTTCATCACCTCGGTCAACGCCATCACGCTGCCGCGCTTGATGTGGATGGGCCTGCGCGACAACATCGACCCGGCGATCGCCGCACTCTCGGTGATCCTGATCGTCATCACCGTGCTGGTGCTTGTGGCGCGCAGCGTCGTGGTCAGGCTGGGCGCGGCGCAGTGAGGGCCGCCTCACGCCGTGGCGAGTGGCGCGAATGAAACCTTGCGCCACGATTTTCGTTATAGGCAATTCAACACGTCGAAGGCTTCGCCATGAATCAAGGATGGTTTTCCAAGCCGGTTGCGGTTGCGGTCGGCATTGTGGGAGATATCCGCAACATTTCCAACGCACGGCAGGCTGTCGAGTTGCTGACAGCGCACTGGCGTGACGCCGGCAGCGCCAAGCACGGCTTGGCACTGCGCACATGCCGCCGCGCCATGAGCGACGACCGCTGGACCGAAGCCGCCAGGGACGCGTTCGTCGAGGCCGCGCGGGAGGCGCATGTCCTGGTCGAGCGAGCCGTTGAACCGCAGGACCGGTCCAGGCAGGCGGGACCGTGATCGATTTGTGAGCCTCGGTGGTTCGGCCGATCTATTGCATCTCAGGCAGCATGCAGCCTTGGAATGGCACTGACGTCAACCTCGCGCTCCGCGTGCCACGCATCGTAAGCGGCCTGCATCCTGAGCCAGATCGCGGCGCCGTCGCCGAACATCTTTCCAAGACGCGCCGCGACAGCCGGCGACACCGGCTTCTTTTCGCGGATGATGTCGTAAAGCTGCTGGCGCGAGATTCCGAGCAGATTGGCGATTTCCACCTTGGTCTTTCCGGTTGCCGGGATAATGTCGTCGAGCAGCGCCCCAGGGTGGGATGGGCAGCGCTCCATCGGACGCATCGGCTCATACACGCTCATAATCGATTTCTCCAATCTAAGCCGTCTCAATGGTACTGTTCGAAATCGACGCGGGCAGCATCATTGGCGTCGAATTCGAATGTGATGCACCACGGCCCGTTGACATGCACTGTGTAGCGGGTCGGGTTAAAGCCCTTCAAAGCGTGGAAGTCGAAGCCGGGCAGGTCCATGTCATCAGGCCTTTCCGAGACTTCCAAGCGGTCAAGCCGGACAAGGATGCGCTTATGCATCTTGGCGTCGATCTTTCCGGTCTTTCCGGTTTGAAAGAGGTCCGCCAGCGCCTTGTGCTTGAACGACTTGATCATGCAACATGTAAGCATATTGCTTACTCGGGTCAAGCAGGTGTAAGCAAATGATTTACAGAATGGTCCGAGCCCATCGGAGGCAATAACTACGCCCGCTGGACGCTGGGCCGGGCCAGCCGAATACCTGGCGGACCCATGTCACGGCATCATCCGCTATCCCATGGCGTGGCGGATTCTCTTCGACAGGCGGCTCAAAAATGCCGGCCTCGACGACGCATCAAGCTTCCACGACAGCACCGCCGTTGCCATTTTCCGCGGCAACACCCCGACCGACAGGAACCAGGCGGCAAGGATTGCGCGCCGCCGCAGGGATGCGGTCATTTCGAGGCTGGCGACGGCGCCGGCCGCCCCGAGCGCCAGCCGGGAATCGTCGGCCACGGGGTGTCGGTCTCTGTCGGCGCAGAGCGACGCCAGCCGCTCTTCCAGGTGGACCGGATCGTGGCGGACGGCATCCGACGGCACGATGGTCAGGCCGATCCCGGAGGCCTGGTCCGACAGTGCCTGCATGCGGCGGAAATCGTGGGTTACCCGCCAGCGTGCCCGCTCGGCGAGCTTTTCGCCGAAGACCGAATGGTTGGCGCCGTGGATCCGGTAGGCGCCGAGGCATTCGTCGATGGATTGGACGTGCCCGTACATCGGCGCCAGCGTGGCAAGATAGCCGTCAGCGCCCTGGCGGAACTCCGGCTCCGGTATGGGCATGATCGACTCCAGCGTTGCGCGGTCAAAGGCCAGCCCGCTGGTCACGGTGGTCTGGTAGCGGCCCTTGTGCAGGAGTTTCGGCATGACATCGCCGCTGTCGAAAGGCAGTTCGGGCGGCGGAAAGACATCCTTGATGCGTTGCCCTTCGTCGACGATATGCAGTCTGGACTGGACCTGGGCGGTTGCCTCGTCCCAGGTGTCGACGATGGTGGAGACGGCGGTCGGATAAAGATAATCGTCGGCGTCGAGGAACAGGACGATCTTGCCCGAGCTCGCTGCAAAGCCAGTGTTGAATGCCGCGGCGTGTCCGCCATTTTGCGCTCGCGGACATGCGAGGATCTCGTCGCGATACGATTCCATGATTGTCGTGGAATTGTCCTGCGATGCATCGTCGACGACGATGACTTCGACATCCGCGTAGTCCTGCTCGAGGGCGCTGTCGATGCTGCGTTTGAGGAACCGCGCGTAGTTGTAGTTCGGGATGATGATGGATACCGGAATTCTCGGGACAGTCTGCATCGCGTTTGACCTCGCATCTTGCTTTGGTTCGGCAAAGGCCCGCTCATGGGCCTGCCCCCCCTCTTCAAGCGCCCTCTTGGCGCGCAACGAGTTCCCTGGGAGAAAGCCTGCGCTTTCCACGAGGAGACCGGTCACGTTTCGCTTTGCGACTTCGTACTGAGGCCGCCATTGCCTTCGAGGGCTGCTGCCATGGTCAGGGGTCGGCGGCAGCAAAAGCCCAGACGGTTCGGCCAAGGTGATGTCGCAACCGAGCCCGACGGAAATGTCTCGCCTCGCGATCAGGTCGGGAGCGAAGCGGACGGGTGCCCTGAAGGCATGGCGGATACTGGCCTTCAAATGCGGCTGGAACAAGCCCCGCGTCGAAAACAGGGCCACTTCAGGTTGCGTTCAGGCGGCATGCCGCGACCGCCGGTGCTTTGCCCCGGAGCCGGCGAACCGCCTCCGGGGCTTATAGTCATGTGGCCTGGACAGTCAGGCGGCCTGCAACCCTGGCAGCGACAGGTCGACTTCCTCGGGCAAGTCGCCGGCCATGGCCGCGGCAAACTTCGTCTGGTCGAGTTCTCCCTCCCAGCGTGCCACCACCACTGTCGCCACCGCATTGCCGATGAAGTTGGTCAGCGCCCGGCACTCCGACATAAAGCGGTCGACGCCGAGGATCAGCGCCATGCCGGCGACCGGCACGGTGGGGACGACCGAAAGCGTTGCCGCCAGCGTGATGAAGCCGGCGCCGGTGATGCCGGCGGCACCCTTGGAGCTCAGCATGGCGACGGCGAGCAGCAGGATCTGGTCGCCGTAGGTGAGTGGCGTGTCGGTCGCCTGCGCGATGAACAGCGCCGCCAGCGTCATGTAGATGTTGGTGCCGTCCAGATTGAAGGAATAGCCGGTCGGGATGACCAGGCCGACCACCGAGCGGTTGCAGCCGGCGCGCTCCATCTTGGCCATGAGGCCCGGCAATGCCGCTTCCGAGGACGAGGTGCCGAGCACCAGCAGCAGCTCTTCCTTGATGTAGCGGATCAGCGCCAGGATCGAGAAGCCATTGTAGCGGGCAACCGCGCCGAGCACCACCAGCACGAACAGCAGCGCGGTCAGGTAGAATGTGCCGATCAGCATGGCGAGGTTGGCGATCGAGCCGATGCCGTATTTGCCGATTGTGAAGGCCATGGCGCCGAAGGCGCCGATCGGTGCGGCCTTCATCAGGATGGCGACGAGGCGGAAGATCGGCGTGGTCAGTGCCTGCAGGAAATCGACGACCGGACGGCCGCGATCGCCGACCAGTGCCAGGGCGACACCGAACAGCACCGAGAAGAACAACACCTGCAGGATGTCGCCCTGCGCGAAGGCGCCGGTGATGGTGTCGGGGATGATGTTCATCAGGAAGCCGACGATGGTTGTGTCGTGCGCCTTCTCGGCATAGGCCGTCACCTTGGTGGTATCGAGCGTGGCCGGATTGATGTGCATGCCGGCGCCGGGCTGGACGACATTGGAGACGACCAGGCCGACGACAAGCGCCAGCGTCGAGAACACCAGGAAATAGATCATCGCCTTGCCGGCGACGCGGCCGACCTTCTGCAGGTCGGAAACACCGGCGATGCCGGTCGCCACCGTCAGGAAGATCACCGGCGCGATCACCATCTTCACCAGCTTGATGAAGGCATCGCCGAACGGCTTCATCGCCTCGCCGGTTTCCGGATAGAAGTGGCCGAGCAGCACACCGGCGGCGATCGCCGCCAGCACCTGCACATAAAGATGCCGGTATAAGGGAAGTTTGCCGCGCGGCTCGGCGGCAGCGATTGCTGTCTGCATGACGTCCTCCATGGCGCCCCGATCGAAAGCTCGACTCCCCGGGGCAGTTGTTTTGACCAGCAGCCTCGCGACTGCTGAATTCGTGTTTGCAACAGCCGTGCCAGATACGCAGAAGGGCCTTTCATCATTGATTTTGTTGAGCATTCACAAATGTCCGCACTGCTGGACACACAGACAAGTGCGAATCTCCGCATAGGTCGAATTGTGTTTTGTGCGAGTTCATGCACAAATGGGCGATGCTGCAACGCCCCGCCGGTGCCTTGTCTTCGACGCCCGAGCAACTCGCCAGGCGGGCGCGCCGAGCCTGGCTGCTGTTTGCGGCCGTCGCCCTGCTGATCGTCACGGCAGCGCTCTACGGTGCCGGCCTCTACGGCCGCACCGCCGAGGTCGGGACCCTGGCGGCGCAGGGGCGTACCGACGCCAATCTGAAGGTCGCGCTGCTGCGCGCCGTGCTCGAAAGCCCGCGCGCCCTGCCGCTGCTTCTGTCCGCGGACCAGCAAGTGCGTGACGCGCTGTCGCAGAAAAATGCCGCGGCAATCGATGTTCTGAACCGCAAGCTCGAGGGGCTGGTCTCCGGCACCAAGGCGTCGGTGCTCTATGTCGTCGGCACCGACGGACTGGCGATCGCCTCCAGCAACTGGCGCGAGCCGATCAGCTTCGTCGGCAATGACTACCGTTTTCGCGATTATTTCTCCGGCGCGATGCAGGCCGGAACCGCCGAGTATTTTGCGCTCGGCAATGTCAGCAAGCGTCCCGGCCTCTACATTTCGCGGCGCGTCGGCGATGCCGCCGCACCGCTCGGCGTCGTCGTCGTCAAGGCCGAGTTCGACCAGCTCGAAGCCGACTGGCGCGAGGCGAACCGCCCGGCTTATGTCAGCGACGAGAATGGCGTCGTGCTGATCACCAGCGTGCCGTCCTGGCGCTTCATGACAACCGCGCCGCTGGCCGGACCTGAGCAAGCCGCGATCCGCGACAGCCAACAGTTCGGCGACGCGCCGCTGGTTCCGCTGCCGATCATGCACCGGCAGGCGCTCAGCCCGGATGTGTCGATCGTCCACGCGGTGACGCCCGGCGGCAGTGAGGCGGAGTATCTCAGCCTTTCCACGCCGGTCCCTTCGACCCCATGGCAGCTCGACTATCTGATCCCGGCCGAAGCGCCGATCGCCGCTGCCGTCCGCGAAATGCGGCTTCTGGCACTGGGTGCCGTCGTCCCGCTGCTCGGCCTGGCCGCGTATCTGTTGTGGCGGCGGCAGTCGGCGCAGATGCGGATTGCCGCCGAACAGGCGGCGCGCACCGAACTCGAACGCCGCGTCGTCGAACGCACCGAGGATCTGAGCCAAGCCCGCGACCGGCTGCAGGCCGAGATAGCAGGCCACCGCAGCACCGAAGCCAAGCTCCAAATCGTGCAGCAGGATCTGGTCCAGGCCAACCGCCTCGCCATCCTCGGCCAGGTCGCCGCCGGTGTCGCCCATGAGATCAACCAGCCGGTCGCCACCATCCGCGCCTATGCCGACAATGCCCGCACCTTCCTCGACCGCAAGCAGACCGGGCCGGCCGAGGAAAACCTCGGCGCCATTGCAGCACTTACCGAACGCATCGGCTCAATCACCGAGGAGTTGAAGGCATTTGCCCGCAAGGGCCGCACCGCCGCCGAGCCTGTTGAATTACGTGGTGTTGTCGAGGGCGCGGTCATGCTGTTGAGAAGCCGCTTTGCCGGTCGGCTCGACGCATTGGCCATCGACCTGCCGCCGCCGAGCCTCAAAGTCATGGGCAATCGGGTCCGGCTCGAACAGGTGCTGATCAACCTCTTCCAGAACGCGCTCGAAGCACTCGACGGCCGCGACGACGCTTATGTGCAGGTATCGGTCGAGGAGACCGCGGACGGCGTGACGGTCGGCGTGTCCGATAACGGACCTGGCATTCCGCCCGGGATTCTCAAGTCGCTGTTCACGCCGTTCAACACCTCCAAGGAAAAAGGCCTCGGCCTTGGCCTCGTCATCTCGAAGGACATCGTCGCCGATTATGGCGGCCGCATCGAGGTTTCAAGCAACGACAGCGGCACCCGCTTCACCATCCATCTCATGAAAGCAGCGTAAGCCATCATGACGAACGACAATGCCGCGCCGGTGATCCTGATCGACGACGACCGCGATCTCCTCAAGGCCACCGCGCAGACGCTGGAGCTTGCCGGCTTCTCGGTCTCGGCCTTTGCGGTGGCGGCTGAGGCGCTGGCCGGGCTCGACGCCGGTTTTACCGGTGTCGTGGTGTCGGACATCCGCATGCCTCAGATCGACGGCTTGCAGCTTTTCAACCGCATCCTGCGGCTGGATGCCGACATTCCCGTCATCCTCGTCACCGGCCATGGCGACATCGCCATGGCCGTCAAGGCGATCAAGGACGGCGCCTACGACTTCATCACAAAGCCCTTCGCCGCCGACCGGCTGGTACAGAGCGTGCGCCGCGCAGCGGAAAAGCGCCGCCTGGTGATGGAGAACCGGGCCTTGCGCGAGGCGGCCGGAGAGGCGCAGGACGGCCTGCCGCTGATCGGCCAGACGCCGGCGATGGACAGGCTGCGCCGCACACTGCGCCAGATCGCCGACACCGACGTCGACGTGCTGGTGACCGGCGAGACCGGCTCCGGCAAGGAGGTGGTGGCAAGCCTTCTGCATCGCTGGAGCCGCCGCGCCAAGGGCAACTTCGTTGCGCTGAATTGCGGCACGCTGCCGGAGACCGTTATCGAAAGCGAATTGTTCGGCCATGAGGCCGGCGCCTTCACCGGCGCTCAGAAGAAACGGATCGGCCGCATCGAGCACGCCAGCGGCGGCACGCTGTTCCTCGACGAGATCGAAAGCATGCCGGTCTCGACACAGGTGCAGATGCTGCGCGTGCTGGAAATGCGCGAGGTCACCCCGCTCGGCACCAACGAGGTGCGGCCGGTGGATCTGCGCGTCGTCGCCGCCGCCAAGGTCGATCTCGGTGATCCGCGCCAGCGCGGCGCTTTCCGCGAGGATCTCTACTATCGGCTCAACGTGGTGACGATCTCCATTCCGCCGCTGCGCGAGCGCCGCGACGACGTCGCCCTGCTGTTCTTCTATTTCGCCGAGCGCGCCGCCGCCCGCTTCCATCGTCCGGTGCCGGCAGTGCCGGCGACGGTACATCGCCATCTGAGCGACCATGACTGGCCGGGCAATGTGCGCGAACTGGCGCATTTCGCCGAGCGGTTCGTGCTTGGATTGGAGGAAGGCGCCGAAGCACAACCCCCTGCCCCAACTGAATCGAACGCCGCCATGAAGCTGCCGGAGCGGCTGGAGCGCTACGAGGCCGACATCATCCGCGAGGCGCTTGGCCGCAACGAGGGCGATGTCAGGCGCACGATCGAAGCGCTGGGGATTCCGCGCAAGACCTTCTACGACAAGCTCCAGCGCCACGGCATCGTGCGCAGCGATTTTTCCAGGTAATCGCCGCCGGGCCGAGAGGCTCGGCTACTTGGCGTCGTGGAAGATGATACCGACGGTGTGGCGCATGCCGGAGCGTAGCCGGCTGACGCCGTGCCTGAGGTTGACCCGGTAATTGCCCTTGCTGCCCTGGACCGGACGATTGTGGACCGCGAAGGCGACCGCGTCGCCCTGGCGCAGCGGCACCACCTCGACGCGGCTTTGCATGCGCGGACGCTGCTCGGTCAGCACGAACTCGCCGCCGGTGAAATCCTTGCCGGGCTCGGACAACAGGATCGCCACCTGCAGCGGGAACGCCAGATCGCCGTAGAGATCCTGGTGCAGGCAGTTGAAATCGCCGGGGACATATTGCAGCAGGAGCGGCGTCGGCCGCGTTTGGCCCTGCTCGTGGCATTGCTCGAGGAATGCGGCGTGTTCGTCGGGATAGCGCTGGGCGATACCCATGCGCGCGTTCCAGTCGTTGGCGACCGCGGCCAGGCGCGGAAAGAGCGCGGTGCGCAAGCCGCCGATCAAGTCGGGTAAGGGATAGCGGAAATAGCGGTACTCGCCCTTGCCGAAGCCGTGCCGCGCCATGTGGACATGGCTGCGGAAATGGCTCTCGTCCGGATAGAGCCCGGCGATCTGCCGGCACTCCTGCGGCGTCAGCAGCTTTTCCATCACCGCGCAGCCATAGCCGCTCAGCTCGCCGGCGAGTTTCGGCCAATCATAGGCGGCGACGCGCGCCTCCGCCGATTTGATCGCCGCTTTCGCGCCTATCGAATGGATGGTCATGGCTTCGCCTCCTTCTCTACGACCAGAGATGGGTGAGACAGCGCGCGCAGACCACCCGTTTCTTGCCGGGTGAGCTTCGCGGGATGGATATCATCCGATTTCCGATTTCGTTGTCGTGCGCTAAACTTGTTCCACTTCAACGGGACCGCCATCTCAATGATTGTCCAGACCTGCATCAATGGCGCGCGCAGCGCCGATTTCCACCCGCGACTGCCGCTCGACGCGGAGGCCATGGCGGGCGACGGTGCGGCCTCGATTGCCGCCGGTGCGGCCGAGCTGCATGTCCATGCGCGCGGACTCGACGGCCGCGAAAGCATCGCGTCTGCGGCTATGGACCGGACTGTGATGGCGCTCCGCCGTGCCTGTCCGGGAACGCTGATCGGCGTGTCGACCGGCGCCTGGATCGAAAACGACGACGAGCGGACGCTGGCCGCGATCGCCGGTTGGAGCGAGCTGCCCGACTATGCCTCGGTCAATCTGAGCGAAGACGCCGCGCCCGCCGTCATGGAGAGTCTGCGCCAGCGCGGCATCGGCATCGAGGCGGGGCTTGCCTCCGTCGCCGACGCCGAACGCCTGGTGAGCCTCGACCATGGCAAACGGGTGCTGCGCATCCTGATCGAAATCTCCGAGCAGCCCCTGGACGCGGCGCTGGAGGTCAGTGACGATATCGCCGCCGTGCTCGACGGCGCCGGGATGCGCCGGGCGATCCTGCTGCACGGCGCCGACGCCACGGTCTGGCCTTTCGTGCACCGGGCGGCGGAACGCCGTTGGTCGACGCGCATCGGACTGGAAGACGGCAAGGAGCTTCCTGATGGAACAGTAGCACCCGGTAACGCCGCACTGACAGCGGCAGCCGTCGCTATCTTCGAGACCAGCCGTTAGGGCGGGGAAACGGCCAATCTCCTTTGATGCAGCGCTTCACGCGCGTCGTTCCGTTCTATTGGGTTATGACCTTCGTCATGGTCGCCGCACTTTGGTTGTTTGCCGGTCGTGCAGTGTCTCTTGAGCAGCTCACCAATAACCTGCTTTTCGTTCCCTATCTCGACACTGTTACAGGTTATGTCCAACCAGTGCTTGGCGTGGGTTGGACGCTCAATCTGGAAATCCTGTTTTACATTCTGTTCGCGGCGACTATGGGTCTTGGCACCTTGACGCAAATGGCCATGGTCGGCGTTGTCTTTGCAATCGCCGTAGCGGCGCGCATCATCTTCAAACCCGCCGCCGATACTGTGCTGTTTTTCTATACCACGCCAATCCTGTTTGAGTTCCTTGCCGGCATGGCTCTCGGCCACCTGGTCGGCAGGCTGGCGCGTTTGCCTGCCGTCCTGGGTGTCTCGGCACTCGTGTTCGCCATCGTGTCCATGCTGGTGATGGGCCTTGGCTTCAACTTGCCGCGAACCCTTGCTCAGGGAATCCCGGCGTTGATCCTTGTCGCGGCTTGCATAAGCCTGGAAAGCTACTTCCGGCTTCTTGCTCCTCGCGTGCTGGCAAGGTTGGGTGATGCTTCCTACTCTCTCTATCTGACACATCCTATCGTGCTGCTTGCGACCGCTCCTGTCGTTGCAAGCGCCAATGTATCACCATGGCTCGCAGGCACGGTTCTTGTCGCCGCCTGCATCGCCGTCTCCCTGGCCAGCTATAGTTTTATTGAGAAGCCGCTTTTGGCGATATCTCGGATGAGCCTCTCCGCCTATCAGGTGAAGGCACAATAAGTTGAGGTTGCGCCTCGCAGCGATTTTGCGACATGCATAAAACAAAAACTTAAAGCGCGTCGCAGGATCCGTTCAATGCGACGCGCTCTAGGTGCAAAAATAGCCGCCCGGTTGGACCCGAAGCAGCTTGTTATTTTATGCACTTCGGCAATGTGTCAGTGGCTACTTTGCAATCATGTAGGCATCATCAGTGTAGAGTTTGCCAACTCCACCATAGTGACCCACCCCAAACACGAATGACTGAGGTGTACCTGATCCGTCGGAATCTCGCCCGACCGGCCAGGTTGCGTTCGACGACGATTGCCAAAACACCCCATCCAGATACCAATCGATGCCTACCCCTTCATAGAGATCCGCGCGCAGCTGAAACCAGCGGCCCTTCGGGGCGGGAACATCGTTAGCCGGATTGTGGACTCCGGCCGCCGCATTTTCCACATGCAGCATCACCACATCGTCAGTCGGATTGTCGGTCAGGTTGACCCACCACGTTGGATCCTGCTTGAAAGGCGATTGCTCGGTCACCTTGAACTGGAAGATATTCGTCCAGCCGTTTCCCGCGTATTGGTAATCGGAGGGAATGAAAAACCACGCGACATAAGTTCCATCGATCCCTGACGGCGACATCGCCTGGAGCGGACGTCCGAAAGCGTCGTTCTTGGCCAGGCCGCCCGCAAAGAGCCACTCCTTGTAGACTTTGGAGTGGGGCTTCCCGGCATTGATGGCAGCCAGCGTCGTTTCGAACTTTCCGAAGCTGTTGCCGCCGTGCGAGGATACATTCCCTGCGCCGGTCGAGACCAGGCCGCTGACAATTGCGTTCAGGCTGGGATCGGCTTCCGCCGGATTCTCCGCCTGGACGAAAGACCAGTCGGTATAGCACGAGGCTCCGGTGCAAGGCCCCTCCTCCCAGTCCGCTCGCCAGTAAGGCGCGTTCTGGGCATATGCGGCGCCAACTGGCGGCATAACGGCGGTAATGGTGCAGATTGCCGTCAGCACCAACAGATGAGAAATCTTCTTCATGTCGATCTACCGTTCCTTTCTAAGCTATGGATTCCAGGCACCTCTTGCGCCACTTGCTTCTTTCACCCTCGAACACAGCGCGTCCCGAACGGCGCTGTACCGCCAACTCAAGCCGGCGGCGCTGAACCTTCAAAGGGTATTCGGAAAACAAAAAACCCGCCTCGGGAGGGCGGGTCGGCGGCGCGATTAGCACCATACCCAAATTAGTAGCATAGCTGCCGGCACAAAGCAAGAACAAAATGTGGCATCTGCGACGAAACTGCCGACAGGCACAGGGGCACCGCGGATGACGTGGCTCTTGCCGTTGTTAAAAATCTCTCATAAGGTATTTTCATATCAGAAAGAAAATCCGACCGTTTATTTCCTTTTATGAAAGCCTGAGCGTTTGCGGGAACATCTCGATCAGACCGACCGGCGACTGGTCAAGCTGCTGTCGCAGGATGCGCAGCTTGGCGTCAACCGCCTCGCGGAGAAGATGGCGATCTCGGTGCCGACGGTGCGCATGCGGCTGCGCAACCTGCTCGACCGCAACCTGCTCAAGATCGTCGGACTGCTTAACCTGACCGAACGCCCCGAGCTGATCTCGGCCATCGTCGGCATCAACGCGCAAGGGCGCGGCCGGGCGCGTGAACTGGCGCAGCGCATCTCCGAACTGCCTTTCGTGAACTCGGCCGCCGTCGTCACCGGACGCTTCGACATCATCGTCGACGTAACGGTGGCCGGCGATGTCGCCGATCTCTACCGCGTCACCAGCGAGCTGATCCCCGGCGCCGGTGAGCCGGGCGAAGTCGTGCGCAGCGAGACCTTCGTCGTCATGGCGTCCTGCAACAAATGGGTCAGCCTGCCTGAAGGCTGCTGGTCGGACGAGACGCGAAAGGAAATGGCATGAAGATCGCGGTTCTCGGCGGCCTCGGCCTGCAAGGCCGGGCGGCGATCGCCGATCTCGTTGCCAGCGACGGCGTCGAGCAAGTGGTCTGCCTCGACACCGCAACCGACGGCGCGGCGCGGCTTGGCGGCCTGACCGACCTTGCCCGGGTGCGTTTCGTCGTGCCGGAGGGCGCGATCGGTCCGGTGCTGGCCGATGTGATGAAGGACGTCGACGCGGTCATCGACCTGTTGCCGCAGCCGCTGATGCGCGAGGCGGTGCAGGCGGCGATCGCGACGCGCACGCCGCTGGTCACCACCAATTACGGCAAGGCCATCGCCGATCTCGCTCCCGAGGCCGAAAAGGCCGGCGTCTCGATCGTCACCGAATGCGGGCTCGACCCCGGCATCGACCTTGTGCTCTACGCGCGCGCCGCAAGCCAGTTCGACACCATCACCGCGATCGATTCCTATTGCGGCGGCATTCCCGAACCGAAGGCGGTGGTCGAGCCGCTCCGCTACAAGGTGAGCTGGAATTTCGACATGGTTCTGGTCAGCCAGAACCGCGACAGCGTGCTGGTCGAGGACGGCAACCGGGTCGATGTGCCGGCCGCCCGCCAGCACGACAATCGTTTCATCCACGATATCGAGATCGCCGGGCTGGGCAGGCTCGAGGCCTTCCCCAATGGTGACGCGCCGCATTATGCCGGCATGCTCGCCGCCGCCAAGGGACTGCAGCGCTCCGGCCGCTATTCGCTGCGCTGGCCCGGCTGGTCGGCGTTCTGGGCGCCGCTGAAGCAGCTTGGCCTCCTGTCCGAGGACAAGGTGCCCGGCACCGGCGTCAGCCCACGCGAATTCCTCGGCCGGCTGCTCGGTCCGCAACTGCAATATGGCGCCGACGAAAAGGACCTTTGCGTGATGCGCAACGTCTTTGTCGGCAGCGAAGGCGGCCGCCGCAAGACGGTGACCTCGGAGCTGGTCATCGAACGCGACCTCGCCTCCGGCCTGTTCGGCATGAGCCTTGGCGTCGGCTATCCCGCCAGTATCGTGGCGCAGATGCTGGCACGGCGCGAGATCGCCACGCCCGGCCTGCTCAACCCGCTGCTGCATGTGCCCGATGGCCGCTTCCTCGACGAGCTGGCCAGGCGCGGCATCAAGGTCGCCGAAACGGTGAGCTGGGATTGAAGATTTTCGAACGGTGGTTGCCGCCGGCAACGGCGCCGCCGCTCAAAAGGCGCCCCGATGGGGTGAAACAACAAGTGGAACAACAAACGACAACAAGGAGGAATGCCCAAATGAAGATTGCCAAGCTTTTCATCGCCGGACTTGCGCTCGCCGGCCTCACCGCTGCCGCCAGTGCCGGAACGCTCGACGAGATTACCAAGCGCGGTGAGTTGCGCGTCGCCGTGCAGACGCAGGGACCGCCCTTCTCGCTGGTCGGCGCCGCCGGCGAACGCACCGGCAGTTCGGTCGAACTCGCCGAACTGATGGCCAAGGAAATGGGCGTCAAGATCACCTTCCTCGACTTCGACTGGGACGGCCTGATCCCGGCGCTGCTGTCGGGCAAGGCCGATCTTCTGGTTGCCGACATGACGCCGACACTGGCGCGTGGCATGAAGGTCGCCTTCACCAAGCCTTACATGTACACGGGCAGCACCGTCTTCACCAAGGCTGGGACTGCCTTCAAGTCCACCGAGGACTGCAAGGCCAAGGGCACCAAGATCGCGGTGCTGCTCGGCGCCACCGGCGAGAAGGAAGCCAAGGCCGCCTTCCCCGATGCCGACATCAAGAGCTACAAGGGCGGCGGCCCGCTGCTGCTCGACGCCGTCAACAACGGCCAGGCCGATTGCGGCGTCAACGACGTCTCGGCGGTCAAGGGCCAGTCAACCGCTTATCCGGCCGGCAGCTTCATCATCATGCCGGACATGCTGTCGAAGGAGCCACTGGCCTTCGCCACGCGCTATGACGAGCAGGACCTGCTGACCTGGATGAACCTGTTCCTCGACCAGGTCAGCCTCGACGGCCGCTTGCAGAAGAACCTCGATTACTGGGTCAATTCCGACGCCTGGAAGAAGGATCACTGAGTAGAGGGAATAGGGAGTAGGGAGTAGGGAGTAGGGAGCGCTACTCGCTACTCGCTACTCGCTACTCGCTACTCGCTACTCGCTACTCGCTACTCGCTACTCGCTACTCGCTACTCGCTACTCGCTACTCGCTACTCGCTA
>NZ_JAMYPA010000012.1:0-177911 GCF_040320105.1 Mesorhizobium sp. M0778 | reverse complement strand
ACGATCAGGTCGCCAAGCCGGTGCGTGGCGTTGGGCGCGCGTGGATCAGGCACCGCGCCAAAGTAGCTCTCAAGGCAGGAAATGGCAGTCGCTCCTTCGCTCACCTGCCTCTCCAAAGAATCCTTTCTCAGCCTAAACTCAACCCCAAAATCGCCATATGCGATTCCCCTGCCCTCGAGGGGGAGATGTCGCCGAAGGCGACAGAGGGGGTCAGTACGTCCTGGCGCGACGCCATGTGGGACGAAAGAGAAGGTTGGCGCTTCACGCGAGGCGACCCCCTCTGGCCTGGCCATCTCCCCCTCGAGGGGGAGATTACGCCTAGCCGCTTTCGCTCAATCCAGGCCCGAAAGGCCCTCTTCCTCCAGCACCTCGGTGCCGCCGAACCGGAACGGCGCGAAGGAGGCGCGGTGCAGCCGTGCCACTGGCCCGTGCAGATCGATCGCCGTGCGATGGCGCACAGTGGCGTAGCCCATATGCAGCTCGAAGCCGTAACGCGCATGATGGCTGCCGCAGCCGCACATCATGCGGTCGCGCAACACCTTGGCGACGATCGAGGCTGCAGCGATCGACTGCGAGCGCTGGTCGCCCTTGATCAGCGCTTTGCCCTCGCAGGGCAGGCCGGGCGGCACGTCGCGGCCGTCGGCCAGCGCCAGCTTCGGCCGGATTGACAGGCCGGCCACTGCACGGCGCATCGCCTCCAGGCTGGCCTTGAGGATGTTGGAGGCATCGATGCCTTCGGCGCTGACCGAGGCCATCGATACGGCGAGTGCGGAGCCGAGGATTTTCAGGAACAGCGCCTCGCGCTGCAAATGCGTCAGCCGCTTGGAATCATCGAGGCCGTCGGGGATGTTGGCGGGATCGAGCACCACCGCTGCAGCCACCACCGGCCCGGCGAGCGGGCCGCGGCCGGCCTCGTCCATCCCCGCCACCGGCCACAGGCCTTCGGCCATCGCCTTCGTCTCGAACGAGAAGTCGGGTTTCTCGACGATTTCGAAGAGAAGCGGAGAATCGGAACGCGGGCGAGCCATGGTGCGGCGAGGTTCGCATCGGCTCCGATTCTCCGCAAGTCCCCTCCGGGTCGGGCGGGGCACCGGACCAGGAGGGGCTACCGTCTGCAAGCCCGGGGACAGGACAGGCCGGACGGGATTTTTCGCCTGCTGCGGCCGCTTCAAGCGGCTGGCGCGAGACGCTTTGTCACAGCAGCATCAGCTGCTCGGTTGCCTTGGCGGCGGGGACGAACCGGTCGGTCCTCAGCGAGCGCCGCTCGGCATTGAGGCCGAGCCGTTTGGCGGCGATCTCGAAACGGCGGCCGATCTGCCAGGCATAAGGGCCGGAGCCTTTCATGCGCTTGCCCCATTCCGAATCGTAGTCCTTGCCGTCGCGCATCGAACGGATCAGCGACATGACGTGGCGATAGCGGTCGGGATAGTGGCGCAGCAGCCAGTCCTTGAAGATCGGCGCGACCTCCAGCGGCAGGCGCAGCAGCACATAGCCCGCTTCACGCGCGCCCGCTGCCTGCGCCGAATCGAGGATGCGCTCCATTTCCGAGTCGGTCAGTCCGGGGATGATCGGCGCGACCATCACCGAGGCCGGAATGCCGGCGTCCGAAAGCTGCCTGATCGCCTCCAGCCGCTTGGTCGGCGTCGACGCGCGCGGCTCCATCGTTCTGGCCAGCATCCTGTCCAATGTCGTCACCGACAGTGCCACCTTGGCCAGCCCGCGTTCGGCCATGCGTGACAGAATGTCGATGTCGCGTGTCACCAGCGCTGACTTGGTGACGATGCCGACCGGATGCCCGCGCGCCTCCAGCACTTCGAGGATCTCGCGCATGATCCGGTATTGCTTCTCGATCGGCTGGTAGGGATCGGTGTTGGTGCCGATGGCGATGGTGCGCGGCTGGTAATTATCCCTGGACAATTCCTTGTCGAGCAGCCGCGCCGCATCCGGCTTGGCAAACAGCTTCGATTCGAAATCCAGCCCCGGCGACAGGCCCATGAAGCTGTGCGTCGGCCGCGCGAAGCAATAGACGCAGCCATGTTCGCAGCCGCGATAGGGATTGATCGAGCGGTCGAAGGAGATGTCGGGCGATTCGTTGCGGGTGATGATGGTGCGCGGCTTCTCGACCTGTACCTCGGTCTTGAAGGGCGGCAGCTCCTCCAGCGAATTCCAGCCGTCGTCGAACACATGCCGGCTGACCGGCTCGAAACGGCCGGACGGATTGATGCCCGCCGACCTGCCGCGATTGCGGTCTGGGCGGACGCGCATGCCGCTCTGCTCGATCATCGCATTCGCCATCTCGGCCCTGCCAGCGCCGAAGGCGGCAATGTCGGCACGCACGATCTGTTCCATTTTGGCCCTTTCCCAGGGACTGTCCGCCCGCTGTCGAATCGCTCTGCTCATGAATGTATTCCTATCGCACCGAGTGGAACAAAGCAAGAACTTTCTCGCGGCGTGCCGCAAAAACTGGCGCTGCCCACCGCTTTCCGCTATTCGGCTAAACATGCTCAGCGTCCTGATCGAAACCCTGAATGACGAGGAGGGCCTCGCCCGCACGCTCGCCTCGCTGATCGGCGGCGCGGTCGAAGGCGTGGTGCGCGACGTTCTCGTCTGCGACACCGGCTCGACCGATCAGACGCACCGCGTCGCCGAACATGCCGGCTGCCACTATGTCAGCGGCGGCATCGCCGCCGGCATCAGGCAGGCCAAGGGCGACTGGCTGCTTTTGCTGGAACCGGGAGCGCGGCTGGGGGAGGGCTGGATCGACGAGGTCGTCGCCCATACGGCCAGGCAAACCATGGCGGCGCGATTTTCACGGGCACGCGGCAGCCGCGCGCCGTTCCTGTCGCGGGTCTTTGCCGGAAATCGCGCTCTCGCCGAAGGCTTGGTGATCAGCAAGCGTCAGGCCGCCGCGCTGTCTAAGAGCGCCCGCAGCGCCGAAGCGATCGCCCGCGGCCTGGCGACAAGAAGGCTCCACGCCGAGATCTGGGTGGCGCCGCGGAAGTGACGGCTTACCATCCCGGCCTAGGAAACGCCGCCCAAGCAAATTTTCTGGCGGGTTGTCGTTTATTGTGCATTGCACAAAATCTGGCCGGGGGTTACCATTCCCAGCGATACGGGCGAATGGGTTTGGGGTGTGCCGGAGCGGCGACGACGACTATCGTCGATGCTGTTCCCTCGACATTTGAGGACCCCGATGACCCTTTCAAGCCCTGACAAGTCCGGCGCTGCAAGCCTCGAGGCGATCGCACGCAACGGCGGTACGCTGCGCCGCATCGCCGCCCGCATTCCGACCTATCTTTCCGACCTTCGCGAGAATCCGGCATGGCTGCCGATGTTCATGCTGGCGCGCACCATGCCGGCGCGGCGGCTGCACTGGCGCGGTGCGAAGCCGGTTCGGCCGGCGCGCAATGTCAGTGAAACGATGTTCGCCGGCGTCGATCGCGATGCCGTCGTCGGCGCGCTGCGGACGGAGGGGCTCTATTCGGGCCTGACGCTGCCAGCCGCCATCCATGAGGAGATCGCCCGCTTCGCCGAGCACACGCCATGCTTCGGCAATTTCGACCGCCGGCTGGAATTCCTGCCCGAAAAACACGCCGATGCAGAAAAGCATTTCGGCCGCCCGCTGCTCAGCGGCCACTATTTCGAGCGGGTCCTCGACTGCAACGCTGCGGTCGCCGTGCAGCGCGATCCGCTACTCCTCGACATCGCAGCGCACTATCTCGGCAGCCAGGCCAAGCTGATCACCACCCGCGTCTGGTGGAGCTTTCCGACCGGTGGCGTCTCGGACGCCGACAAGAACATGGCTTCGCTCGGCAAATACCATTTCGACCTCGACGACTGGCGCATGCTGAAGTTCTTTTTCTACCTGGTGCCGGTCGACAACGACACCGGGCCGCATGTCTATGTCCGCGGCTCCCACAACCGCCGCATCCTGAAGCATCAGCTGACGCTTCTGGTCGGCCATTCGGCGGAAGAGGTGCTGGGCGTCTATGGCGAGCAGAGCCCGGTCACGCTGACGGGGCAGGCCGGTCTCGGCTTTGTCGAGGATCCGTTCGGCTTCCATATGGGTACCGTGCCGACGCGCACGCCACGACTGATGATGGAAGTCGGCTTCGGCGTCTCGCCGCCGTCGCGCCGGCGGTTTCACGGCGAGCCGGTCATTCGCTGAGGCGGGATCGCCCGGCTGATACCTCGCTCCGTCTCAGCCGCGCCGCAAATGCTCGTCCAGGCGCGGCATGATCTCGACGAAGTTGCAGGGCATGTGCCGATAGTCGAGCTGCGGCTTCAAAATGCCGTCCCAGGCGTCCTTGCAGGCGCCGGGCGAACCCGGCAACACGAAGACGAAGGTGGCGTTGACGACGCCGCCGGTTGCCCGGCTCTGGATCGTCGAAGTGCCGATCTTGTCGTAGGAGATGCGGTGGAACACTTCGGAAAAGCCGTCCATGCGCTTTTCGAAGATCGGCTCCAGCGCCTCCGGCGTCACGTCGCGGCCGGTGAAGCCGGTGCCGCCGGTGGTGATGACGACATCGATCGCATCGTCCTTCGACCAGCCCAAAACCTTGTCGCGGATCTTGTCGCGGTCGTCGGTGACGATGTCACGAGCGGCGAGGATGTGGCCGGCCTCGGTGATGCGGTCGGCCAGGGTCTGCCCGGATTTGTCGTCGGCGAGGCTGCGCGTATCTGAAACGGTCAGTACCGCGATGCGTACGGGAACGAAGGGGCGGCTCTCGTCAATCCTGGCCATGCGCCTCAGCCTCCGATGTCATGCTTCGCGTCGCGGCGACAAACCAGTCGGGATGGCGGCTGCGGATATCGACGGCCGCGCGCTTGGCCACATTGCCGGTCTCGAACAGCCCGAAACAGGTGGCGCCGGAACCAGACATTCTGGCAAAACCGGCTCCAGCCTTGTTCAGCACAGAAAGCGCCTTGCCGATGGCGGGCTGGATTGCACGCGCCGCAGGCTCGAGATCGTTGCGGGTGATCTCCAGCCAGTTGCGGATACTGTGGAAGTCGAGGCTGCGCGGCAGCGGCGGCAGTCCCGCATTGTCGCGGCGGCCAAGCGCCTCGAACACGTCGGCCGTCGAGACGGCAGTTCCTGGATTGACGAGCACCAGACCCAGCGCCGGGAAACCCGGCACGAGCGTCAGCTCGTCGCCGATGCCGCGGGCTATCAGCGGCTTGGCTGCGAGGCACATCGGCACGTCGGCGCCAAGCGACAGGCCGATCCGCGCCAGTTCGGCATCGCCGATGTCGAGCCTCCAGGCCTGGACCAGAGCACGCAGCACAGCCGCCGCGTCGCTTGACCCGCCGCCGACGCCGGACGCGACCGGCAGGTTCTTTTCGAGCCTGATGGCGACAGCCGGCGCATGCTGGGGACCGGCCTCGCGACGCAGCGCGTCGCGCGCTTTCGCCACCAGATTATTGTCGTCGGCCGGTACCGCGGAGGCGTATTTGCCGGACACGGAAAACCCGTCGCTGTCGGCAAGTTCCGTCTCGATGCGGTCGCCGAAGCGCGTGAACACAGCCAGGCTTTCGATCGTGTGATAACCGTCGGCGCGCCGGCCGGTGACGTGCAGCGCGAGATTTATCTTGGCGTGCGCATGCGATGCCCGGATGCTGGTCTCGGAATCCACTGGCTCGGCCGCGAGGGAGACGACGGTCAATCCTTGGCCAGACGGTATTCGCCGGTCTTCGGATCCTTGACCAGCGTTCCCATCGTACCGTTGGCGGCTTGCTTTTCGGTACGCCGCACCTTGGCGGTCACCCGCTCGGCTTCCCTGACGAAGGAGCGGTAGCCGAAATAGGCGGCAATGCCGACGACGGCGAAGAAGATGATCTGCGGCATGTCAAACTCTCCCTCGCAAGGCCGGCAAGACGGCCGGTCGGGTCGGTTGATGATTTATGCTAGACGCTTTCACCGGCTTTTCAAAGCCCGAAGCGCGCCCACAGCGCGCGCTCTTCCGCCGCATCGATGACGCCGCTTGCCGCGGCGGCGGCAATATCGGGCGCCGAAAAACTCGAGCCGAACAGGCCGAAGCGGCCGAACAGGCCGCGCGGCGCGGTGATCAGCTTGAGCTGGGTCTTCGGCCCGAAACGGCTTTTCAGCACGCTGCGCATGTCGCCGAGGGCATCGACCAGCCCGAGCTCGAGCCCCTTCTTGGCCGTCCAGAACAGGCCGGTGAACAGGTCGGGATCGTCCTTGAGCTTGCTGCCGCGCCTATCCTTGACGAGATCGATGAAGGTCTCGTGGACCTCGAGCTGCAGCGCCTTCAGGCGCTCGACGTCTTCCTTCTTTTCCGGTTTGAACGGGTCGAGCACCGCCTTGTTCTGGCCGGCGGTGTGGACGCGGCGCTCGACGCCGATCTTCTTCAACAGCTCCGGAAAGCCGAACGAGGCCGACACCACGCCGATCGAGCCGACGATGGAGGACGGGTCGGCAAAGATCTCGTCGCCGGCGACCGCGATCATGTAGCCGCCCGATGCCGCCACGTCCTCGACGAAGACCAGGACCTTCTTGTTTTTCTCCGTTGCCAGGTCGCGGATGCGCCTGAAAATCAGCCGCGACTGCACCGGCGAGCCGCCTGGCGAATTGATCGAGATGGCGACCGCCGGCGCGTCGAAGGAAAACAGCTTTTCGAGAAGGCCGGCAGTCGACGCCAGCGACAGGCTCGGCCGGAACTGGCCGCCGCCGGGCATGATGGTGCCGTGCAGCCGGATGACCGGAATGGTGACGACGTTCGAGCGCCAGGATTTCGGCAGCAGGCGATTGAAAAGACGTTTCACGAGGGGGCTGTCTCCGGTCGATTTGCTTGAGGCATGTAGGAATTCGCCGGCCAACGGCAATGCCGTCACCCCGGCAATCAAAATGGATCAGTATCCGAACAGCGACGCCAACCCGTTATTGATCAGCTCTGCCCGTTCCGAGGGGCCATTGCCTGAATAGGCATGCAGCATCAGCGGCGGCCGGATCGACAGCTTGCCGCGTGCGCCGAGTGCTGCCCGGACGACGATGCGGATCGCTGCCGCTTCGGGGCGAGGATGGACGGCCAGCATCTCGGCATCGCCGAAGCGGCCGGCAATGGCATCGAGGATGGCGCCGAGCTGTTCCGGCCGGGCAATGACGGCCAGCCCGCCGCCCGGCCTGACCACCGCCGCCGCGCTGCGGATCCAGCTGTCGAACAGCCCGTCCTCCGCGACATGCGCGGCCTTTCTCAGCGGATCGGGCGTCGCGCGATCCTCGGCGGCATTGAACGGCGGGTTCATGATGACGAAATCGAAGCTGTTATCCTCGAGGCCGGCGGCCATTCGCGCCCGGCCCGACAGCGCGACATCGGCGACGAGCACCGAGGCGCGGTCGCTGAGATGCGCGTTGCCGGGATGGGCAAGCGTGGTTGTGGCGAAGGCCGCCATTTCCGGAGAACGCTCGACGAGCACTGCCTCGGCACCGGGGCAGCGCGACAGTACCGCCAGGCCGGCGGCACCGGCACCCGCGCCAAAGTCTGCAAGCCGCCCGGCGAACGAGGACGGCACGGCAGCCGCCAGCATCATCGCATCCATGCCGGCGCGGTGGCCTGCCTTTCTCGGCTGCACCAGCCAGAAGCGACCGCGATGGAAGGCATCGACCGTATGAGCCGGCATGTCCGGGACAAGGGCAGCGGGCGACGCGGACATTATTTTTGGCGGATCTCGTTGGCGATGCCGGCATCCGTCAGGATGCGCCGCGCCGCATCGGCCTTGTCGGCGTCCACCATGACACGGCGGGGCAGAATGCCGATCGAGCCGTCGAGCACGCTCATGTTCTGGTCGGCGACGAAAAAGCCGATGCCGGCATCGCGCATCAGCGATTCGACAAAGGAAATGATGACGGCGTCGTTGGTGCGGATGAGCTCTATCATCGAATGAAACTCGCAGTTTGCGGCGTTGATGTAAACGTGGACGTGATTATGTACCAGAGCCGCCGCGCCAATTCGCCTCTTGCCGCACCGGTGGCTGCCGCCCTAGAGTCTGTCCAGGGACCATGTTGCCGTCGTGCATATCGAGGTTGGGAGTTTTGCCGTGGGTGTCGTTCTCAACATTGAAAACGGGAAGCGGGAAGCCGCCTCGATCAAGGACCTTATCGACCTGACCGCCGCCGACATGGGGCGCGTCAATGAACTGATCCTGTCGAAGGCCGGCTCCGACGTCGAGATGATCCCGGAGATTGCCAACCACTTGATCTCGTCCGGCGGCAAACGGCTGCGGCCGATGCTGACGCTCGCCGCCGCCCAGATGTTCGGCTATTCCGGTGACGGCCACGTCAAGCTCGCCACCTCGGTCGAATTCATGCACACCGCGACACTTCTCCACGACGACGTTGTCGACGAAAGCGGCATGCGGCGCGGCAAGAAGACGGCGCGCATGATCTGGGGTAACCAGGCCAGTGTTTTGGTCGGCGATTTCCTGCTCGGCCAGGCCTTTCGCATGATGGTCGATGTCGGCTCGCTGGAAGCGCTCGACATCCTGTCGAGTGCGGCTTCGGTCATCGCCGAAGGCGAGGTGATGCAGCTCGCCGCCGCCAAAAACCTCGAGACCACCGAGGATGAGCATTTCGCCGTGATCAAGGCCAAGACCGCGGCGCTGTTTTCGGCCGCCGCCGAGGTCGGCCCGGTCATCGCCCAGGCGACGCGCAATGATCGCGCAGCACTCCGCTCCTACGGCATGAATCTCGGCCTTGCCTTCCAACTGATCGATGATGCGCTGGATTACGGCGGCACCAGCAAGGACCTCGGCAAGAATGTCGGCGACGATTTCCGCGAGGGCAAGGTGACGCTGCCGGTGATCCTCGCCTATCGGCGCGGCACAAAGGCCGAGCGCAGCTTCTGGAAACGCGCCATCGAGGACAATGCCGCCGACGATGCCGGACTGGAGAAGGCCGTCGGCCTGATGCTCCGCCACGGCGCAATTGCCGACACCATCGGACGCGCCCGCCACTTCGGCGAGATCGCCCGCGACGCACTGGCGCCGCTCGAGGCGACGCCGCAGAAATCGGCGCTGATCGACGTCATCGATTTCTGCATCAGCCGGGTGAACTGAGAGGCGTCGGCGCCCGCGCCTGTTCTCATCGCGCCTTTGCCGGAAGAACCATTGCTGCGAGCAGGCTGACGACGATGCCCGCCGCCGCGAGCCAGAAGGCGACCTGGATGCCGTCGGCGACGGCAATTTTCAAGGCATTGCCGGACAATTCGCCGATTTGGCTGTTCGCAATCGCAATCAGCACGGCCATGCCGACGGCATTGCCGACATTGAGTGTCGTCGAAGCCATCCCCGAGGCGACGCCTTGCTGATCATGCGCAACGCCGGAAGCGGCGGCAATCCACATTGCTGTCCAGACGATGCCTTGTCCGACGCCGGAGACGATCAGGCCGGGTACGAGGGACAGATAGCTGCTCTCCGCGGTCGCGCCTGATACCATCAATGCTGTGCCTACCGCGCCGACGATCATGCCGCCGACCAGCGTGCTGCGCGTCGAAAAGCGCGTCGCCAGACGCTCGCCGGCTTGCGTGCCGGTGGCGATGGCGACCGACGGCACGAGAAAGGCGAGGCCCGTCTGCAAGGCGGTGAAGCCGTGCACGTTCTGCAACAGCACGGTGAGGAAGTAGGGCAGCGCTCCGAAAGTGGCCATGTAGAGGAAGGTGATCGTCATGCCGGCGACGAGGCTGCGGTTGTGGAACAGGCGCAGCGGCATCAGCGGATCGGCGCTCTTCGCCTCGATCATCGTGAAAGCGATCAGGAAGAATGCCGCCAGTGCTGCACTGACGATGATTGCGGTCGATCCCCAGCCATATTCGGGCCCCTGAACCAGTGTGAAGACAAGCAAGGTCGCGCCGGCGGTGACGGTCAGCGCGCCCGGCAGATCGAAGCTGCGGTGCTCGTGCGGCTTCGGATCGCGCGGAATGATGGCGAAAGCCGCGATGATGGCGATCCCGGCCAAAAGCACGTTGACGTAGAAGACCGACGGCCAGCCGAAGGCGCTGGTCAGAAACCCGCCGGCAAGCGAACCGAGCGTCAGGCCGCTGGCGCCTGCGCCACCCCAGACGGCGAGCGCCCGGTTGCGTTCCGGTCCTTCGGCGAACAGACGGTTGATCAGCGACAGCGTCGCCGGAAACAGGAAGGCGCCGCCGATGCCTTGCACGGCGCGGGCCGCAATGATGATTTGCGGCGACCATGCGAGGCCGCCGACCAGGGACGAGAGCGCGTAGAGCCAGAGCGCGAAGATGAAGACGCGGCGCTGGCCGATCAGGTCGGCGGCCCGGCCGCCGAACAGTAGGAAGCCGCCGGTGAACACGGTATAGGCGCTGACCACCCATTGCAGGGTCTGGCCTGAAAATCCGAGGCCGGCGCCGATCTCCGGCAACGCCACGAAGACGATGTTGAGGTCGAGCGCGATGATGAGCTGCGCGAAGGCGAGCAGCGCCAGCGTTGCGCCGCGCTTCGCGCTGGTTGTTCCTTGCGCTGCCATCGCCCCGAGCGGCGCGCCTTGATCGAGTGAACTCATGCCGGTCTCCTTGTCGACAATTATTTAATGATCGACAAAGAATTGAGATTTGCAATCCGAAGTCAAGCGGATTATTTGTTGATCGACAAAAATTGGAGACCGCCATGGCAGGCAGGCCAAGGGAATTCGACCGCGACCAGGCGCTTGAGAAAGCCCGCGACGCCTTTTGGAGACGCGGCTACGAGGGCACCTCGATGGCCGATCTCGTATCGGCGCTTGGCCTCGCATCGGCGCGCATCTATGCCGCCTTCGGCTCGAAGGAGGACCTGTTTCGCGAAGCGGTGGCGCTTTACGAAGCCAATGAGGGCGGCTTCGCCACGCGCGCGCTGCAGGAAGAACCAAACGTCCGGCGCGTCATCGAGCGCATGCTTCGCGACGCCGTCGAAATCTATACGCGGCCGGGGCGGCCGCAGGGCTGCATGGTGGTGACGGCCGCGACCAATTGCGCCGTCGAAAATGACGCCGTGCTGCAATGGCTGGCGGAGCACCGGCTGGCACGTACCGCATCGATCGTCGAGCGATTGAAAAAGGCCGTGCGCGATGGCGAATTGAAGCCGGCCACCGACGCCGCGGCGTTGGGCGATTATTATGCCACGCTGATGCACGGCCTTTCGGTGCAGGCACGCGACGGCATTCCGAAAAAACGGCTGCACGATCTTGTCACCGTCGCCATGCAGGCGCTCGACGCAAGGCTTTCGCAAACGTCCTGAGTTCCGGGCCGTGACGCCTCACTTACCGGCTTGTTCGGCGGCCCTTCTGGGATTGACCTCCGGCGTCGGCGGCGGCGAACGCTGCTTCGTAGATACGATCGAGATGGCGAAGGCTTCTTCGTCGCGCGGCACTTCCAGCATCGGCGCCCCCATGGCTGGCGAAGCAAGAATTGAAATCTCATCCTGCCACGCAAAGTTGCATGGCGGAAGCTTTCAACCGATGGCGCTTATGGATCGCTTACGGCATCGGGCAAATAGCGACGCGCAGGCAGCGCCAAAGCGGACGCCACGCGGTCAAGGGTCGCAGTTCAGGCCCTTTCGGCATGGTTTATTAATTGCTTGACCCGATTGTGAATTCGGGCCGGGTTGAAGCACGACCCCAAAAAGGCCATGCTTTACCTGTAAAGATAGAGTCTACGGCGATCCCGCTGACGCGGAGATGGCGTTTGGCTGAAAGGGATATGATGCGGCAAGGATATGCGCGCTGGCTGACGGGGCTGGCAATCGCGACGGGCATGGCGATCTCGGCTCTGCCGGTCCATGCCAAACAGACCGCAGAGCCGGTCAGGATCACATCCTTCTCGGGGGCCTATCTCGCCGCCCGGATTGCCGAAGGCGACAACGACCTCGACAGCGCCGTCTCCTACTACAAGCAGGCGCTTGCCTTCGATCCGAACGATACGGGACTGCAGCAGAGCCTGATGCTGTCGCTGATCGCACAGGGGCGCTTCGATGAGTCCCTGGTCTACGCCGACAAGCTCAAGGCGGTTCCCGATGTCGAGCGCTTCTCGCGCCTGGCGCTGGCCATCGATTCCTTCCACAAGAAGGATTTCTCCAAGGCCGAATACTGGCTCAAGCTGTCGCTCGAATCCGATCTCGACCGGCTGATTTCCGGCGTCATGACCGGCTGGGCCAAGCAGGGTGCGGGTGACGCCGGCGAGGCCATGGCTTCCATCGACAAGCTGCAGGGCCCCGACTGGTTCGGCCTGTTCAAGTCCTTCCACCGTGCCTTGATTGCCGACGCCTCCGGCCTGCCCGACAGGGCGGATGCGCTCTACACCGCCACCCTGCAGGACACGGCCGCCGGCGGTGCCGCCCCCGAAACATGGATGCGCAACGCGCAGGCCTACGCCTCTTTCCTCGCCCGTAAGGGCGACAAGGCCAAGGCGCTGTCGGTGCTCGACCAGGCCGAGACATTTGCGCCCGGCAAGGTCGAGATTGCAGCCCTTCGCGACAAGATCAACAAGGGCGAAAGGATCCAACCCTTCGCTGCCGGCCCGTCGGACGGCGCCTCGGAAATCCTGCTCGATCTCGCCACCGCGCTCAACCGCGGCGGCGGCGAGCCGTTCGTGCGGCTTTATCTGCAATATGCGCTGGCGCTGCGGCCCGACAATGACGCGGCGCTCGTTCAGCTTGCCGCCGTTGCCGAGCAGTTGAAGGACGGCGAGGGCGCCATCGCGCTCTATCGCCGCATTCCCGCCGGTTCGCCGCTGAAGGAGCTTTCGGACCTGCAGCTCGGCCTCAACCTTGCCGATCTCGACCGCAACGACGAGGCGATCACCCACCTCAAGGCCATCGTCGATGCGCATCCCGACGACATGCGCGCCTATCTGGCGCTCGGCGGGGTCTATTCCTCGAAGGAGGATTTCCGCTCCGCCGCCAATCTTTATGACAAGGCGGTCGAGGTGCTGAAGACGCCGACCGCCGTCAACTGGAACATCTTCTACCAGCGCGGCATCGCCTATGAGCGGCTGAAGGAATGGCCGAAGGCCGAGCCGAATTTCCGCAAGGCGCTGGAGCTCTACCCCGACCAGCCGCAGGTTTTGAACTATCTCGGCTATTCCTGGGTCGACAAGGACATGAACCTCAAGGAAGGCCTCGCGATGATCCAGAAGGCCGTCGACCTGAGGCCGAGCGACGGCTACATCGTCGATTCGCTGGGCTGGGCCTATTATCGCCTTGGCCTGTTCGACGACGCTGTGCGCGAAATGGAACGCGCCGTTTCGTTGAAGCCGGAGGATCCGGTGCTCAACGATCACCTCGGCGACGCCTACTGGCGCGTTGGCCGCAAGCTGGAAGCCACCTTCCAGTGGAACCAGGCCCGCGACCTGAAGCCGGACCCGGACGTGCTTGCCGCCTTGCAGCAAAAGCTGATGAAGGGCCTGCCGCCGATCGAATCCAACACGGCGCAGGAAACCCCGAACGTAAAGCCCGAGCCGGCGCCCGCCCCGAAGGGGTGACCCCATCGCCTTGACGGTCGCGGAGCGGCACTCTACGAGGTGCCGCATCCCGCCGGAGGCCGCCGTGACCGTTGACATCCCTGCCCACACGCATCCCAGCCGCTCGTTCCAGGGGCTGATCCTGACCTTGCATAATTATTGGGCGGACTATGGCTGCGTCGTCCTCCAGCCTTACGACATGGAAGTCGGCGCCGGTACCTTTCATCCGGCAACGACATTGCGCGCGCTCGGCCCAAAACGCTGGAACGCGGCCTATGTCCAGCCCTCGCGCCGCCCCAAGGACGGCCGCTATGGCGAAAATCCGAACCGGCTGCAGCATTATTACCAATACCAGGTGATCCTGAAGCCCAATCCGCCCAATTTGCAGGAGCTTTACCTCGGCTCGCTGGCCGCGATCGGCATCGATCCGCTGCTGCACGACATCCGCTTCGTCGAGGACGACTGGGAAAGCCCGACACTGGGCGCCTGGGGACTGGGCTGGGAGTGCTGGTGCGACGGCATGGAGGTGTCGCAGTTCACCTATTTCCAGCAGGTCTGCGGCATCGAATGCGCGCCGGTGGCGGGTGAGCTCACTTACGGGCTGGAACGGCTGGCCATGTATGTGCAGGGCGTCGACAATGTCTACGACCTCAACTTCAACGGCCGCGAAGGCGCCGACAAGGTGACCTATGGCGACGTCTTCCTGCAGGCCGAGCAGGAATATTCGCGCCACAATTTCGAATTCGCCAACACGGTGATGCTGCTCAGGCATTTCGAAGACGCCGAGGCCGAGTGCAAGGCGCTGCTACAAGCCGGCGCGCCGGCGTCGAACGACAATCTGGCGATGCACAGGATGGTATTCCCCGCCTACGACCAGTGCATCAAGGCCAGCCATGTCTTCAACCTGCTCGACGCACGCGGCGTCATTTCCGTCACCGAGCGCCAGAGCTACATCTTGCGGGTGCGCAATCTGGCCAAAGCCTGCGGCGAGGCGTTTCTGCTGACGCAGGCGGGTGGAATGGCGGCTTAGCTCCAGGCGATTTCGACAGGGGCGCTGATTGGCAACGTGCCTTGGCCGCTTGCTCCGGCTATTGTCCGCAGCGCCTGCCGGACGCCGGGCATCGAGAAGGCACCGTGCACCTGCGCTGTAAAACAGGCGCTGAGCGCGAGGATCTGCAGGAATGTCGATGCCGTTTTCATGGTCGTTCAGCAATAGCTCTCTGCCTGAGCGTTGGTCGCTTCAGCGCTGCGTTCGGTTCATGGAAATCTTTGATCCAAGGACGGGCGGACCGGCGCGTGTCCGACAGGAGGCTGAATTTTTTCGGAAATCGCCGCTGGACGCCTTGATCGTGCTGGCCCGATCTTGCTGGGAAGGGTGACAGCAGCCGACCGAGTTGCTATGCCCCGCTTACCTCCGCCTCGATGGGGGAGGACGCCGCGAAGCGGCGGCTGTTTTTTGTCGCGTGAGCTCTTTCAATGCCTGACCTGCTTCTAGAACTTCGTTCCGAAGAAATCCCCGCTCGCATGCAGCGCAAGGCGGCCGGCGATCTCAGGAAGCTTTTGACCGACGGTCTGGTCGAAGCCGGGCTGACCTATGAGGCGGCGCGCGAATATTGGACGCCGCGTCGGTTGGCGCTCGACATCCGCGGCCTGACCGCCCGCTCGAAGGACATCAGCGAGGAGATCAAGGGCCCCTCGACCAAGGCGCCCGAGCAGGCGGTGCAAGGTTTTCTGCGCAAGGCCGGCCTTGCCTCGATTGCCGAGGCGCATGTCCATTCCGATCCGAAGAAGGGCGACTTCTATGTCGCCCATATTTCCAGGCCGGGCAGGTCGGCGGAGCAGATCATCGCCGAGCTGGTGCCGGGCATCATCCGCAACTTCCCCTGGCCGAAATCGATGCGCTGGGGGCCGGCGTCGGCCAAGCCCGGGTCGCTGCGCTGGGTGCGGCCGCTGCAATCGATCCTGTGCACCTTCGGCCCGGAAACCGAGGAGCCGGTGGTGGTCGATTTCGAGATCGACGGTATCCGCTCAGGCAACGTCACCTACGGCCACCGTTTTCATGCGCCGGGCGCCATCACGGTGCGCCGCTTTGACGATTACGTCGCCAAGCTTGAAGCGGCCAAGGTCGTGCTCGATGCCGACCGACGCAAGGAGATCATTCTTGCCGATGCCAGGAACCTCGCCTTCGCCAGCGGGCTCGACCTCGTCGAGGACGAGGGGCTGCTGGAGGAAGTGTCGGGCCTGGTCGAATGGCCCGTCGTGCTGATGGGCGAATTCGAGCAGGATTTCCTGGCCATTCCGGCCGAGGTGATCCGGCTCACCATCCGCGCCAACCAGAAGTGTTTTGTGACGCGGCCGCATGGCGCGGGCGAAGAGCTCTCCAACCGCTTCATCCTGACCGCCAATGTCGAGGCCAAGGATGGCGGCAAGGAGATCGCCCATGGCAACGGCAAGGTCGTGCGCGCCCGCCTGTCCGACGCGCTCTATTTCTGGAAGACCGACCAGGGCGACCTGCCGGATCTCGACCAGTTGCAGGCATCGGCGGAAAAGTTCGGGCTTGACCTCAACAAGCCGCTCGACCAGCGCATGGCCCGCCTCGACCATCTCAATGTGACGTTTCATGCCAAGCTCGGCACGCAGGGCGAGCGGGTGGAGCGGATTGCGCGCTTGGCCGAAGAACTGGCACCAATCGTGGTGCGCGCAATCTCCCCCCTTGAGGGGGAGATGGCCGGCAGGCCAGAGGGGGTCGCTTCGCGTGAAGCGCCGGCATCCTCGGTCCACAAGAGAGAGTCGCGTCAGGACGCACCGATCCCCTCTGTCGCCTTCGGCGACATCTCCCCCTCAAGGGGGGAGATTACCGCGCTGGCGCGTCGCGCTGCCGTCCTCGCCAAGGCCGATCTCACCACCGAGGTGGTTGGCGAATTCCCGGAACTGCAGGGCGCCATGGGTCGCAAATACGCCCTGCTGCAACGCGAGCATCCGTCGGTCGCCGCTGCGATCGAGGAGCACTACAAGCCGCAGGGGCCGTCAGATCGCGTGCCGACTGATCCGGTATCGATCGCCGTGGCGCTCGCCGACAAGCTCGATACGCTGGTCGGGTTCTGGGCGATCGACGAAAAACCGACCGGATCAAAGGACCCCTATGCGCTGCGGAGAGCGGCGCTGGGGGTAACGAGGATACTGATTGAGAACGGGATTAGGTTGTCCCTGAAATCTGTGGCCAATATCGCGTCCGAAGATATTGCAGGTCACATACGCGATCCCAAACTCGACCGACAGTTCGAAATTGCTGCGGAGCTAGAGCAGCAACTCGGAGGAGATTCGCTTACCGATCTCGTCATCGAACGCGATTCCGCAATCTCAAACAACACCTTTGAACGTTCCGGAGAAAGGCAGCAGCGAGAGATCAACAACCTCCTCTCCTTCTTCCACGATCGCCTCAAAGTCTATCTCCGCGACCAGGGTGCGCGGCACGATCTAATCGACGCGGTGCTGGCGACGGGTTCGCGCCCGATCTCCCCCCTCGTGGGGGAGATGTCGGCGCAGCCGACAGAGGGGGGCGCTGTCCCGCCGGCCTCTCGGCGCGAGGCGCCCCCCTCTGCCCTGCCGGGCATCTCACCCACAAGGGGGGAGATTGGCCAAAACGACGACCTGCTGCAAATCGTCCGCCGCGTCGAAGCGCTTGGTTCCTTCCTCGACAGTGAGGACGGCAAGAACCTGCTTGCCGGCACCAAGCGTGCGGCCAACATCGTCGCTGCTGAAGAGAAGAAGGCGACGGCGATCGCAAGCAGCGTTGAGCCGGCTCTGTTCCGGGAGGACGCGGAGAAAGCCTTGTTTGCGGCGGTGAATCAGGCCGAGAGGCAAGCCGGCGAAGCAATTCAAAACGAAGACTTTTCCGCCGCCATGCTGGCGCTTAGCGTGTTGCGCGAGCCGGTTGATTCATTCTTTGAGAAAGTCCTCGTAAACGACGAGGACCAGGCGGTGCGCGCCAATCGCCTGGCATTGCTCGCCCGCATCCGCGCGGCGACCGACCGGGTCGCGGATTTCTCCAAGATAGCCGGCTGACATCCGCGAAAAAATCATCGCTTACCGGCCATTCGAGCCGGCTTACAGTCATATGCCGATGATCTCCGCGTGGCAAAAGGGACATGTTCCCAACCCACGGAGGCTTCCATGAATTCCGCTCACGACATCGAAGTGACAGAAGAGACCGAGACGCTTGAACCCACCTCCGAAACGACGCTCGACGAGGCCGCTGCCGTTGTGGTCGAGGCTGCCGATCTGTCGGACGATGAGGACGGCGACGATGAAGACACCGACGAGGAAGCTGCTGAAGACGATAAGTCAGCTACCCTCTCCGACGACGATGGCGACGACGACGAAGATGACGAGGAAGACGACGACAGCGTGAAGGCCGAAAGCGCCGCCGGCGAAAAAGACGCTGACGACGAAGAAGAATCAGACGACGCCGACGATACGGACGAAGAAGAAGCAGCCTGAGATTTCAGGCGCTTTACGCCGCTTCAGTCCATGAACCAAGGCGGCGCTCTCGCGCCGCCTGGATTCCGGCGCTACTTCAGGCACTATTTAGGCTGGTCGGGAGCGGCTAGCGGCGCAGGCTGCGGCGCTGCCGGCTCAGGGGTTTTGCTGGCGACCTTTGGATCGGCCTTGCTGTTCGCGGCGGGCGCGGCAGCGGTGGCCGGCGCGGCTTTGGGCGCAGGCGTTGCAAAGGCATCGCCGACGATACCGCCGCGAATGATCATCGGACTTCCGTCGAAGCCACGACTCGGCTGGCTCGGGATTGCCGCGACCTTTTCATCGGTGACGTTTTCATTGACGTCAGGCAACTTCTCGCCGAGCGCGACGATCGACCGTGTTTTCGCCCGTTCGAGCGCGCTGGCACTTACAACCGAAGGCGTCGCCGTCGTTTGCCCGAGAAAAACCAGCGATGAGGCCTGTGCCGTGCTGGCCATAACCGCCAGACCAAGCGCTCCAAGGATACGCATCGAAAGCATGATAATTCCCCTTGCCCAACAAGACGGCACCGTAGCCGAGGGCAGTTGATGCCGGCTTGCGGGGAAACATAGCATTTTAGCGATTTGCGATTCGCCAATGCCTGGGCTTGCTCGCCCGGCGTCGCCGTATTAGGCACCCGCATCCGTGAGGTGACGACAGTGGCTGAAATTCGTGCCGTCGGCGAGGCGATGGAAAGGGCGTTGGCGCTGCTCGAAAGCGGCGACGTCGTCGCCATACCGACCGAGACCGTCTATGGCCTGGCCGGCGACGCGACCAACGGCGTTGCCGTGGCTCGTATCTTCGAAGCCAAGGGTCGCCCGCGCTTCAACCCGCTGATCGCCCATATAGCCGATCCGACGATGGCCGAGCGCATCGCGCTGTTCGATCCGCTGTCGGAAAGATTGGCGCAGGCATTCTGGCCGGGACCGCTGACGCTGGTTCTCCCGCAGCGGCCCGGCAACGGCATTCATCCGCTGGTCACCGCCGGTCTGGACACCATCGCGCTGCGCATGCCGAAAGGCTTTGGCGGCGAGCTGATCGCCAGGTTCGGCCGCGCGCTTGCGGCGCCCAGCGCCAATTCCTCGGGCAGGATCAGCGCCACCACGGCCGAGGCCGTGGCCGCCGACCTCGGTCCCCGGATCAAGCTCATCGTCGATGGCGGCGCGACGCGGGTCGGGCTGGAATCGACGATCCTCAAGGTCGAAGCCGGAAAGCTGCGGCTGCTGCGACCGGGCGGCATTGCCGCCGAAGAGATCGAAGCAGTGGCCGGGACAAAGTTGCTGCGCGGCGCTTCGGGCATCGAGGCGCCCGGCATGCTCGCCTCGCATTACGCTCCGGGTGCGGCGGTGCGGCTCAATGCCGGCAAGGTCGCCACAGGCGAAGCCTTGCTGGCCTTCGGCCGCCGCCGTGCCGAGGGCTGGCGCGATGCAGCCGCACTGCGCAATTTGTCGGAGACCGGCGACCTGCGCGAGGCAGCAAGCAATCTCTTCGCTCATCTGCAGGATCTCGATGGCAGCGGCGCCAAAACCATCGCCGTCGAGCCGATCCCGTTCGAAGGGCTGGGCGAGGCGATCAACGACAGGCTTTCGCGCGCCGCCGCCCCGCGTGACAAGATCGCCCCTCGTGACAAGATGGATTGAGCACCATAGTTTCCACCCATGAACGACATTTCCCCCGACCTCGATCCTGCCGTCATCGCGCGCTTTGTGACAATCGTCGGCGACAAATATGCGCTGCGCGACCAGCAGGACATCACGCCTTACCTCGCCGAGCGGCGCGGACTTTGGCACGGCAGGACGGCGCTGGTGCTGAGGCCGGGGACCGTCGAGGAGGTCAGCCGCATCATGCGGCTGGCGAGCGAAACGGGCACGCCGATTGTACCGCAAAGCGGCAACACCGGGCTGGTCGGCGCCCAGGTGCCGGACGCGTCCGGCCGCGAGATCGTGCTGTCGCTGTCGCGGCTAAACCGCATCCGTGAGATCGATACCCTGTCCAACACGGTGACGGTCGAAACCGGCGTCATCCTGCAGACGCTGCAGGAAGCGGCCGATGCCGCCGACCGGCTGTTTCCGCTGTCGCTTGCCGCGCAAGGCTCCTGCCAGATCGGCGGCAATCTCTCTTCCAACGCCGGTGGCACCGGCGTGCTTGCCTACGGCAATGCGCGCGAACTCTGCCTCGGCGTCGAAGTGGTGCTGCCGACCGGCGAAGTGTTCGACGATCTGCGCAAGCTGAAGAAGGACAATACCGGTTATGATCTGAAGGACCTGTTCGTCGGCGCCGAGGGTACGCTCGGCATCATCACCGCCGCCGTGCTCAAGCTTTTCCCCAAGCCCAAGGGGCGCGAGGTGGCGTTTGCCGGCCTGTCATCGCCGGAGGCGGCACTGTCGCTGTTCAGCCTCGCGATGGACCGTGCAGGGGCAGCGCTCACCGCCTTCGAGCTGATCGGCCAGAGGCCTTACGACTTCACGCTTGCCCACGCACAAGGCGTAGTGCGGCCGCTGGCCGGCGATTGGCCGTGGTATGTGCTGATGCAGATCTCGTCGGGCCGCTCGGCCGAGGATGCACGGGCGCTGATCGAAGAGGTGCTGGAGGCAGGCCTCGAGCAAGGGATCGTTGGCGATGCGGTGATCGCGTCAAGCATCACCCAGGGCGATGCGTTCTGGAATTTCCGCGAAGTGCTGCCCGAGGCGCAGAGACCCGAAGGTGCCTCGATCAAGCACGACATCTCGGTGCCGGTGGCGTCGATCCCGCCCTTCATCGAAAAGGCCGCCGGCGCCGTGCAATCGGTCAGTCCCGGCGCACGCGTCGTCTGCTTCGGCCACATGGGCGACGGCAATCTGCACTACAACATTTCCCGGCCGGTCGACGGTGACGACGAGGCGTTTCTCGGCCTTTACCACGTCATGAACAAGGCCGTGCACGACGTCGTGCGCTCGTTTCATGGCTCGATCTCGGCCGAGCACGGCATCGGCCAGTTGAAGCGGGACGAATTGATCGCGACGGCGCCGCCGATGGCGATCGAGCTGATGCGCAGGGTGAAGGCCGCTTTCGATCCCGCCGGCATCATGAATCCCGGTAAGGTTATCTGATCCTTTCGCCGGCCCGCGCCGGTTCGTACTCCGATAACCATCCGCCTCGGATCAGCAAAATTTAACCGACTTTCTTAAGCGCGAGGATAAGAAGCTCGCGCTAATGTTTCTCCACAACGAGGCTGGGAAAACCGGCCCGGAGATCCGGAAACACCGGCTCTCAGGAGAAACAGGAAAGGCACGATATGAACACTGGACTGAAGCCAGTCTGGGCCGGGCGCAATATGCGCCTCGACCCATTCCGCCTGCCGCAGGTGGTGAGCTACGCCACGCGCGACGACTATGGCGACGTTACCTTCACCATCGATCAGCGCGGCGCGGTTATCCGCCGCACGCTGGAGATCAGCGGCGTGCCGGCGATCATCGCTCTGCCCGCCAACGCGTTTCGCGGCGTCGCCGCGCGCGCGATGGAGGATCCGGATGGCAATGTCACAGTGACGCTTGAGCTTCTGCACAACGACCCGATGCTGTCGGTGCCGCTGCTGGTCGCCGACGATCTAGACGACGTCGCCGCCGACTGGCGCGCCTGGGCCGACGCCTACCGTCTGCCGATGCTGCTGATCGAGGCCGACGGCATTGCCCGCACGCTGGAAGAATCGCTCGGCGCCGCCATCAAGGCGCTGCCGGCGCAGGACCGCCGCAAGGGTCGCGTCTCGACCATGCGCCGCCCGCGCTTCCTCGCCCGCCGCCGCGCCGGCGACCTCGGCCTCAGGCTGGTCATCGGCGGCGAGGAGCTTATTTCGCGGGAATAGGCCTGAGCGCCTCTTCCTTCTCCCCCTGTGGGAGAAGGTGGCCGAGCGGAGCTCGGTCGGATGAGGGGTGTTCCAGGGACCGCCAACGCCTCATTTCTTCCAACACCCCTCAACCGTCTTGGCGCTACGCGCCAATCCACCTTCTCCCACAGGGGGAGAAGGGAAAAGGCTCCTAAACCAGCGGCTTCAGCGCCACCCAAACCGCGCCGCCGATCAGGCCGAGGAAGATCAGCCAGCCGACCTGGTTGTTCGATCTGAACAGCCTCAGGCACTGGTCCGGATCGTCGATGTCGAGCACGCCGATCTGCCGCGCCAGATGGGCGCCGGCGGCAATCAGCCCGGCGAGCGCCGGCACCGGTGCCTGCGCCGAGGCGAAAGCAATGGCGAAGCAGACCAGCGCTCCGCCATAAAGTCCGGCAAGCCAGGCCTTGGTGTTGTCGCCGAACAGGCGCGCCGTCGAGCGCACGCCGACGATGGCGTCGTCCTCCTTGTCCTGATGCGCATAGATCGTGTCATAGCCGATCACCCACAGGATCGAGCCGATATAGAGCATGATTGCCGGCCCATCGAGATCGCCGAACTCGACCGCCCATCCCATCAGCGCCCCCCAGGAAAAGGCAAGACCGAGAACCAGTTGCGGCCAATTGGTGTACCGCTTCATGAACGGGTAGATGGCGACGATGACCAGCGAGCCGATGCCGAGCAAGATGGCAAAGCTGTTGAACTGCAAAAGCACGGCGAGGCCGACCAGTGCCTGCAAGACAACAAACATCCAGGCCTGCCGGCGCGTAACCTTGCCGGCCGGCAGCGGCCGCGAGCGTGTGCGTTCCACCTGGTTGTCGATGTCCTCGTCGACCAGGTCGTTGTAGGTGCAGCCGGCGCCACGCATGGCGAACGCGCCAAGAAAAAACAGCAGCAGATACCACGGCGACGGCAGCAGCGAGAGCAGCGGGTCCGTCGGACGCGGATAGGCGCTCGCGGCAAGTGCAGCCGACCACCAGCATGGCCACAGCAGCAATTGCCAGCCGATCGGCCGGTCCCATCGGGCAAGCTGCGCATAGGGCCACAACCCCCGCGGCAGCGCGCGATAGACCCAGTGGCCGCTCGGCGCATCGGCGACGCGGCCCTGGGCCGCTTTCGACTGGACGGTTTCCATTTTGCTGGAGTGGCAGCAGAGGCGAATGCCGTCAAGCGTCAAGCAGGCCGGATCCGCTCGCGGCGCGGAATCGCCGCCGCGGACAGCCAAATGTCTTGACCCGCCGCCCGGGGCGCAATAGCGCAGTCCTGATCGGAACGGGCAAGGAATCCAGGCATGCGTGTTTTGCTGATCGGCTCCGGCGGACGAGAACATGCGTTGGCCTGGAAGATGGCGGCGTCGCCGCTGCTGACCAAACTCTACGCGGCGCCCGGCAATCCGGGCATCGGCGGCGAAGCCGAACTGGTGAGGCTCGATGTTTCGGATCATGCAGCGGTGGTCCGGTTTTGCCGCGAGAAAGAAATAGACCTCGTCGTGGTCGGCCCGGAAGGGCCGCTGGTCGCCGGCATTGCCGACGACCTTCGCGCCGAGGGCATCCGCGTCTTCGGCCCGTCAAAGGCAGCGGCCCGGCTGGAAGGCTCGAAGGGGTTCACCAAGGACCTCTGCGCCAAATACGGCATCCCGACCGCCGCCTATGGCCGCTTCGGCGATCTGGCTTCGGCCAAGGCCTATGTCGAGAGAATGGGTGCGCCGATCGTCATCAAGGCCGACGGCCTCGCTGCCGGCAAGGGCGTCACCGTCGCCATGACGCTTGACGAGGCGCTGGCCGCGCTCGACGCCTGTTTCGACGGCTCCTTCGGCCAGGCCGGCGCCGAAGTGGTGGTCGAGGAGTTTCTCAGCGGCGAAGAGGCAAGCTTCTTCTGCCTTTGCGACGGCATCACCGCGCTGCCCTTCGGCACCGCGCAGGATCATAAGCGCCTCAGTGACGGCGACACCGGCCCCAACACCGGCGGCATGGGCGCCTATTCGCCGGCGCCGGTGATGACGCCGGAGATGATCGACCGAACCATGCGCGAGATCGTCGAGCCGACCATGCGCGGCATGGCTGAAACAGGCGCGCCGTTTTCCGGCGTGCTGTTCGCCGGGCTGATGATATCAGACAGCGGGCCGAAGCTGATCGAATACAACAACCGTTTCGGCGACCCGGAATGCCAGGTGCTGATGATGCGGCTGAAGGACGATCTCCTGGTCCTGCTCAACGCCGCCGCCGACGGCCAGCTGGCGCACACCTCGGTGCGCTGGCGCGACGAGGCGGCGCTCACCGTGGTGATGGCAGCCAGGGGTTATCCCGGCACGCCGGAAAAGGGCTCGGTCATTCGCGGCGTCGAGGCGGCGGCAGGTGAGGGCGTCGAGATTTTTCACGCCGGCACCGCAATCAACGGCGGCGCACTCGTCGCCAATGGCGGTCGCGTGCTCAACGTCACGGCGACCGGCCGCACCGTCGGCGAGGCGCAGAAGAAGGCTTACGCCGCGCTCGACCGGATCGACTGGCCGCAAGGCTTTTGCCGCCGCGACATTGGCTGGCTGGCGGTGGCGCGCGAGCAGGCGAACTGACGCTTCAGGCGGCCCTCAGCCTCAGCGCAGGCCGCGGCCGAATACGGACGAGACGCTGCTGACCGCATCGGCGGTGGGGGCAATTCCAGACACCGATGCCAGGCGCTCTTCGTTTCGCGTCCAGGCAACATATTCGGCAATCCCGCGCGGAAGGCTCGGCGCCGCCTTCGCCGCAGGCATTTGAAAGCCGCTGCTGAACCTGGCCAAGCGCGTCCTAAATACCGCGACCAGTTGCTCGAGGCTCGCGGGTGCTGCCACTGTGGCATAGGTCATGGCAGTGCCGGCGAGCCCCGCCTCGCGTGAGAGCGGCACCGGTATCGAGGCGAGATAATCCGGCTGCACGTCGATCAGGCCGCCGAACGGCCACTGTGCGCGCAATTCCGTCGCGTTCATCGGCGCGACGCTGACATCGATATCGTTGGGCGTGCCCGCAACCCTGTAGGGACAGCGGAACCGGCCGCAATTTGCTCGCGCCGAAAACTGCCAGAGCGCATAGCCCTGCCAGTTGCCCATCGGAAAATGCACATCGATGTCTGGCTTATAACGCGCATACCACAGCGGCAACCGGGACAGGAGCGGGTATTTATACTTATTGTCGGCGATATGCCTGGCGGTCGTGCCGTTGGTGTAGAGCACCGGAAAGCGGCCAACCCGACGATGCACATGGCGCACGAATTCCTCGGCATCCTCGAGCGACATCCATTGGGTGGGATCATCGTCCTCGATGTCGAGGGCAAGCAGGTCATCCGGCCCGGGTTTCACGAAATTGATGAAATTATTGGCCTGTCCCACGGGGTTGCCGGGGCGGGCGAGATGATAGGCACCCCATTTCAGGCCCAGCGCCTTGGCCACCACCTTGCGCGTCTGGAACAGTTCCTGTGCCATCGCATGGCGCTTCCAAAGCGTCTTGCACAGACGCATCTCGGTCTCGTCGCCGAAACAGAAATAGGGTGGCGGCATTCCGTCGGATGCCTTGTTGATGAAGCCGACAAGACGCTTGTCGGCAGCTAGCCGGGTCCAGTCAATGGAATTGTATTCGTAGGCGTCGACGACCAGCGCCCGGTCCGCATCCTTCCACGGTTCGGAGAAATCCGAGGCCCTTGCCGGCGTCAGCGCCAGGGTCATCGCGGCCGCGACAAGGAGAAGCGCTGAGCGGACAAGGGGGTGCGCCGGCGTTTTCAAACAGCAGGTCCTTGCTGGCCAAAGCCAAATCCTGAACCGCCATGGTTAAGGAAATGCTTTCGATCGCGGCCCGCGGATGCCACGGCTCGGACAGCTTCTCCGTCGATGGTCTTGATGGTTGTCACTGGCGAGAGGGGATATGAAACGGATTGAGCGCCGGCACTTGCGACAGCGTTCCCTCGGCCTCGCGTTTGCGATGAGGGGTCAGCGAGCATGGTGGTGAGCACAATGTGCCGCGATCCGACCAATAGGCTGCGCCGTTCTCGACCTTACCTTCATGATAGCAAAAACCGGCCGCCCGCCAAAGCAGGCGCATTCGATGCAGCGATGGGCGTCAAGTCTGCGAGCACGAGGCAATCCTATTTCGGTATTCTGCTCTATCTTGGCGAATTTAGCCTGCGTCGTGACAATTGCAAAATCCACGTGACAAAGTTTGACGTTTACGTAAAAAGAAGATGGACAGGGAACTCCGAAAGCAGATGATTTTGCGCCGGCACGGGTCTTAACTTGGCCTGCCGGACTGAGGAGAGCCAGGCTGAGGAGAAGCGAGCGCCATGTATCGGGCACCGGTCGAGGAAATCGCCTTCACCCTGAAGCATGTCGCCGGCTTGAAGGCGGCGCTCGATGCCGGCACCTTTGGCGAACTCGGCGAAGACCTCGTCGACGCCATTCTGGCCGAGGCCGGCCGTTTCGCCAGTGAGGAGGTGGCGCCGCTCTATGAGATCGGCGACCGGCAAGGTGCGGTGCTCAACGGCGCTGCCGTCACCACGCCAACCGGCTGGAAGGAACTTTATCGCCGCTGGATAGATGGCGGCTGGAACGCGCTGTCCGCGCCGGAAGCGTATGGCGGCCAGGCGCTGCCGGCCATGCTCGGCGCCGCCGCGCTCGAAATGTGGAACTCCGCCTCAATGGCGTTCGGCATCGCTCCGACGCTGACCATGGGTGCGGTCGAAGCACTCGACAAGCACGGCTCGCAAGCGCTCAAGGCCAAATATCTGGAAAAGCTGGTCTCTGGCGAATGGATGGGCACTATGAACCTGACCGAGCCGCAGGCCGGCTCGGACCTGAATGCCTTGCGAACCCGTGCCGAGCCGGCCGGCGACGGCACCTACCGCATCTTCGGGCAAAAGATCTTCATTACCTATGGCGAGCACGATTTCACCGACAACATCATCCATCTGGTGCTGGCGCGGCTGCCGGACGTGCCGGCCGGCACGCGTGGCCTTTCGCTGTTCCTGGTGCCGAAATTCCTGGTTGGCGACGATGGCGCGCTGGGCGGGCGCAATGACGTCTTCTGCTCCGCGCTGGAGCACAAATTGGGCATCCACGCTTCGCCGACCTGCACCATGATCTATGGCGATGGCTTCGAAGGCAGCACGCCCGGCGCGATTGGCTGGCTGGTCGGCGAGGAGAACAAAGGCCTCGCCTGCATGTTCACCATGATGAACAATGCGCGTCTTGCCGTCGGCATCCAGGGCGTCGCGGTCTCCGAGGCGGCGACGCAGAAGGCGCTGGCCTACGCCAATGATCGCCGGCAAGGCAAGGCGGCAAGCTATCGCGGTGCCGGCATGGCGCCGATCGTGCATCACCCCGACATCCAGCGCAGTCTTCTGACTATGAAGGCGCTGACCCAGATTGCCCGCGCCATCTGCTATTCCTGCGCCCACGCCATCGATCTCGCGTCCGCGAGCGAGGATGCAAAGCACTGGCAGGAACGCGCCAATCTTTTGACGCCGCTGGCTAAGGCGTTTTCCACCGATGTCGGCGTCGAGGTCGCCTCGCTTGGGCTTCAGGTGCATGGCGGCATGGGGTTCATCGAGGAGACGGGGGCTGCAGCGCTTTATCGCGACGCACGCATTGCGCCCATTTACGAAGGCACCAATGGCATCCAGGCAATCGATCTGGTGACGCGCAAACTGCCGCTCGGCGGCGGCCAGCATGTGCATGGCTACATCGCCGAGCTCAAGGCCGTCGCCGATGCGGTGCGAGCGTCGAACCTTGAAGGCTTCGGCCGCGCCGCCGATCGGCTCGACCAGGCGCTCGACGACCTCTCCCAGGCAACCCGTTTCCTGCAAGACCTGCAGGCCGAAGGCCGTTCGGACGAGGCGCTGGCCGGCGCCACACCTTATCTCAGGCTGATCTCGCTTGCCGCTGGCAGCGCCTATCTGGCGCGCGGTGCGCTTGCCGACCAAAACCGCATCGCGCTTTGCCGGTTCTTCGCCGAGAACCTGCTGGGCGAGGTGGGCGCGCTGAAGGAGCGCGTCATCGGCGGCGCCGACAGCCTTGGCGTTGCCGGCAAGTCGCTGATTTCAGCCTGACGTTCGCAAACGCCCGAAATTCACAAAGGACAATCCGTGACAGACCACATCCTCGTCGAACGCCAGGGCGCCATCCAGATCATCCGCATCAACCGTCCGGACAAGAAGAACGCCCTGACCCGCGCCATGTATGCGACAATGTCGGCGGCTCTTACCGGCGGCGACGCCGATCCGGCGATCCGCGTCCATGTCTTTCTCGGCGTGCCCGGTGCCTTCTCGTCCGGCAACGACCTTGCCGATTTCATGGTCATCGCCTCGGGCGGCGAAGGCGGTACCGAAGTCTGGGATTTCCTGATGGCGTTGGCCAAAGTGGAAAAGCCCATGGTTTCCGGCGTCGACGGGATTGCGGTCGGCATCGGCACCACGCTCAACCTGCATTGCGACCTGACGTTCGCCACGCCGCGCACAATATTCCGGACGCCCTTCGTCGATCTCGGCCTTGTGCCGGAGGCCGGTTCGAGCCTGCTCGCACCGCAGATCCTCGGCCGGCAGGGCGCTTTCGCGCTGCTTGGCCTTGGCGAGGGCTTTTCGGCCGAGCGGGCGAAGGCCGCCGGGCTGATCTACGAGGTGGTCGAGGAAGACGCACTCGAAGCATCGGTATTGGCGGCGGCGGGCCAGATCGCGGCCAAGCCGCCGCAAGCGCTGAGGATCGCGCGAGACCTGATGCGCGGCTCGCGCGAAGACCTTGTCGAGCGCATCGGCCAGGAAAGCCAGCATTTCCGCGAGCGGCTCAAATCCGATGAAGCCCGCGCCGCCTTGACCGCCTTCTTGACCAGGAAAAAGGCCTAGACCTTCTGGCCTTGTCTCGCATCGTGGACCCGCCGGCAGCAACCGGCGGGTTTTCTCGCCATGCTCTCTTTGTCACATCGCCATTTTTTTACATTCGGCCTGGGCCTTTGCCGAAGACGTGTCGATCATGAATGTCTTGCCTTTGGCGTCGGTCATCAACATCATGCAATGCTTGATCGGTTTCGCCATTTTCATCATTTCGGCGCTCATCTTCGCGTCGGGCATCATGGTGCCCATATGCCCATCGGGCATGATCGCCATGACCTCGCCACCCTTCATCACCGTCATTGTCCCCATCGCGTCCTCCGCAAAGGCTTGCGAAGCGAAAAGGCCGGCAAGACCGGCTATCGTGACCAACCTGAGTGAATGCATTGCGTCCTCCTGAATTTGCGCCAGCGGCGCGTTGAGCCCTTCCCTGGTTCGTCCCCGCAAGCTGGAACGTTTCACGCACCCGAGATCGTGAAGTGAGATCGGAAGCGCCAGGTCTCTGGAGCCCGGGAGTTCCGGGTGGTTCGGCGCAGGCGGTATGGCCTGACCTGGGTGCCGAGCGACTTACAAGGCCTAAGCCACCGCTGGGCGGCGTGCATGACGGTGAGGATTTCGACAGTCTCGCCGTCGACGCGATGAGGGATGATATACGGCTTCGACCAAGACGAGTTCCCGTGTCCCCTTGATGCGCCCGACACGCCCCATCGCGGTTGTTCGGCGAGATGTCCCGCCGCCGTTACGATGCGCGCAATGACTCTCGCGGCGGCCTCGGGATTGTCTTTCTCGCCATGCGCGCCGATTTCATCAAGCCGCCGCAGCGCCCGCTCGGTTTAGCGGATTGACTGTGGCTTATGCCTGGCGGGTCGACTTGACGTATTTCCCGACAACAGCCTCTACCTCGCCGGCACTGGCAAAATCGCCGCGCGAGGCTTCAGCCAATCCTGCCTCTATTTCGGCGAGTTGCCATTCCTCACGGGCTACAAAATCCTCGATGGCCTGCGCAGCCACATAGGAGTCACTCCTGCGATTGAAACAGCGCGGCATCGTCCCCTACGGATAAAGCCTCACCTTGTCCCAGCCGCCCTCGGCGTTGCGCGAAAAGACGACACGGTCGTGCAGCCGGAACGGACGGTCGTGCCAGAACTCGATGCTCTGCGGCACGATGCGAAAGCCTGACCAGTGTTTTGGCCGCGGGATCTCGCCGATCGCATGGCGCGCCGTGTATTCGGCGACCGCCTTTTCCAGCGCGAAGCGGCTCTCCAGCGGCCGCGACTGTTTGGAGGCCCAGGCGCCGATGCGGCTGCCGCGCGGACGCGTCGCGTAATAGGCGTCGGCTTCGGCGTCGGTGACGATCTCCACCGGGCCGCGCGCTCGCACCTGCCGGCGCAGCGATTTCCAGTGGAAGCACATCGCCGCTTTCATGCTGCCAAGGATCTCACGGCCCTTGGCGCTCTCGAAATTCGTGTAGAAGACAAATCCGCCCTCATCGAACCCCTTGAGCAGCACCATACGCACATTCGGCATGCCTTCGGCATCAACGGTCGCCAGCGCCACGCTGTTGGGGTCGTTGATCTCGCTCTTCGTCGCGTCGTCGAGCCACGCCGCAAAGAGCCGGAACGGCTCCGCCGCCTCGGTAAAGTCACCGCTTGTTAACCCGGTTTCGCTCATAGTTTTCCCAAATTTGTCGCCGGCTGGGGAGATTGCCGATTGTCGCGTATCGCGCAAGCTTTTGACAGTGGGCAATGGAGCGTTATCGCTTCGGCCAGCGCCAAAGCCATGATCGTGATAATCGTCCTGCCGCTTACCGCCTGTGGCGGCGGCGGCTTCAGCCTGGAGCAGGCGGAGGTCGACCGCTCGGTGCTGACCTCGAGCACGCCGGCCTCAGTCACGCCGCTCGATCAGGACCGCGCCTCCGATCAGGCCACGATCCGCAACGCCGTGTCCTCCGCCGACGTCGAGCAACTGGCTGGGCAGGCCGTTCCCTGGGCGAATGCCGACACCGGCTCGCGCGGCTCCATCACCGAGCTCGCGGAATTCAGGGCTAACGGTGAGACATGCCGTCGCTTCACCGCGTCGCGCGAGAGCTTCGACGGCGTCGCGCTGTTCAAAGGCGAAGTATGCCTGGCCGGCGGCAGCGCCTGGCGAATGCAGGACTTCAAGGCGCTCTGATTTTCCGCCGGCGATATAGTGGTAAGCCACTGGAATTTCTTCCTATGCAAGCGCATATAGGAGGCGATCATGGAACCACTCCTTCTCCAGGGCAGTAAGCATGCGCGACCCCTATGAGGTGCTGGGCGTTGCCAAGAACGCATCGGCCAAGGACATAAAATCGGCGTACCGGAAGCTCGCCAAGAAGTATCATCCGGACCAGAATCCGGATCCCAAGGCAAAGGAGCGTTTTGCCGCCGCCAACCAGGCTTACGAGATCGTCGGCGACGAGAAGAACCGCGCGGCTTTCGATCGCGGTGAGATCGACGCCGAAGGCAAACCGCGGTTCCAGGGTTTCGAGAGTGCGGCCGGCGGCGCCGATCCTTTCGCCGGTTTCCGCCGGCAGCAAGGGCCGGGCGGCGCGCATTTCGAATTCCGCACGGGCCGTCCCGGCGGTGACCCGTTCGACGGCAACAGCGACATCTTCAGCCAGATCTTCGGCGATGCTTTCAGCCAGCAGCGCGGTGCCGGCATGGGCGCCGGCCGCCGGATGCCGACCGCAGCCGACCTCAACGTGACGCTGGACGTCACCATCGAGGAGGCCGCAACCGCCGAGAAAGTGACGGCGATGTTCCCCGACGGCCGCAAGATGGCGGTCAAGTTGCCGGCCTATGTCGAGGACGGCCAGACCATCCGCCTGAAAGGCCAGGGTGAGCAAGGACCGGGCCAGCCGGGCGATGCGCTGGTTAAAATCCGTTTCCGCCGGCACCCGCGCTACCGCGTCGAGGGGCGCGACCTGCATGTCGACCTGCCGGTGGAACTGGCCGATGCGGTGCACGGCGCCAAGGTGGCGGTCGAAACCCCGACCAGCAGGATTGCGGTCAACGTCCCCCCTTGGTCGAGCTCGGACAAGGTTCTGCGGCTGAAGGGCAGGGGCCTGCCGGAAAAGGCCGGCGGTCACGGCGACCTCTACGCGCACGTGCGGCTGATGCTGCCGGAAGGCGGCGACGCCGAGCTCGAGGCGCTGATGCGCCGGCGAAAGGGCTGACGATCGAAAAGGCCGGCGCTTGATGCCGTGTGGAAAAGCGGACTTGCGGACGCTTCTGCTATACACCGAACGTCTTGATTGGGCCAGGAGCGTTGTCGCCGAACTACTGCTCAGACGTCGCGTTTGGAGCCGCGAGCGGAAGGGCAGCTTATGGAGCTTCATAGATGAGAGCGACGTTCAAGCCACGAAGCGCCGTGAGCGTAGATCGGAGCGCTCGCGACTGCAGAACGGGAATCCCAATTTCCGTCGCAAATCTCTGGAGCTTTGTCGGCTCCTGCAACAGGGGTAGGTTAGCTTATCTCGTAAGGAATAAAGCCACCGGTTTGGTGTTTCCACAGACGGGCAAACAGGGCCATCCTGTCCCACCAGTTCGTCCGGCCCGCCTTCTTCCACGATGCGTCCCTGATCGAGCACAACTATCCGCTCCATCCTGGCAATCGTGGAGAGGCGACCTGCGATGGCGATCACCGGGGTCGAGTTTGTCCGTGTGGGTTCTGTGCCCGAAAGGTAAGGCCGTAGTCACTGCCTTTACAACGAGCCGAACTGGTTGCACTGTACTGCTTCGCACCGAATTTGAGCACGGCCTTCTGCAGGAGGGATCAATGGCAGGCGTGGAATCGATATATTTCACCGTGACGGTTAGTGATAAATTTTTGAGAATAACAGACAAACTACCATTTCCCGAGCCGCCGCCGACGGAGTTTTTCCTGAAAGTCCGTGATGCCAAACGTGAGGTGGCCGTTACGACCCAAGGCAATAACGTCGGCAGTGTCGATGTCTATGTGAGCAAGAACGAGAAAGATTGGCTTGTACACGAAGAGAATATGGAGGTCGAGGCTGACAGCACATACAATATTGATGACAAAGCTTTCCCGCCACCGCCACCCTCGAAGTCGAAGCAAGAAGCCGCCAAGGAAGATACCAAGAACTAACTTTGGCTCCCCCCTCCGCGGCTTAGCCGGCCGCCGCGATGTGCCAGCATGAAGCTGTTCCCGTAAGTGTTTGGGCTGCGGTTGCCGGGAAGGTTTGCATTCAAGATGATTTCTTCGGCGAAGTCAGTACTTGTGGCAAGTTCCATGATCGGGGTTTTCTTTGTAACTCCCCACATGACGTATCCCAGGTCATCAAATCCGCATCCTGTCGCGGCGGTTTCTCGTGACGTTGGATGAAAAATGAGTAGTTTTGGTTTGTCATTGCGGTAGCATTGACCTTCAAAGGCATATCCATAGACGACAGCAATCACCTCCTTGGTTGGAATTATAGGCTCGAGGTCATCGCGTTTCTTGACAATGGACATGCGAAGTAAGTTTTCATTCAACGGCAAAGTCGCTGTTCTGTGACTAACTTTGCCCACATTATCGAAATTCAACCTGACGCCATAGAGCGTAATCTGATCCGGCGAATAGTTTTGCGCGCTGGGTGGCGCAGGAATATCGGACGACATAATGCTTCTCCCTCCAGTATTGTTTGGCGATCGACCTGGCCCACCGCCCGGGCCAGACGGTTTAAGTGGGTTGCCTGTCGGCGTTGGTGACTTTGGCATCCCTTTCTCCTTCAAAAAATCTCGCGCCAGGCGAAGTTGTCGACAAGGCTGTCAGCGAAGCGGCGCGCACGCCCGCTTTCGCAGGCAACAACCATCGCCTCGGCTGCTTCGCGATAGTCCAGTGCATGCGGATCAAGCTCTTCCCACGACCGCACCAGGATCTCGCCCACTAGGTCGCGGGCTTCTTCCAATGCCGATTTCAATGCGAAGAGGCGGCCGTCATTGGCGGCGAGTGAAACCGAAAGCAGGTCTTCGACCTCTTCTTCGGAAAGCTCACTCCTGAGATCACGAAAGTCACGCGGATCCAGATCGGACAGCCCGCGTTCGAACAGCAGCACCTGGTAGATCTCGATAAGGATGTCGAAGAGTGCGCCCGCGAAGGGCTTGGAAAGGTCATGCACTTCCGTGCTGACGTCGCTCATCCGCAGCGAGTGGCTGAACCGTCGGACCTGCTTTTCGTCGGAGAGCTCGCCGAAGCGGTCCAGTTCGTTGTTGATCAGGAGGTTGCCGCGCGTGCGCCGCAAAAGCAAATCCAGCGCAGTATCGAAGTGCAGGAGCGAGATCAGCGCGATGAAATCGGCCACTGCCTCGTGGTAGGCGAAGTATTCATGCGGCGGATCGAAACGGGGAACTCCCATGACGCCGAAAATCACCAGATGCCCGATCTCGTGTGCAACAGCATCGAAGTTGAGCGCGAAGGGCTGCGTGGTTCCGCGGGCCTCATCGATCCCCATCTCCAGAAAGCCGTAACCCGACTGGGCGTTGTCCCAGTTCAGCCGCGGCACAATCTCGAGACGCGGATAGGTCGGTTCGAAGAACCAGGGAATCTCGCGCCCCACATAGCTCTCGCAGATGTCGAGCACCCGCCGCACGCAAGCGTAGGCATGCGCCGCCTCGAACTCCGGTGTGCCCAGCGGAATGTTGTCGAAGTGCCCGTCTGGGCCGGCTACCGCAGGCGGCCTGAGGGCACCGGCGTAAGGAGGCAGGTAAGGAAACTGGTATGGCTGCTTTTCAAGCAACGGGTCGATCACATACATCCGTCGGTCGGCTGGCCCGGGGCCGATCGCGTCAGGCGGCGTGGAGACCCAAATCATCTCGGGCCGTTCGTAACCCTGAATGAAAGGAGGTTGGGGAAAAACAAGAAAGCGTGTTCCAAGGCGCGAAGCCGCGGATCCAATACCCGACTGCCATCTTGCACTGGCGCCCATGCAGGCAGTCCCACCCCTCTCCTGAAAGGACAGTCTGAAGTATTCCTGTTAGATCAAAATCCATCCCGTTCCGCAAGAACAGACCCAATGTCGTCGTCCCACAGCCCGGCCGCGCCGAGGTCATAGGCCCAAGCTTCGGTCAGGGTGAAAGGCGGGGTCATCGGCGCATGCGCCAGAAGTTCAGGGCAGCATGCAAGTTTCGCCAGCAAGCCGGTTGCGTCTTCGCGTTTGCGGTCGATCGCCGATCGGGGGAGCCAGTCAGCAAGCCGATCCAGGGCCGTTGCGGATTTGCTGGGCAGAGAAGATCGCGCCTCCGCGAGCAGCCTCGGATAGCTGCGATCGACGAAGTGCGTGTCCCGCGCCAGCACTTCCAGAGATCGCCTTTCCACGGCGTTGATGATGCCTGCTCGCAATGCCCGCTTTAGCGTAAGGCGTATGTTGATAAGCGCTTCGCTCAGGGCCGCCGCGCCGAGTTCAGTAGGACACATCGCTACCGCGACTTCATCGTCGTCGGCGAGCGGCGTCAACGCGTACCATCGGTAGATGAAGCCATGGCCCTGCATGCCGAACGCCGCCAGTTCAGCGGCGCGGAGCGCGCCCATGCTTGCCGCCCCGAACACCGGAATTCCGTTTCCCAACGCCCACAGGATTTCCTTGTGACGAACTGCCGGTACCTTCCCGAACGAACCGTCGATGAGGATTATCGCTTTCGGTTGATAGGCTCTCATTGCGCGGACGATCGAACCCTGTTCGGCGGGCGGTAGATAAACGGCGTCGAGGATGGCTGCCGCTTGGGCACGCGGCAGTGTCGGTCCGAGGAAAATGACCGGCTTGTCCGCCATCCCTATCCTCTGATGAGGTCTTTGAGCGGAGGGGCGACGAGACGGACAATCTCGATATCGGGATCCGTGCTGCTATGGAGCGGCACGACAAGGGCCGCCTGCGCTCCGGCGCGCCTTAGCGATTTGAGAACGGCGTCGAGCTTGCTGGCGCCTGAGGTCGGTCCGACGCTATCGGCGGGAAGCGTGGTGGCGTTCCCTGGCACCCGGAACGAGCGTCGACGCGTGTCCAGGTCCACTCGGTCGTACCACTCGGGATAAGCGGCACGTGTAATATCTTCACGGGCACCGGCGAGCGCGGTTACCCGGGCCTGTGCCGCCTCCATCAGTGCCTTGGCCAAGGCGCCATCATGGGTAAAGTCGCACGCAAACCCCTCGCCCGGCAGCGGCGCAATCTCCTGATGCGCTTCCGATTCCATTACGGCGCAGCGAAAGACCGGCAAATCATGATCGCCTGGGACGAGCCATATTCCGGCAACGAGATCCGCGGCTGCGAGGCTTGCCAGAATTCGCGACGAACGCGGACCGCCAATACGGGCGGGGTCGATACGAATTTCCGGAAAGGAACGTGGATACCGCTTGGCTCCTGCGATGCTCGCGCGCTCGATGATTTCTAGCGCTGCATGGGTGATCGCGGAAACTAGCGTTTGCCCGGCGGCGAGTCCGCGCGTGGATCGGGGAAACGCCACGGGATGCGGGGACGGAAGCGTGTAGATGGTATCGACCAGGGGGAGAGGAACTGGCAGCACCCGGCCGGTGAAAATATCATAACCGTCGGTCCACTGGAGTTGCAGTTGATCCCAGCCGGCGTCGAAGTCATGGACTCGGCAGCCGGCATAGAGGGCCCGAATCTCTTCTCCCAGAACGCGCGCGCTTGCGATCCTGATGCGCTCATGCGAGACCTGCTCCGCTGCCCATCCTTCGAGCGCTTCCATCAGTGCCCCGGCCGCTGCCTCTATGAGGGTTTCACCCTTGCCCTGGGAGACAGCGTTGGAGAGCGACAATGGCCGCACGGCTTGAGCAACCGCCACGCCGGCGCGATCAAGGCGGGTCAACGATCCGATCCGCGTTATGCCAAAACGTCTCCGGACGGAGAAAAGCCCGCGGGCGAGCTTCTCGGTGGCTGCGGAGTCTGTGCACTGGGCATCGCCAAGGGCGGAGAGTTCGCGGTCGAGCCTAAGACCGATCTCATTCGCAGGAATGGCAAGCGCCTGCGCAAAGCCGGTGTCGGACTTCACAGCCGGAGCCGATCGAGGTCCAGCCGCACGCGTGACGCCAGGGGTGCGGCCCGCTGTTCGGTGCTGACTTCGAGCGCTCGACGAAGGTCGGCCATCACCGCCTCCTGCGATTCGCCAAGGGTATGACGGAGCACACCGCGCTGCCGTAGCAACTCAGCAAGCCAGAACACTTGCCCACTGCTGGTCGAAGCCGCGATGATGCTATCCAGTATCGACAAGGCCTCGTCGTTGCGTCCAGCGCGTTCTAACAACTCCGAACGCATGCCCTCAAAAACGGGGGCACCCTCGTAGGTCGCGATCTCGCGCCAGCGTGTCAGCTCGGTTTCGAATGCCACTACGCCAGCTGCCGCGTCCCCGCTCATACCCTGCGCCCAGGCACGGAACAGCGCCGCCTTGGCGAGTACACCCGGCGTTGCCCGCCCGAGTTCTCCGATCCTTTCGGAGACCGCAATCACACCGGGATGGTCGTTTCGATATCGTTTCAGCTCGATCTCGAACTCCAGTGCATGCAACATGCTGTTCGGATGATTGATGTGCTCGGCCCATCGTTTGGCAGCGATTATACTTTCGGAAGCCCCATTGTCGTCGCCTACGAACCACAGGGAGAACGCACGTTCGCCCAGGCCGCAGACCTTGGCGTCATGACCTCCGTAACGGCCGCGGTTGAAACATGCGCGATCCTCGTCGTAAAGAACGAGACCCTGCTCGACGCATTTTAGGCAGTGCGAATGCAGCCCGGCATCAATGTTGGTCGCCCATGCGCAATGCAGCGACTGAAGCCGGACCTCAGGATCTGCAGAGCCTTCAAGGTCCTGCACGAGGATGTCGGATCTTGCGCGCTGTGTCTGGTAGTCGGGCGCAGTGAACCACCAACCCCAGTAAAGCGGGAACCATTCTGCACGATCCCGATCCTTAACCGTGGCGCACAGCGATACGCCGCGCTCATAGATCGCACGCGCTTGCTTGCTGCCTCTACCGAAAAGCGCTGCAACGACCGGCCCGCGAACTGTGAGGAGGCGAAGCAGCTGCTCATTCGACTCGGCATTCCTGCCGGCCTGAGCGAGTTGTTTCTCAGCGAAATCCAGCAGGTTTTCTGCCTCCTGCATTGCTGACCGAACATCGCAAGCCTCTGCCGCCTGAATAGCGTGGCGCGCCGCCTGCACAGGCTGTCCGGCCTGCCCGAAATGCCATGCCATCGTCTCGTCGGAGAGCGGCGGAACAACACCTGATTGAATGAGATTTACAACGCTTGTGTGGATTTCCTGCCGCTCGGATTTCAGGAGGCTTTCGTAGGCCGCTTCCTGGATCAGCACGTGGCGGAAGCGAATTTCCATACCGCCAGACTTCCGACGGACAATCCCGGCTTGGACAAGACCTTCGATTGCTTCGTCCAGAGGTATGGCAAGAGGCCCAAGTTCAAGCACACAAGCCAGCAGTTTCCGTCGGAACTGTCGCCCTAGGACGCTTGCGATTTGGGCGACACGTCTCAATGGCCCCAAGCTGGCGAGGCGGGCTGCGAGAAGATCCCGGAGATCCAGAATGCTATCCGCACGAAGCAACGCCTCCAATCCGGCCCGATCTGGCAAGCCAGCCTTCGCTCGTTCACGGATCCAAAGCGCCAGCTGTTCGGCAAACAGGGGCACGCCATCGCTCTTCTCGTAGATAAAGGCGACCAGTTCATCTGGTGGCGAATAATCCTCCCAGATCGTGCTGAGCAGCTCCGCGGTAGCTTGAGCAGTCAGGCCAGACAAGGCGACGGCAAGCACGTTTGGATCGCCGAAACCGTCCGGCGCGATAGCCTCGCGCGACGTTACTGCGGCAAGAATCGGCCGTGTTTCGATCCACCGGCTCAGCTTGGCGACAAGTGCTTTGGTGAGCGTGTCTGCCCAGTGAACGTCCTCGATTATCAGGAGGAGCGGTCCAAGAACGGACGGCGACGTCAGAAGTGACAGCATGGCCTCGACAACACGCACCCTGATCTCCTCGTTCGAGAGATCGACCTGCCAGGCTTGGCCAGCGCCCCCCTCCGTCTCGCCCGCGACAAGGAATGTGATGATCTCGGCGTTCAACGCGCCAAGTTCCGAGCCATGTGACCGCAGGTAGCGCGTGACCGCATCCCGATCCGGGTCGGCGTTGCCGGTCGCGTCTGCGATTGCCTTTCTGAGAGGTTCTAGAAACGGGTGCAGCGGTTCCGAATTGCCGCGCGGCTGACATTGAAACACCAGGGTCCGCACACCCTTAGCGGCAAGATCACGGCGGAACTCGGCGATCAGCCGGGATTTTCCGATCCCGGGGTCGCCATGGAGAAGAATGAACTGGCCATTGCCGTTTGCGGCTCTAACCCAACGCCGGCCACACAATTCAAGCTCGTCTTCGCGACCGATTAGCGGCGCGGAAACGCGCCGATACGCTGTGAAGCGGTCGAACTGCTGCCGGCGAGTTAATGGCCGCCACAAAAGTACCGGTTCGCCAAATCCTTTCAGGTGCCTTGGACCGATCTCCTCGAATTCGAACGCGCCCATGGTAAGCCGATAGGTGGCTTCTGCGACAGCAACACTGTTCGGCGCTGCTTCGGACTGGATGCGCGCAGCCAGTGCCGGCGCGACGCCAATAATCTCGGTGGCGCCCGGAAGGTTCGTTTTCGAAGCGTCAGCGATGACGACCACACCTGTGGTGATGCCGACCCTTACCTTGAGGCTGGATTCGGACTGTCTCGCCAGTTTCTCGCACCACTCGACAATTTCGATTGCCGACGCGACCGCACATTCGGCGGCATCTTCCCTGGACTCGGGAAAGCCGAAATAGGCGCAGCCGCCGTCGCCATGAACCCGCTCGAGGTAGCCATTGTAGTCGCTGATCAATGCAGCCGCTCCATTGTGGAGCGAACGTTGCATAGCGCCGAATTCTTCGGGGTCCAGCTGATTTAGCAGAGTGGTCGAACCAACAATGTCATAGTACAGCGCGGTCACATGCCTGCGCTCCCCTGCAAGCGACCCGGTCTGAACTCGTTCCCTGGTGGTCATCGGACGTCCTGCAACACGCTGAGAGAGCCACGCGGCTTTCTCGGATGTTATCGAAGCTCCATCGTGAGCACTAAGGCTTAGAATAGTCCCATTGGCAACGGCATAATGGGTTCCTAGCCCACCCGTCTGCTATCCGTTCGCAATCCAGTCGTGATCATCAACGCGGGCTTTCAGTTCGCTGCAACGACAGGAATGGGGTGCCTCTAGCCTAACAGGAGTGTCGGCTGGAGGAGCGCGCGTGCGGTCCACGTTTGGCGCAATCACGTCTCCAGCGCGCTCACTGGCAACGTCCGCTTCCGGGATAGGGCCGCGTCTCCGGAATGTCTTAGATTAGGCGCAAACCGGTCGTCCACAGCTCAAATCATGAAGTCGGCTTGGGGTCATGAGCGTGACTTCGGCCGCTGGCCAACGAAACTTCCGCCAAAGGGTCATCTTCCGCCGTGCCACACGGACACCAAGTGTCGTATTTTTTCACTGGCCCACGACCGCAAGGTCAAAGCGCTACAGCGTCCTTTGCACGTCCAAAGGACGCGCGGCACTGCTGAGCAACCGCTTTGTCCCCCGAACTGTCCGCTTTGAACGCTTGAAGGGGCACTGTGGCTGTGCGATAGGCACTCCACAAAGTAGAGAACCTTGCGGAGAGCGCTGACATGGCGGGTGGACGGGGCCTTATGGCCGGCAAGCGCGGCCTTATCCTTGGCATCGCCAACAATCGCTCGATCGCTTACGGCATCGCCAAGGCCTGTGTCGACCATGGCGCCGAGATCGCGCTGACCTATCAGGGCGAGGCGTTCAAGAAACGCGTCGAGCCGCTTGCCGCGGAACTGGGCGCGCATGTCGCCGGCCATTGCGACGTGACCGACCCGGCCAGCCTTGATGCGGTGTTCGCCGATATCGACAGCCATTGGGGCAAGCTCGATTTCCTCGTCCACGCCATCGCCTTTTCCGACAAGGACGAGCTGACCGGCCGCTATGTCGAGACGACGCGCGACAATTTCCTGCGCACCATGGATATTTCGGTCTATTCCTTCACCACCATCGCCAAACGTGCCGAGGCGCTGATGACCGACGGCGGCTCGCTGCTGACGCTGACCTATTACGGCGCGGAAAAGGTGATGCCGCACTACAACGTCATGGGTGTCGCCAAGGCGGCACTCGAAGCCAGCGTGCGCTATCTGGCCGTCGATCTCGGCGCCAAGAAGATCCGTGTCAACGCGATCTCCGCCGGCCCGATCAAGACGCTTGCCGCATCCGGCATCGGCGATTTCCGCTACATCCTGAAGTGGAACGAATACAATTCCCCGTTGAAGCAGACGGTGACGCAGGAGGAGGTTGGCGATTCCGGCGTCTATTTCCTGTCCGACCTTTCGCGCGGTGTCACCGGCGAGATCCATCATGTCGATTCCGGCTATCATGTCGTCGGCATGAAGGCGGTCGACGCGCCGGATATTTCTACCGTCAAGGACTGACGCCGCCGCCTGACCTCTTCCGGAAGACCTGATGTACCCGCTCGTCTATATCGTGCGCCACGGCCAGACGGCGTGGAACGCCGAGGCCCGGCTGCAGGGGCAGGCCGATACCGACCTCAACGAGCTTGGCCGCGAGCAGGCTAGCCGCAACGGGCGTAGGCTGGCCGAACTCATCGACAAGCCCGAAGATTTCGACTTTGTCGCCAGCCCGATGCGGCGCACGCGCGAGACGATGGAGCGCCTGCGCGCGGCGATGAAGCTCGATCCGCACGCCTATCGTACCGAGCCGCTACTCGTAGAATTGAGCTTTGGCGACTGGCAGGGTTTCACCTTTGCCGAACTCGAGGCGAACGATCCCGGTTCGACCAGGCACCGCCGCCTCGATAAATGGAATTTCCAGCCGCCCGGCGAGGGCGCCGAAAGCTATCAGATGCTGCTCGAACGGGTGAAGCCGTGGTTCGACGCGCTCGATCGCCAGACGGTCTGCGTGACCCATGGTGGCGTCATGCGCGCGCTGTTCCGCTTCGTGCTGGGGATGTCCGAACAAGATGCGGTCAGCATGGAAGTGCCGCAGGACCGCCTGCTCAGGCTGGACGGCTGGCGCCTGGAGTGGCTTTAGTCGTGAGCTTTCGAGAGATTGAAGCAGAATGCGATCTCGCGCTGAATCGGCGACAGAGGCGCGTAGGCGAAGTTGATCACGCCGGGATCGTCGCTGGCCTGAGAACCGGGACAAACCGTTCTCGACCGGCCCTGACATATTGCCCAACAGGTCCGGTCTCACGCGCAAGGCGCGCGAAGAGCAACTGGATGAGGGCACGCAGCTCAGGCGAAGGTGTGCTACCGCATGATGCGCGAAGTGTCCGCTCGTAGCAGGAGTAATCCTCGATCGCGCCAGCAACATCGTCTTGGGCGATGTCGCCCTGAATGAGCGCCTTGTAGATTCTCACAGAGTCGGGGTAAAAATCGAGCGCCCGCAAATAGATAGTCCGGGCTTTCCCAGGATCGTTGCGAGCCTCGCAGTGCTTGCCGATGCGGATCGCGAGTTCGATCACGTCGCGGCGCACGCGTTCAGCGGCCGGCAAGCACCAGGCGGCAATACGCTCGTGCAGAAAGAGAGGCCCCGGGAACAGGAGGAAGAGCCGCTCCAGCTCCGGTTCAGTCACGGCATTCGAGGCCAGAGCCCGTTTGAGGCGCGCCTCCCAATCGGCCAAATCCACCCAAACCCTGTCTGCGGCGAGGCGCAGCTTGCCCTCCCTCTGAATCACCAGGTCCGTCTGGCCGAGCAATTTGCGCAGACGGTGGAGCGCCTGATCGCAGGCAGCCTTCGCCTGGTCGCCGTCAAGGTCGGGCCAGAGCCAGTCCTGCAGGCCTTCGAGCGGGCAGACTTGGCCCTGGGAGATGGCCAAGGCACGAAGAATGTCGAGGGCCCGCGTCGGTGGCTTGGCGCCAAGGTCCAGTGCCGAACCGTCACGTTCAAGCCGGAACCCGCCGAGAACATACACCTTGATCGGCCAAGACAAGCTTGCCGGACGCCGCAGGGACGCAGCCAGCTGGTGGTTGCGGGTCATGGACCGGCAAAACTCGAACTGAGCATTCATCTGCTATCTCCCCACTGGCGTGCCGGATTCGCGAGCGTTCCAATCCGGACGCTGCACGATCGTCTGGGTCGGCGAGACATGCCGGATCCTCGGGTGTTGCGGCGGTTCCGGTAGCCAAAAGTGACGGTTGGCCACAACACGATGATGTTTACGAGTTCATCCACGGCATCGCTCCTCACCAAGGGATCGGGAGAACATCGGGTTCGCCTCCAGATCGGGATATGCACCGATTTGAACCGGGTCGTCGTAAGTTGCTCGTGAGCAGCACGTGATTGGCAGTCGACGCGCGGCAGACGGCTGCGAGCGGGGGAATCACGCTGCCTTCACGCGTGGCGCAGACAAAGGTGGTCTCGACCCTGGGATAACGGACGATGAACGATCCGAGATTTTTTCTCTTTGATTTGCCAAGGTCGGGACGACCTGCACCATTCAGAATTCCGGAGGAATATTATCCCGGCGTACGGGATCACTGGTATAATGCGACGTCCCGTCGAGCGGTCGATCCGATCGAAGGAATCAGGGCGCTGGTCATCCACGCGGCGGCAGGGCTAAGTTCGGCGGGCGCCATGTCCGTCATGAAAGCGCACAGGGCCAGTTGGCATTGGCTGATTCCTGGCACGGACGAAGAGCCGCATGGCAAGTTCGCATGGGCCTGTGTGCCGGAGGCAAGCGCCGCCCTCCACGTGCGAGACCATCGGTCGTATCCTGCGGTGAACGCTGGCCAGGCCAAAGTCGATGACTGGAGCCTCGCAATCCAGATAGTCAATTCGCGGAGCCGCGATGTCGTGGAGCCATTCTCGGACTGGCAGGTGGAGATTGCCGCTGAAATCGTGCGCTACTGTTGGGCGAAGTACCCAAATTTGAAACACATCGCATCGCATGCCTTGCTGGACCCTGATCGATGCAGCGATCCAGGTGCCCACTTTCCGTGGAAACGGTTCCGCGATCTCGTGCTCGACGGTGCCGGCGACACCTACCCAGCTCTGCGTACCCCCGCTGGGGTGCCGATGGAATTGCTGCCCGCCCTGCACGATGTCGCCACCTGCTGCGCGGGCTGGGATTTGCTGCCTGTGGACGACTAATCGGGCCGCACCGCCCACCGATCGCCCGTGTTGCGCATTAGACCTGCACGCGCGAAGATGCCACATCGTCTGTCGAGGCAAGCAGCCGGTTATCCGGCGCCCGGTTGGCCGATATGGTTGGCAAGCCTGCAACGGGCATTCTGCTGGGGCGCTCAGCGATGGAGGGCACGTGGCCACGGTTGCTTCGGGTTCGCTTGAAACTCCACACGAGCTCGATCCGATATCACGAGAAAATCGGATAGCGATCGCGCGGTTGGCGACGAAGCTTCGTCTTATTACTCGACTGCCTCATCCGGACGCACCTGGTGCCGCGATATATGTGGCGCAAGCGCATCCCCATGAACACGGCGAGGAGTTCCGCGACTTTCAGCCTGTCGGAGTCGCGGGCTGCGATTGGCGTTCCGAGCGGGCATTCGAAGCCTGCATCGGCGAAGCAGCCGAATATCTTTCCCAGCTCGAGTACCCGGAGGACCGAAATCCTGGGGCCGAAACGGCCGGTCGGCGCATTGATGCCTTCGATCACTATCTTGCCGGCGTCACCGAAACCGGAGGCGAGCGCCTGTGGCTAGCCGGGCATCAGGTCGGCTCATCGGAACCGGTGGCTTTGCCGGGCGAACTTTGCGTCCGCCGCGCAAGCGGCAATGGTGTTTTGCCGTACAGGCTCGGTAACGGCGTCGCGGCGGGAAGAACCCTTATAGAGGCGGCAAACCGTGCAATATGGGAACTAGTCGAGCGCGATGCCGTCGCGAGATGGTGGCACGGCGACCAGGTGGCGCATGCGATTGGCGAAGATGTATTGCGGGATAGCGGACTCCCGGACCTGCTCTCCCGATACCGGTCGGGAAAGACGACCCGGACGTGTGGCTGGGTCGATATCCGCGCAGCTGTTGACATTCCGGTCATCGCTGCCTTTTCGTTTTCTCGTGACGGGAGCGATTTCGCTTGCGGTTTCGCAGCACGGCCAAACATGGCCGATGCTGTCCACGCCGCAACGAAAGAGATGGTGCAGATGGAAATCGGACATCATCTGGTACGAGCCAAGCAACAGGTGCACGGTTTCGAGAAGCTCAATCAGGATGACCTCGCCTATATTGCGCGAAGCCAGCGGGTCACCCCCGATCATCCAAAGCTTAAAGCTGCTCCCGTCGGCTCGAAGAGTTCGTCCTTAGAAGGCAGCGACGAATTACTCCTCCTCGACTATACGCGCCAGGCACTCCTCCGTGCTGACTGTACGGCCTTTATCGTGGACCTGACGCGCGATCGCATTGGCATTCCGGTCGCCCGCGCTCTTGCCACAGGCCTGCAGCAGATTCCCCCAGGCGACGTGTTGCAATTCGACTCCGTGGGTAGGTGCATCAACTTCAACATTCCGGTACTGTAAGGCGTTTGCTGTAATCAGAGTCCCATGGACCAATATAGCCGGGCAGCATCGCGGAGCAGTGAAACGCCAAGCTTCCGTATTGAGACGCTTGGCATCTTCCGTATGTCTCATGGCGCCGTGAATTGCACCTTCAAGAGCCGTAAGGCACAGGCGCTCTTTGCCTACCTCGCATTTTGCAAGAACATGATTGAAAGCCGGGAGCGCCTCGCCGGCCTTTTGTGGGGCGAAAACAGTGAGGAAGCCGCGCGCACCTCCCTGCGTCAGCTAATCAGTGGGATAAAGAAGGACACGAAGCAGTTTCCAATACAGATATTCGACTGCGATCGGAACAATGTTTGGTTGCAGCCGATCCATGTATCAAGCGACGCGGCGACCCACATCGCCGATCTCGAACAGAATATCGTGCCCGAAGTGATGATCACGCAGAAGCGGCTGTTCGGGGGCTTTCTCGTCAATTTGAGGGACATTGATCCCAGCTTCGATATGTGGCTCTCGGTCCAGCGCGAATATCTCCACGACAGGGCCGTTAAGCTCCTCCAGGACCAGGCCCGGCGCGAGCAGAACGATGCCAAGCGGGAGAGGTTCGCCACCGCCATCCACAATCTGGACCCGACGCATGAGGAAGCCTGCCGTATCCTCATGCAGTGCCGTGCCTCACGTGGCGACACGGCGGGAGCGCTTCGCATCTACAACGACCTGTGGGAATTGCTCGGCACCGACTATGACATGGAGCCGTCACCGCAAACCCAGGCGCTGGTTGCGGAGATAAAGACGGCGGAACCTCTTCCCGCGCCTCCCAGCCACGTCCCGCAACTCGCCCCCGCTGTTCCGGCAGCAGCGCAGCTGTTCGACGGTGTAGGAATCGCCGCTCAGGCGCGCGCTGAACCCCCACTGATCCTGGTTCATCCATTCTTGCACGAGGCGGTTCATGCCATCCGTATCAATGGCTTCCGCCACGAATTGATCGCAGCCATGACACGGTTCCGGGACTGGTCGGTGAGGGAGCATTCGGCCTCCGACGATGCTCTCCCGCCAAGCGGCCGCAAGGTCTATGACTTGCTTGCCACTGCAACCGGCGAGGACGGTGAATTGCACATCGCCGTGCTGCTGCGTCGCAGGTCTGACGGCCACTACATGTGGAGCGAGAACTCGGAGATCGAGATCGGCAACTGGCATCGCGCCAGACTGCAGATCGTCCGGCACCTGGCCGCAGCGCTCGATGTTCAGATCTCGGCAGAGCGTTTGAGCACGACGGCGGGCCTCGCCGATATGGATCTCGACATCTACGACCGCTGGCTACGTGGTAATGAGCTTCTTTCGCGGTGGCGTCCGGCCGACGAGAGCCGGTCCGAGGGGATATTCCGGTCGATCATACGGAATGCTCCCGATTTCGCGCCCGCTCATGCCAGTCTGGCGCAGATCCTCAACAGCAGACATCTCATCTTCCCCGGCCTCATGCGGGATAGAAAGCGGGAACAGGAGGCCCTCAAACTTGCAAACATGGCTTCCAAGCTCGCGCCGATGGATAGCCGGACCAAGCTCACTCTGGCCTGGTCCTATCTTATGAACGAAAAGTACGAGCAAGCGATCTATTGCTATGGGCTGACGCTCAAAATGAACGACAACGATCCTTGGACGCTGATCTCATGTGCGCAGGGCCTTGCCTATTGCGGCGAGAAGGCGCTCGCAGACCAGATCGCACAAAGGGCGCTGCGGGTAGGATATGGCGCCGAACCCGTTCATTGGGCCTACCACGCCTGTATTCGCTTTCTCTTCGGCAACAGCGAGGGCGCGGTGGAAGCAGCCGATCTTGCCGAGGATGCGACCTTCTTTGTCGGCGGCTTGAAAGCGGCGGCGCTGGCCGAGCTTGGCTTGAAAGAGGCGGCTCTTGAAGAGGCGGCAGCGTTCTTCCGCCGTACCGCGGACAACTGGCATGGCGACGGTCCTGCTTCGCCGAAAGCCACGCTCGAATGGTTCTGGCAATGCCTCCCGATCCGCCTGATGGCGGACCGGGAGAGGCTACATTCAGGAATTCTGGCGACCGGGTTGCTCGACCTGGCTGGTTAGCGTTCCACCCACCGTTTTTCGCTCACCGGCAGCCACGCATCGTATAGTCGGCAACCCGCGCATAGAAAAAGCGCAACTGAGTGATCACGCGCTTGTCCTCGTCGCGTCCGCCCGGCTCGAAATCCTTGTAAAGCGCCGGAAGCGGATAGACGTCGTCTTCAACATTAGCTTTGACGATCTGCTCCGACTCCGTTACCTGGCCCTTCGGTGGCAACCGCAGGAGAAACTCGTAGTTACCTTCGATATGGTCGTCGCCCCGTACCACCGTGAGCGTCTTGAAGACGTCCGGTATCGTCAGGAGGTCCTTAAACGCCTCCCGCAACTCATCGATGGTTGTGGGCCAAGAGTCTCTGTCTTGCTGCGCCCATTCGACCAACTTCTTCCCGACAGCCTCGTAATCCTTGAAGATGGCACCTGTCTCGTCGCCATGTCTACCGAACTGAATCGGCGGGTATTTTCGATCTGGTGAACCGATATCTGGTCCCGGCATGCTTCCCTCCTTTGGTAGCGTCTTCACGCACGGGCAGTAGACCGCTAACGTCAAATACCCGCAAGGGCGATTAACTCACATCGTCAGCGTGAAAGCTTCGTGAAAATTTCACGTGACACCGCCAGAAGACAAAATCGGCTTCACGTTTTAACATATCTCCTTTCCGCTAATCGGGGCTCAAGACGGTATTAAGCTTTTTGAGGGGATGGTCGGCATGAACGATATTGGTCGTCTGGGTTTTGCTTGGAGACGACTTTCTCGCCAACTGTGGTCAGTCCGGCTCGCGCCGGTTCGTGGAGTGCTGGTCGGGCTTGCGGTGTTGTTGTCTTCCGCAGGTGCGCCCGATGCCGGCGAAGGTAAGGCGCCGCTTCAAGACCATCCGGAGCGGCGTGGCTTGGGTGTCAAGTTGGCGGGAAAAAGCTCGACGAATACTGAAGCGACACCTGGGCGCGACGCTGGCGCCGCTCCCACCATCGAGTGGGGACGGTCGCTTTTCGTGCGAAAGGCGGCCCTTCTGAACAAAATTTCCTTCACCGCCGTGATGGACCAACTCGTGGCGTCGAGCGGGGGCAAGATCGCCGACCGAAACGAGCTGTTCCGGAACTGGTGGAAAACGGCTGCTGGCGACGAATGCGAAGAACTGCGGCCGAAGCAGCCGAATGGTGGCCCGCCGTTTTCCTACGACTGTTCGCGAGCCGAAGGGATGCTCAAGGACAAGGATCCCTACAAGGAGTTCGGCGTTGGCAAAACTCCATTCATCATCATTGCCGCCGTGAATCGGGTCGATCTGCTGCGTGATTCGCTTGGCGGCGATTGCGGCGAGTTTCGCATCATAGCGGGAAAGCATCCGGATTGGGAAAATCCGGCTGCTCCCGATCGAATCCACGGCGAGATGCTGATCGCCTTCGAGGCAGTCATGCCCAATGGGGGGAAGCCGGAGCGCTGCATGGCAATCCAGAAGTTCTGGCTATCCCTTTCGGAAAAGCGGTTCTCGGACGAGGAAGTCGCGATTTGGCTGCGCAGGTTTTTCCTGGAGGGAATAACGCTCGCGGAGGACGGCAGCGTTGTTGACGGCGATGCGGTCGGTCCGACGACGTTTCAGCTGCCTCCGGCCATGCATGTCGACCATCTCGGCGCGTCGGAATCAAGCACCGGTCAGATCCGGACGAACTCGAAGCTACATGGGGGACAATGGGGGCTCCGTGAGTACCGTTTCGACAAGCCTTCGATGCGCCTGCTTCCCACGCGTACAACAGGTTCCCCTGAGCCCACTCTTTTTTCCAAAAATTCCCCGGACCCCGAAGCAACGAACAAGCTCGTTGAGCTAGTGGCAAAGTCTATTCGCACCGATGGTTCTGCGCCTGGTCCTCTGCTTGATCCCAACATTAACAGCTTCCATTTGTTGCCAAGCCTGCCCGAGCACCTGCTCGCGGCGGAAATGAACGCTGAAGATCGTTCACTCGGCGACTACGCGAAAATACTCGACGCTGAAGGACATCCCGACCTCATTGGTGAGATCGAAGGTGGTGCTACGAGAACTCTGACAGCGGAACAAATCCGAAAGCGGATTCAGTCCCTCTCCTGCGCGGGTTGCCATCAGTTTTCCAGAACGGGCAACGGCGGCTTCACCGACGACTTCAAACGCGAGGTCTGTTGGCAAATTTCCTTCGAGAACAAACACGTCACCACCGAATCAACGGATGGTGAGTACGAAATATCGGATGCTTTGAAGTTCGTCTTTCTACCGCATCGGGAATTTGTAATGCGGAAGTACCTGGCGGGAAAATATATAAAAGGAGTGTACTGGCCGGGAAACGATCCGAAGAAGGAAGACATGAGCAACGATGCGCAAGCAGCCTCGATTGGTCTGCCCCACTGCTAGAAAACCATCTGCTATCACGCGGAATGAATCCCGTTGGATATCTGTGCGGCTCCCCACGCATCGCGTAAGAAGCTTCGCAAAAGACTCTACTCGGTCGATCCGGTGTCCGGCAGTTCCATGTCGGTGACGACGTTCTCGCCATTCGTCACGTCATACGCGAGGACGATGTCCATGCCCGGTTTCAGCGCATCGAGATCGGTTTCGGCGTTCAGCTTGTAGGACTTGCCGTCGTCCAGCGTCAGCGTCAGCGCGTCCTTGTCGACCTTCTTGATCAGGCCTTCGGTCTGGCCGGCGAAGGCGGCGGTGGAAATCAACAGCGTGGCGGCAACAGCGCCAATCAGGATACGCATCATCGTCCTCTTTAATCATTGCCGGTACAGCGGCTCGGTCCAACGGAACGGAACTGAGCAGAAACCAATCGAATGTGTCAAAACTAAATCCGCCGGATCACAGTTTGACCACTGTGGAAAACGCCAATAAAAGGCAAGCTGCAGCGCCGCGTCCTCCTGGGCGCGCAACGAACGCTGTAGCACTTTTGATTTTTTTGCGCATGATCCTTTCCGAAAATCGCGCCGATTTTCGAGGTCATGCGCTAGGCCGGCTCCGACGCCGGCAGGGCTGGTTCCATGTCGCACAACACGTTCGGCCATCTCTTCCGCGTCACCACCTGGGGCGAAAGCCACGGGCCGGCGCTGGGCTGCGTCGTCGATGGCTGTCCGCCCGGCATCCGCTTCACTCGCGACGAGATCCAGGCCGAACTTGACAAGCGTCGCCCCGGCCAGTCACGTTTTGTGACCCAGCGTCGCGAACCTGACGAGGTCAAGGTCCTGTCCGGCTTTATTGTCGATGAGGACGGGGAGACGATGATCACCACCGGCACGCCGGTGTCGATGCTGATCGAGAATGTCGACCAGCGCTCCAAGGACTATGGCGACATCGCCCGCCAGTTCCGGCCGGGCCATGCCGACTACACTTACGAGGTCAAATACGGCCTGCGCGATTACCGCGGCGGCGGTCGCTCCTCGGCGCGTGAGACTGCGGCGCGAGTGGCGGCCGGGGCGCTTGCCCGCAAAATCGTGCCAGGCATGGTGGTGCGCGGCGCGCTAGTGTCGATGGGCGAAAGATCGATCGATCGCGCCAACTGGAACTGGAATTTCGTCGGTGACGCCGAAAACCCGTTCTTCACTCCCGATCCGGCGTCGGTCGCCGTCTTCACCAAATATCTGGACGGTATCCGCAAGGCGGGCTCCTCGGTCGGTGCGGTCATCGAGATCGTCGCCGACGGCGTGCCGGCGGGGCTTGGCGCGCCGATCTATGCCAAGCTCGACCAGGACATCGCCTCCGGCCTGATGTCTATCAACGCCGTCAAGGGCGTCGAGATCGGCAACGGTTTCGAGGCCGCCCGCATCACCGGCGAGGAGAATGCCGACGAGATGCGCATGGGCAATGACGGCAAACCGGTCTTCCTGTCCAACAATGCCGGTGGCATCCTCGGTGGCATCTCGACCGGCCAGGCGATCGTCGCGCGTTTCGCCGTCAAGCCGACCTCGTCGATCCTGACGCCGCGAAAGTCGATCGACAAGGACGGCAACGACGTCGAGATCATGACCAAGGGCCGGCACGATCCATGCGTCGGCATCCGCGCCGTGCCGATCGGCGAGGCGATGGTTGCCTGCGCCATTGCCGATCATTATCTGCGGCATCGGGGACAGACAGGGAGGGGAGTAGGGGAGTAGGGGAGTATGTTGGTGCACGCCAAGCGGCCAATTTTTTCCTTTTCCCTACTGCCGTACTGCCCTATTCCCCTACTCCCCTGCGAGTGAAACGAGCGCTTATGCCTTACGACCAGAAGAAGATCGTTGAAGCCCTGCGCGCCTTCGAGCGCGGCGAGATCGTCGTCGTCATGGACGATGACGGGCGCGAGAACGAGGGCGACCTGATCGTCGCCGCCGTCCATTGCACGCCGGAAAAGATGGCGTTCATCGTCCGCAACACGTCAGGCATCGTCTGCACGCCGATGCCGCGCGAGGAAGCCAAGCGGCTCAACCTGTCGCCGATGGTGGCCGACAATGATTCTGCCCACACCACTGCCTTTACCGTCAGCGTCGACTTCAAGCACGGCACCACGACTGGCATTTCGGCGGACGACCGCACGCTGACGGTGCGCAATCTCGCCAATGACAATGTCGGCGCGTCCGATTTCGTGCGCCCCGGCCACATCTTTCCGCTGATCGCGCGCGAGGGCGGCGTACTGATGCGTTCGGGCCATACCGAAGCCGCTGTCGACCTTTGCAAGCTCGCCGGCCTGCCGCCGGTCGGCGTCATTTCCGAGCTGGTCAACGATGACGGCACCGTGATGCGCGGCCCGCAGGTGCAGGCCTTCGCCGAAAAGCACGGGTTGAAGCAGATCTCGGTTGCCGACCTCATCGCCTACCGGCAACGCAAGGAAACGCTGGTCGAACGCGTCGCCTGTTCCGACATCGAGACGCCCGGCGGCAAGGCGCAGGTCTTTACCTATACGCTGCCCTGGGATTCCATGCATCACGTGGCGGTCGTCTTCGGCGATATCCGCGACGGCGTCGAGGTGCCGGTGCGCCTTCATTCCGAGGACGTGGTGAGTGACGTCTTCGGCACCAGCCACAGGCTGGACGCCATCATGAAGGCGATGGGTGAGCGCAAGCGCGGCGTCATCGTCTATCTGCGCGAAGGCTCGGTCGGCGTCGCCCATCAGGAGCGCAAGCGGCCGGCTGCCGGCGACCGCGAGGACCATGAAGAGGCGCGCCGGCGCGAGAACGAATGGCGCGAGATCGGCCTCGGCGCGCAAATCCTCAAGGATCTCGGCATTTCCTCGATCAATCTGATCGCCTCGCGCGAGCGCCATTATGTCGGCCTCGAAGGTTTTGGCATCCACATCGCCAAGACCGAGATTCTTTAGACCGTTCTCACGATGCTGGTATGCGTCCGGCCCCCGCCTCGGGCCGGACGCACCGGAAGCTATTCCGCAGCGACCGCAGCAGCGTCGCAGGCTGCAATGTCGCAATCCGGCGCGGCAAGGCTGCGCTGGCCGGCAAGCACGATGACCAATGCGATTGTGCCCGACGCCACCGATACCCAGAACCCGTTCTGCGCGCCGAAAGCGTCCACCACCCAGCCGGCGGCGAATGAGCCGAGCGCCATGCCGATGCCAATGCCGGTCATCACCCAGGTCACGCCTTCGGTCAGCACCGCCTCGGGCACGCGCCGCTCGATCAGACCGAATGCCGTGATGAAGGTCGGCGAGATCGCCACGCCGCTGACGAAGACGGCCAGTGCCAGCAGCGGCACGGTGTCGGCGACGAGCAGCGGCAGCGTGGTAAGCGCAATGATGGCGATTGCGATGGCAAGTTGAATTTGCAGCGGCACTTTCAGGTTCAGGGCGCCGATAATGATGCCGACGACGAACGATCCGAGCGCGTAGACGCCGATAACGAAGCTGGCGGCGCCCGGCTGGCCAAGCTCCTTGGTGATCGCCACTGTGCTCACCTCCGTGGTTGCAAAGGTCGCGCCAATGAAGATCAGCGCCAAGGTGAGGATCTGGACAGGCCGCAGGCGGATTGCCGAACCGCCCGAACCATGTTCCACCGGTCTGGCTCGCGGTTCGGTCGAACGCTGCAGGATGAAAGCCGTCGAACCGAGGGCGAGGAACAATGTGCTCGCGAGCACTCCCGCTTCCGGGAAAAGCGCGACGCTCAGCCCCACCGACAGCGATGCCCCGGCGATGTAGACCAGTTCGTCCGCCGCCGATTCAAAGGCGAACGCGGTGTTCAGCTCGGGACGGTTGCGGAAGATCTCAGTCCAGCGCGCGCGCACCATTGCCGGGATGCTGGGCATGACAGCAGCCAGCAGCGATGACACGAACAGCGTCCATATCGGCCAATGCTGATTGGCCGCCGCAATCAGGATCGCGAAAGCGAGCGTGGAAATCACGGTGGTCGGCACCACAATCCGCGTCTGGCCGAGGCGATCCACCAGTCGCGATACCTGTGGCGCGACGAAAGCGTTGGCAAGCGCATATGTCGCGGAGACAGCGCCGGCCAGCCAGTATTCGCCATCAGTCTGTGACAGCATCGCAACGATCCCGATCGGAGCCATGGCCATCGGCAGCCGGGCAACGAACCCGGCTGCGGCGAAGCCTATGGCGCCAGGCGCGCGAAAGATCTGGGTATAGGGATTTTGCATGGTCTGGCTCCTCGACAACGGACGGTTCGACGATTACATACGTAACGTATGAGTTTAAATAGATCATACGCCGCGTATGTCAATTGGCATACGAAGCGTATGTTAATAGGGCCAGAGCATGCACAGACCACGCAAGGAGATGATTGCCGAGACCCGCGCCAAGCTGATTGCCGCGGCACGCCAGGCCTTCGGGACGCTCGGCTATGCCGAAGCCTCGATGGATGATTTCACGGCATCGGCCGGGCTGACGCGCGGTGCGCTCTATCATCACTTCGGCGACAAGAAGGGCCTTCTCCAGGCGGTCATCGCCGAGATCGACGCCGAAATGTCGGCCCGGCTGAAGGTCGTTTCGGCCAAGCCGGACAATCTCTGGCAGGGCTTCGTCGACGAATGCACCGCCTATATTGAGATGGCGCTGGAGCCGGAGATCCAGCGTATTGTGCTTCGCGACGGCCCGGCGGTGCTCGGCGATCCATCGCAATGGCCAAGCCAGAGCACATGCATCCGCTCGATGACGGAGAGCCTGCAAAGACTGAGCGACGAGGGGACCATTCTTGCCATCGATCCCGAAGCCGCGGCAAGGCTGGTCAGCGGCGCCTCGTTGCATGCGGCGCAGTGGATCGCAAATTCGAACGATCCCGAAGCGACGTCGAAGAAGGCAGTGAAGGCGTTCAAGGTTCTTCTGGAAGGGCTGCTCAATCTCACCGGCAGGCTGCACCAGCCTGATCGACTATCGTCGATGCACCCCGAGATTGACCAGTCACCGGCCTGAGGTTGTTCTTTCCAGCAATCTGGCGGCTCGCGCTGGAACCAGCCGGCCCCGCCCGCTTAAACCCTGTTGAACATCACACCAGCGAGACGCTAAAACATGGCCAAAGCGTCGAGGCGCGCCTATATCGGGGCATGGTCACGAGACTTTACACCCATCCGATTTTCCTCGAGCACATAACCCCGCCCGGTCACCCGGAGCGGCCGGACCGTTTGCGCGCCATAGAGCGTGTGCTTGACGACGAGGCCTTCGCGGCGCTCGATCGCGTCCAGGCGCCGGAAGGCGACGAGGCAACCATCCTTTACGCGCATCCGCCCGAATTCGTCGAACGTGTCCGCACAGCGATACCGGACACCGGCATCGCCCGTATCGACGCCGATACCACCGCCAGCCCAAAGAGCTGGCAGGCGGCCGTGACTGCGATCGGGGCTGCCAACGCTGCTGTTGACGACGTCTTCACCGGCCGTGCCGACAATGTCTTCGTCGCCGCACGGCCGCCTGGCCATCATGCCGAAAAGACCACCTCCATGGGTTTTTGCCTGTTCAACACCGCGGCGATCGCGGCACGCTACGCGCAGAAGAACCATGGCGCCGACCGCGTTGCCGTCGTCGACTGGGATGTGCATCATGGCAACGGCACGCAGGACATCTTCTGGGACGATCCGTCCGTGCTCTATTGCTCGACGCACCAGATGCCGCTTTACCCCGGCACCGGGGCCGTGAGCGAAACCGGCGCCGGCAACATCGTCAACGCGCCGCTGGCGCCGCAGAGCGGCAGCGATGTTTTCCGCGACGCCTTTCTGTCGCGCATCCTGCCGGCGCTCGACAATTTTGTGCCCGATCTTATCATCATCTCCGCCGGTTTCGACGCCCACCACCGCGATCCGCTGGCCGAGATCAACCTGACCGAGGATGATTTCGACTGGGCGACCGGTCAGTTGCTCGAACGCGCCGGGCGCCTTAGCGGCAATCGGGTCGTCAGCCTGCTCGAGGGCGGCTACGATCTGCAGGGATTGGCATTTTCAGTCGCCGCCCATGTCGGGCGGCTGATGAAGGGATAGACGATGGCTGGTGAGATCAACGAGGACGTCAAGGCGATGAGCTTCGAGCAGGCGCTCGACGCGCTAGAGAGGATCGTCGACGATCTGGAGCGCGGCGACGTGCCGCTCGACCAGTCGATCCGCATCTACGAGCGCGGCGAGGCGCTGAAGGCCCATTGCGACCGGCTGTTGAAGGCGGCCGAGGACAAGGTCGAGAAAATCAGGCTGTCGCGTGACGGCAAGCCGGTGGGGACAGAGCCGTTGGACGCGGATTGAGGCGGCCTCGAACGACGATTGTGCTTGCCGGCTTTGGACATCACCATGATTGAGGATAAAACTCATCCCGTTTGAAACGGCTCCAGGACGAGAGGAGATTGCGAACGATGTGCAGAAACATCAAAACCCTGTTCAATTTCGATCCGCCGGCAACCAATGACGAGGTCCGCGATGCCGCACTTCAGTTTGTCCGCAAGCTGAGCGGAACGACGCGACCGTCAAAACAGAACCAGCATGCGTTCGACCATGCCGTCGAGGCCATTGCCGCCTCGGCGCGCGAATTGCTCGACAGCCTCGAGACGACGCAGCATCCGCGCAATCGCGAAGAGGTGGCGGCCAAGGCGAAGGCCAAATCTGCACTTCGCTTCGCCTGAGGGGACCGCGTGAGCTTCTTTCCCGGAAACGATCCGCAGATGGGCGATGCCTTCGCCAGCGATCAGATCGAGCTGATGGTCATTCCGAACGCCAAGGATATTGGCGGATTTCAGGTTCGCCGCGCCTTGCCGACGGCCAGGCGCCGGCTGGTCGGACCTTTCATCTTCTTCGATCGTATGGGTCCGGCAGTTCTTCGGGCCGGCCAGGCGCTCGACGTCCGTCCACATCCGCATATCGGACTGTCGACGGTGACTTACCTGTTCGACGGCAAGATCAGGCACCGTGATTCGCTCGGCACCGAGATGGTGATCCAGCCCGGCGACGTGAATCTGATGACCGCCGGCCGCGGCATCGTCCATTCGGAGCGCACGCCAGAAGAACTGCGCGGCGCGCCGATGTCGGTTTCCGGCCTGCAGACATGGTTGGCGCTGCCGGACGGCAAGGAGGAGGTCGCGCCGATCTTCGAAAACACCGCGGCGCTGCGCCTGCCCGAAATCGATGCCGAGGGGGTCAGCGGCCATATCGTCATCGGTGCGTTTTCCGGAATGCGCTCCCCGGTTGCGACCGCTTCGGACACACTGTACGCCGATCTCAGGCTGGCGCCGGGTGCCAGCGTGAAGATCCCGGCCGATGCCGAGGAGCGCGCCATCTATACGCTGGAAGGCGAGGTTTCGATATCCGGTGACCGCTTCCCGGCCGAGCGGCTGCTGGTTTTCCGGCCCGGCGATGAGATCGTTGTTTTATCGGAGAGCGGCGCCCATTTCATGCTGTTTGGCGGCGCTTCGCTCGGTTCGAAACGTTATATCTGGTGGAATTTCGTATCGTCCTCAAAGGAACGCATCGAACAGGCGAAAGAAGAATGGAAGACGGGCCGCTTCGATATCGTTCCCGGAGACGAGCAAGAGTTCATCCCGCTGCCCGAAAGCTGATGCGCGTTACCGCCACATTTACATTCGCCGGCCAGCGGCATATTTCACGATGAACAGAAAATCTGACCAGGCTCGCAAACAGTGAACGCAAAGCCCGATACGCCGCTTCTCGACAAGGTCCGCGTCCCGGCCGATTTGCGCACGCTTGCCGAAGGCGACCTGCCGCAGCTGGCTTCCGAGCTTCGCGCCGAACTGATCGACGTCGTCTCCCACACCGGCGGGCATCTCGGCGCCGGCCTTGGCGTGGTCGAGTTGACCGTCGCGCTGCACTACGTCTTCAACACGCCGGACGATCGGCTGATCTGGGACGTCGGCCACCAGGCCTATCCGCACAAGATCCTGACCGGCCGCCGCGACCGCATCCGCACGCTGCGGCAGGAGGGGGGGCTGTCCGGTTTCACCCGTCGCGTCGAGAGCGAATACGATCCGTTCGGCGCAGCCCACTCCTCGACCTCGATTTCAGCCGGCCTCGGCATGGCGATGGCGCGCGATCTGTCCGATGGCCGCAACAATGTCATTGCCGTCATCGGCGACGGCGCCATGTCGGCCGGCATGGCTTATGAGGCGATGAACAATGCCGGCGCACTCGATGCCCGGCTAATCGTCATCTTGAACGACAACGATATGTCGATCGCTCCACCGACCGGCGCAATGAGCGCCTATCTGGCCCGTCTGGCGTCTGGCAAGACCTATCTGGGGTTGCGCGATTTCGGCAAGAAGCTGACGTCCTATCTCGGCGAGCGCGCCGATCGCGCCATCAAGCGGGCGGTCGAGCACGCGCGCGGCTACGTCACCGGCGGCACGCTGTTCGAGGAAATGGGTTTCTACCACATCGGCCCAATCGACGGCCACAACCTCGAGCACCTGATCCCGGTGCTGAAGAACGTCCGCGACAATGCCGACGGCCCGGTGCTGATCCACGTCGTGACCCAGAAGGGCAAGGGCTACGCCCCGGCCGAGGCGGCCGCCGACAAATATCACGGCGTCAACAAATTCGACGTCATTACCGGCGCCCAGGCCAAGGCGCCCGCCAACGCGCCGAGCTACACCAAGGTGTTTGCCGACAGTCTGATCCAGGAGGCCCGAGAGGACGACCGCATCGTCGCCATCACCGCCGCCATGCCGAACGGCACCGGGCTTGACCTCTTCGGCGAAGCGTTTCCGGCGAGGACCTTCGATGTCGGCATTGCCGAGCAGCATGCGGTGACCTTCGCCGCCGGCCTTGCCACGGAAGGCTTCAAGCCTTTCGCGGCGATCTACTCGACCTTCCTGCAGCGCGCCTACGACCAGGTCGTCCACGACGTGGCGATCCAGAAATTGCCGGTGCGCTTTCCGATCGACCGCGCCGGCTTCGTCGGCGCCGATGGTGCCACCCATTGCGGCGCTTTCGACACCACCTTCCTGGCGACGCTGCCCGGTTTCGTCGTCATGGCGGCGGCCGATGAGGCCGAGCTGCGCCACATGGTACGCACCGCTGCAAGCTACGATGACGGCCCGATCGCCTTCCGCTATCCGCGCGGCAACGGTGTTGGCGTCGAGATGCCGCAGCGCGGCTCGGTATTGGAGATCGGCAAGGGCCGGATCGTCAGGGAAGGCACGAAGGTTGCGCTGCTTTCCTTCGGCACCAGGCTGCAGGATTGCCTGGCCGCGGCCGAGGAGCTTGGCGCGGCGGGGCTTTCGACCACGGTCGCCGATGCCCGTTTTGCCAAGCCGCTCGACGAGGATCTGATCCGGCGGCTGGCCCGTTCGCACGAGATACTGGTGACGGTGGAAGAGGGCGCGGTCGGCGGCTTCGCCAGCCATGTGCTGCAGTTCCTGGCCCACGAAGGGCTGCTGGAGAGCGGCCTGAAGGTGCGCCCGCTGGTGCTGCCCGACACTTTCGTCGACCATGCCAAGCCGGAAAAGATGTATGCCGATGCCGGGCTGGACAGCGCCGGCATCGTGCGCACAGTGTTCGTGGCGTTGGGGCATACCGCGCAGGCCCAGCGCGCCTAGTTGTTTCCGCGTTTCTGCAACGCCAAAAGATTCTGCTTGGCTGCAAATGCCAGTCTGAATCAAAATCTCAACTGCTTGAATCAAATTACCGGCGAACAGTCGTAAGATACTGTTTACGCTGCCATTTGGCGATTTGCTTACCGTGTCCTTTGGCCGTTTTTCAACGCCGCCCTGCTAGAAAGTGACCGGCAGGGGAAAGAAGACCAATGAGATCGCTTTTGGGCGGCATCGCGCTAACGGCCATCTTCGCCGCGTCGGCCGTGGCCGAAACGCGCTACGACCGCAAACTCGAAGAGGCGGTGATGGGCATCGTCGCCGGCAAGATCGGCCAAATCCGTGGCGGCTTCTCCTACAAGGAGGCGCCGCAATTCGTCGTCGTGCCAGATACCTTGCCGAAGGCGTCCATTTCCGTTGACCAGCCGCGCCCGCAGGTGTCCGGCGACAGCAGCGACGGTCTGACGCCGGCCGTTGAACGGCGGGTTTCGCGGACCATATTCTAGAAACTAGAACCACATATCCCGCACACAGCGACCATCCGTCGGCAAATCCTCGAATGTGTCGAGACCGTCGAAATGATCGATCGGGAGGTCGGCGACAGCCTCCGGCGGCGCAAGCCTCATATTGACGGCGATGCGGTGGCGACCGGCGGTATCGGCACGCAATCCGCGCCAGGCCAGGACGCAAGCGCACGTTGGACAGAAGAGAATCTCAAGCGAAGGGTGAGCCCTTCCAACGCGCGTATAGGCACTCACGGGCCCCGCAAGGCGGATGCGTTCGTCGACATAGTCATACGCCCAGAGCGTGCCGTAGCGACGGCAAAGCGTACAGTTGCAGGCAGTGATCGAACCGGGATCGCCCTCCAGGGTCCAGTGGGCTGCGCCGCAGTGGCAGGTTCCCGTCAGCATGTTCCTCCTCCACGTTTCGACGGCTAAACGGCATCTCTTCTTAGCATTGCGTCGGGTGTCGTGCGAGGTTCGACAAACAGCGGAGCGGCTGATGAGTTCACCCGCTTTTCCAACTATGCCTTGTCTCATCGCCAATATCCTTGCCATCATCGTTGGCATTCGCCATGAAGGCCGATGACTTCCCTTCCGCCAGCCAGCATTCGCCAGCGGCTCGACGAATTACTCGTCCAGCGCGGCCTGTTTGCCAGCCGCTCGCGTGCTCGCGATGCGGTGGCGCGCGGCACCGTGACGGTCGACGGCATCGTCGCCCACAAGCCGGGCCAGGCCGTTCTGCCTGAGTGCAACATCGTCGTTGACGATCCGGCGCAAGGTTACGTCTCGCGCGCCGCACTGAAGCTGAAGGCTGGTCTCGACCATTTCGGCCTCGACCCCACCGGTAGCGAAGCGCTCGATGTCGGCGCCTCGACCGGCGGCTTCACGCAGGTACTTCTCGAACGCGGCGCGGCGCATGTCACGGCGATCGATGTCGGGCACGGCCAGATCCACTCCGACATTGCCGGCGATCCGCGCGTGACGGTGATTGAAGGCCTGAATGCGCGCGAACTGTCGGCCGCCGATCTCGGCGGCCGTGTGCCGGATTTCATCGTCTCGGATGTCAGCTTCATATCGCTGAAACTGGCGCTGCCGCCGGCGCTTGCCTTGGCCAGGAACGGCGCAAAAGCCGTGTTTCTGGTCAAGCCGCAATTCGAGGCCGGCCGCGAGGCGATCGGCAAGGGCGGCCTGCTGAAGGACCCCTATGATGCGGCGCGCATTGCCGGCCTGATGCAGGACTGGCTCGATGCCATTCCCGGCTGGCGCTCGTTGGGACTTCATCTGTCGCCGATAGAGGGCGGCGACGGCAACCGCGAGTTCCTGCTCGGCGGCATCAAGGCCGTCGCGACCAAGCCTGCCAAGATCGGGCGGGCCGGGATTGAGAAGCGATGAGCACGCGTTTCACGATCGCAAAATTGGGCTCGCAGGGCGACGGCATCGCCGAGACCGAGACCGGCGAGGTTTTCATTCCGTTTACGCTGCCGGGAGAGGTCGTCACCGCCGGGCGGGAGAAAGATCGCGCTACCTTGATGTCGGTGCTTGAGGCCTCGCCGCTGCGAGTCGATCCGCCGTGCCGCCATTTCGGCGAATGCGGCGGCTGCGCCGTCCAGCATCTCGAGACTGAAGCCTATCACCAATGGAAGCGCGAAAGGGTCGTGCATGCGCTGAAGAGCAAGGGCATCGCCTGCGATGTCGGCCCGCTGGTGCCGTGCGCGCCGCACACGCGCCGCCGCGTCGTCTTCACTGCCCGGCGGAGCGAGGCGGGGATGCAGTTCGGCTTCGTTCGCGCGCTGTCGTCCGAAATCATCTCCATCGAGGAATGCCCGATCTCGCTGCCGCAGATCGTCGCTGCGCTCGACCGTTTGAGGATGCTTGCCGGACTGATCTGCACCACGACCAAATCGTTCCACATGGCGGTGACGGTGACCGGTTCCGGCCTCGATGTCGCGGTTCACGATTCCGGTAAGCTCGGCGAGAACCAGCGCCGCGTCGCCTCGAACTTTGTCATTGCCGAGAGGCTAGCCAGGCTGTCGGTCGACGGCGAGATCATTATCGAACCAAAGAAACCGGTCGTCCTGTTTGGTGGCGTCGCTGTCGCAGTGCCGCCGGGCGCTTTCCTGCAGGCGACCGAGGCCGCCGAAGAAGCGATGGCCGACATTGTCGGCCAGCATCTCGCGCGCGCCAAAAAGGTCGCCGATCTCTTCGCCGGCTGCGGAAGCTTCGCACTGCGTCTGGCCTCAAGATCGGAGGTTCATGCGGTGGAAGGCGATGCGGCAGCACTCTCGGCGCTTGACCGGGCCTTCCGTTTCGCCAGCGGCCTGAAGCGGGTGACCGGCGAACGTCGCGACCTGTTCCGGCGGCCGCTCACATTCAAGGAGTTGAATGCCTTTGACGGCGTAGTCTTCGACCCGCCCCGCGCCGGCGCCGAGGACCAGTCGAAGCAGATCGCGCGCTCCGACGTGCCGCTCGTCGCCGCGGTGTCCTGCAATCCGGTGACGCTGGCGCGGGATCTTCGCATCCTCCTCGATGGCGGTTACGCCTTGAAGAGCGTAATCCCGATCGACCAGTTCCTGTGGTCGCCGCATGTCGAGGCCGTCGCGCTGTTGGAGAAGCCGAGACGAAGGCGCTAGCAGCTAGGGCTTGAAATGCGCACCAAAAAAGCACACTTTGAGTGTACGTCGTTCAAACTGGGCTAGGAAATTGCCATGAGCACCGCAGCCTTTGAAAATTCGGCATCGCGCTTCGGCGAGGAGCGGGCGCCGTTTCTCTCGCCGAGGCGGGTAGCCGCACTGCTAGGGGTCAATATGACTGAACTGGCCGGCCTGACCGGTCTCGCGCGCAACACGCTTGCCGCCAAGTCCGGTGCGCGCAAGGTCGACGCCGCATTGAGTCCCATCGTCCGCATCCTGGCGATGGCCGGCGAGATGGCCGGTGATGAACAGCGTGCCGCGATCTGGTTCAAACATCAGCCGATCCCCGGCTGGGCGGGAAAGACCGCCTACGATCTCGTTCGCGAAGGCAAGACTGACAAGGTGCTTGCCTATCTGGAGGCAGTCCGCTCCGGCATCTATGCCTGAACCCAGGCTGACTCTATGGCGCGCTTTTGTGCCGCGCTGGGCCCATCTGCCGCTTTCCGGTGAGGGCGCGGCCCGCTTCGGCGGCCGCTGGAATCCGATTGGCACGCCGGCGATCTACGCCGCCCGGGAACTGTCCACGGCTTGGGCCGAGTACAATCAGGGTTTTGTCCAGCACCCGGCGCTGATTGCACAATTGAAACTGTCAGGCGCCCGGCTGGCCGACCTGACAGAGGCTGATACGCTGTCGAAGCTCGGTGTAACGGCCGACATTCACCGGTGCGAATGGCGTGACATCGTGGATGGAGGCTTTGTGCCCGAGACGCACCAACTGAGAGACCGCTTGCTTGGCGACGGGCTGCACGGCGTGATCTACCCGTCCTTCATGTCGCCTGGCGGCACATGCGTCGCGCTGTGGCGCTGGAACGAAAACGATGCTCCGGATCTTGAAATCATCGATCCCGACCATCGCCTGCCGAAAACAGCGGCATCATGGCTTTAGGGCAGTTCGAGCTGCGGCGGGCACACCCGCCTCCATCTCTTCCAACGTCTTCGGCCTGCCTATGTGGGGCAGGGATCCAAATACGTCCTCTGGCCGTGTTAGAGGCAAGACTGGAACAGGCAGTGCGACTTGATCGTCGGTCGAACTGGTGACTTCTAGCTTTTCTCCGGCAGCGATCACAGTTTCCTCTCCCGACATAACAAAGATGCTGATCGCGCGCTGAATTCAAGGCTGCATAGCCAGACGGTGCTAGCCTGCGCCTGAAAGGACGCGCTCGACGAAGGCGGGCACCACTTGTGTCGCCGGCCCTTCCATCTGCTCGTCGAAACGGGAGGCCCAGCCGGCGCATTTCAGATTGAGTTCGGCTGTTACGGCTCCGGCCGCGCGTGCCTCCTCCACGAAACCTGCTGCCGGGTAGACACTCCCGCTGGTGCCGATGGCCACGAATAGGTCGCAGCGCGTCAGCGCCTCGCCGACCTCCTCCATGCGGTAAGGCATTTCGCCGAACCAGACCACGTCAGGCCTCAATTGACCTTTTGCGCCACACGCTGGACAGGCCGAATGGGCAGCGATGTCGTCGGCCCAGGTGCTGCTTTGCCCGCAGCTCAGGCAAAGGGCATGGCCCAGTTCTCCATGCATATGGATCAGTTTGCGCGAACCGGCGCGCTCATGCAGGTCGTCGATATTCTGCGTGACGACGAGGACGTCGCCTGGGAATTTCTGCTCGAGCTTGGCCAGCGCGGCGTGCGCCGCATTCGGCTCGACGCTGCCCATCTGCCGCCGGCGCATATTGTAGAAATCCTGCACCTTTACGGGGTCGCGCGCAAAACCTTGCGGCGTGGCCACGTCCTGCAGGTCGTATTTCGCCCAGACCCCGTCGGGATCCCGGAACGTGGCGACGCCCGATTCCGCCGAAATGCCGGCGCCTGTCAGGATGACGATTTTGGCTTTGGACATGGTCGAAGACACCGGCATCCGGAAACATCATTTGGAAGGCGATGTTACCGGAAGGCGGCAGCCGCATCAAACCCTGGTGCCGCCGACCGTCATCTGGTTCATCCTGAGATGCGGCTGGCCGACGCCGACCGGCACGCCCTGTCCGGCCTTGCCGCACATGCCGATGCCGGTGTCGAGCTTCATGTCGTTGCCGACCATCGAAACCCGATGCATGGCATCCGGCCCATTGCCGATCAGCATGGCGCCCTTGATCGGTTGCGTCACCTTGCCGTTCTCGATCATGTAGGCCTCGGTGCAGCCGAACACGAACTTGCCCGAAGTGATGTCGACCTGGCCGCCACCGAACGACACGGCATAGATGCCGTTCTTGACCGAGGCTATGATTTCCTCCGGCTCCATGTCGCCTGCCGTCATGTAGGTGTTGGTCATGCGCGGCATCGGCTCATGCGCGTAACCTTGGCGCCGCCCGTTGCCGGTGGCCTTCATGCCCATCAGCCGTGCATTCTGGCGGTCCTGCATGTAGCCGACCAGCTTGCCATCATCGATCAGCACGTTATGGGCCGAAGGCGTGCCTTCGTCGTCGACGGTCAGCGAACCTCGCCGCTCGGGCATGGTGCCGTCGTCAACGACGGTGACGCCTTTCGCCGCCACCTGCTGGCCAAGCAGGCCGGCAAAGGCCGACGTCTTTTTGCGGTTGAAATCGCCTTCCAGCCCGTGGCCGACGGCCTCGTGCAACATGACGCCCGGCCAGCCGCTCGACAGCACGATGTCGAAAGTGCCGGCAGGTGCTGGAACCGCTTCGAGATTGACGAGCGCCTGCCGCAGTGCCTCCTTGGCCGCGTGCCGCCAGCTGTCCTCGACCAGGAATTCGCCAAAATCCTTGCGGCCTCCCATGCCGTAGGAGCCGCTCTCCTGGCGGTCGCCGTCGCCGACCACCACCGATACGTTGATCCTGACCAGCGGGCGGATGTCGCGGACCATCTGGCCATCGGCGCGCACGATCTCGACATGCTGCCAGGAGGCGGCGAGCGACGCCGTCACCTGCCTGACGCGCGGATCTTCGGCCCGCAGCCATGCATCGATTTCCTGAAGCAACTTGGCCTTGGTCTCGAAGGAAGGCGAGGGGATCGGGTTTCCGTCGCCGTAGAGATGGCGGTTGGTGCGGACGGGCGCTGCGGCAAGCGTGCCGGAATAGCCGCTCTTCACCGTCGAAACGGCATCGGCGGCGCGCCGCAGCGAGGCTTCGGAGAGATCACTGGAATGGGCGTAGCCGCTGGCCTCGCCAGCGACGGCGCGCAGGCCGAAACCCTGGTCGGTGTTGAAATTCGCGGTCTTCAGCTTGCCATTGTCGAACATCAGCGCTTCGCTTTCGCTGTATTCGAGAAACAGTTCGCCGTCGTCGGCGCCGTTGATGGTCTCGGCGACGATCTGCTTGATGCGATCGTCGGAAATGTCGAATTGGCCGATCAGGCTGTTCATGGCAGGTCCATTCGCAGGAGGATTGTTTTCCACGATGTAGGCGCGAAGGCCTGCACAGACAATCTGAAATGAGATTTGCCGTGACCGCGGCCGGTCAACAATCACTGGATCGTGCTACAAGACCGCGTTCAAGGCAGGGCGGCGAAGCCGTCGGCAAAACCCTTGAGGTCGACGGGAATGCCGATGCCTTCTTCGGGCGTCTGGAAGACGATAAAGGTCGCCGACGTACCGGTCTTCAGCGTGTCGAGCAGCGGCTTTTCCAGGATGACCTCGGCATAGCAGCCGTCCTGGAAACAGCGCACGAAATAGGCGCGGCCGATATCCTTGCCGTCGACATTGAGGCCGAGGCCGTTGGGCAACAGCACGCCGAGCGGCGCCAGCACACGAAGGATTTCGGCCTTGTTGTCGGCTGTACGCAGCACGACAACGGAAAGACCCATTTCCGGGCGGTCCTCGGCGACGACGTTCTGCATCATCACGCATTGTTCGGACGTAGCACCGGCCGGCGTATCGCAGATGATCGACCACGCCCCATGCGTCGACTTCACCGTGCCGCTTGGCTGCGCGGCATTGGCCAGGCCGCCGCCTGACAAGGCTATTGCGGCGGCAACAAGGATGACCTCCGCCAAGGTTCTCGAAAGCCACGCGTTCATGACGGCTCCATTGCGAATCACGGCACTTTAAGCCGCACTAAACCCAAGTAAAGGACGAGACCCCCGCGGTCTGCCCCGACATAGGCGACAATGCGCTTTTCCGTGCCAATTTCGCCCTAATTGCGACGGTTTCGCGCGCCGCGCGGCTCATTCTGCCGGGATGCCGCTCCGGTGATTCGCGACGAGCGGTCACCGCACGAAGCTACAGCCGCGCTTGCGCGCAAAAATGCCGCACGGGTTCCGCCGCTCCTTTCTTGCGGAGGCAAATAGAGTATGGTTTGAACCAGCCTTGAATTGTCCGGGATTCCCGTCCCGGCATTATTCGGCATTCTTGCGGTCCGATCGCGAGGAACTGGGAGATGACGAGGGCGATGAGAAAATTCCTGGCAACCGCCAAAATCGTAGCTAGTGCCGCCGCCACGTTGTTTGCCGCTGCATCCGCTCATGCAGCCCAGCCTCAACCCTGGGAAACCAGTTTTCAGCCTCCGGCGACCGATATTATGAGGCAGATCGAGTGGTTCGGAAACTATTCGTTCGCGTTCATCATTGTGATCACCGCCTTGGTGCTTTTTCTGATCGCCTACTGCATTTTGAAATTCCGGGCGAGCGTCAACCCGACCCCGTCGCGCACCAGCCACAACACGCTGATCGAGGTCATCTGGACTGTCGGTCCCGTCGTCATCCTGCTCTGTCTCGCCATTCCTTCGTTCCAGCTGCTGACCGCGCAATACACGCCGCCGGAAGAAGCCAAGCTGACCGTCAAGGCGACGGGCAATCAGTGGAACTGGGATTACGAATACCAGGTCGACAACACGCTTTCCTTCAATTCCGCGATCCTTCAGGATGCCGACAGGGCTGCTGCCGGCAAGGAAGATCGCGCCGCCTATCCGCGCCTGCTCGCCGTCGACAATGAGATGGTGGTGCCTGTCAACACCATGACCCGCGTGCTGGTGACGGCGACCGACGTCATTCACGCCTTTGCCATGCCGTCCTTCGGCATCAAGACCGACGCGGTGCCGGGCCGCATCAACGAGGTGTGGTTCAAGGCCGACAAGGAAGGCCTCTATTACGGCCAGTGCTCGGAACTCTGCGGCAAGGACCACGCCTTCATGCCGATCGCCATTCGCGTCGTCTCCGATGCGCAATACAAGACCTGGCTGGCGGCAGCCAAGACCGATCTTCCCGGCGCCAACAAGGCGCTGATGGCCGAGGTCGATGGCACGAACAAGGTAGCGGCCGCCGGCAACTGATGCCGCGACCAGAAAAGATTCAGGGAACGGAGCCGACCATGGCAGACGCTGCAGCTCACGACGACCACGACCACAAGCCGTATCATGGCTGGGTCCGGTGGGTGTATTCGACCAACCACAAGGACATCGGTACGCTTTATCTGATCTTCGCGATCATGGCGGGCTGCATCGGTGGCGCCTTATCGGTCGTCATGCGCATGGAATTGCAGGAGCCGGGCATCCAGATATTCACTGGCCTGGCACAGATGGTCTACGGCATGAACGGTGACGCCGCCATCGACGGCGGCAAGAGCATGTACAATGCCTTCACCACCGCGCATGCGCTGATCATGATCTTCTTCATGGTGATGCCGGCGCTGATCGGCGGCTTTGCCAACTGGATGGTGCCGATCATGATCGGCGCGCCGGACATGGCGTTCCCGCGCATGAACAACGTCTCGTTCTGGCTGCTGCCGCCGGCTTTCATCCTGCTGATTATCTCGGCCTTCGTCCCGAGTGCGCCGGGCGCCTATGGCGTCGGTGGCGGCTGGACGCTTTATCCGCCGCTCTCGACATCGGGCCAGCCTGGACCGGCCATGGACCTGGCGATCCTTTCAATCCACATCGCCGGCGCCTCCTCGATTCTTGGCGCCATCAACTTCATCACCACCATCTTCAACATGCGCGCGCCCGGCATGACCATGCACAAGATGCCGCTGTTCGCGTGGTCGGTGTTGATCACCGCCTTCCTGCTGCTGCTGTCGTTGCCGGTGCTGGCCGGCGGCATCACCATGCTTTTGACCGACCGCAATTTCGGCACCACCTTCTTCGCCCCGGACGGCGGCGGCGACCCGATCCTGTTCCAGCACCTGTTCTGGTTCTTCGGCCATCCAGAAGTCTATATCCTGATCCTGCCGGGCTTCGGCATCATCAGCCATATCATCTCGACCTTTTCGAGGAAGCCGGTGTTCGGCTATCTCGGCATGGCCTATGCGATGGTTGCCATCGGCGCGGTGGGCTTCATCGTCTGGGCCCACCACATGTACACGACGGGCCTGTCGCTCGACACCCAGCGCTATTTCGTCTTCGCCACCATGGTCATCGCGGTGCCGACGGGCGTGAAGATCTTCTCGTGGATCGCCACTATGTGGGGCGGGTCGATTTCGCTTAAGACCCCGATGCTGTGGGCGATCGGCTTCATCTTCCTGTTCACAGTTGGTGGCGTCACCGGCGTGCAATTGGCCAATGCCGGCCTCGACCGCCCGCTGCACGACACCTATTTCGTGGTTGCGCACTTCCACTACGTGCTGTCACTGGGCGCGGTCTTCGCCATCTTCGCCGGCTGGTACTACTGGTTCCCGAAGATGACCGGCTACATGTATTCGCCGGTGATCGCCAACACCCACTTCTGGGTCACTTTCGTCGGCGTCAACCTGGTCTTTTTCCCGCAGCATTTCCTCGGTCTCTCCGGAATGCCGCGTCGCTATATCGACTATCCCGATGCCTTCGCCGGCTGGAATATGGTGTCGTCCTACGGCTCGTACATCTCGGCTGTCGGCGTCGTCATCTTCCTGTTCGGCGTCTTCGAGGCGTTCCAGAAGAAGCGGGTCGCCGGCGCCAATCCTTGGGGTGAGGGTGCGACCACGCTGGAATGGCAGCTGCCTTCGCCGCCGCCGTTCCACCAATGGGAACAGCTGCCGAAGATCAAGTAGGCGGTTGCCTCCTTTAATACGGAACCGCCGGCCGTCCGGCGGTTTTGGCCAACGGAATGATGGACTCTAAGTACGCATGGCCCTTGCCGAAGACAGACTGATTGACGAGCCGGGCTTCCGCATGTCGGAAGCGACGGCGGGCGATTTCTTCGCCCTGCTGAAGCCGCGCGTCATGTCGCTGGTGGTGTTCACAGCGTTTGTCGGCATGGTCGCCGCCCCGGTGACCATCAATCCGCTGCTGGCGGTGATCGCGATCCTGGCTATTGCCATTGGTGCCGGCGCGTCCGGTGCGCTCAACATGTGGTATGACGCAGACATCGATGCGGTGATGACGCGCACCGCCGGCCGTCCCGTGCCGGCCGGCCGCATACGGCCTGGCGAGGCATTGAGCTTCGGGCTGGTGCTGTCGGTTCTGTCGGTGATGACGCTCGGCGTGCTGGTCAACTGGTTGGCCGCATCGCTTCTGGCCTTCACCATCTTTTTCTATGCCGTCATCTACACGATGTGGCTGAAGCGCTGGACGCCACAGAACATTGTCATCGGCGGTGCTGCCGGTGCCATTCCGCCGGTCATCGGCTGGGCGGCGGTAACCGGATCGGTCAGCCTCGAAAGCTTGGTGCTGTTCCTGATCATCTTCCTGTGGACGCCGCCGCATTTCTGGGCACTCGCGCTCTTCAAGTCGGAGGACTATGCCAAGGCAGGCATTCCGATGATGCCGAATGTCGCCGGCCAGGCTTCGACCAGACGCCAGATCTTTGCCTATGCGCTGGTCCTCGCACCGGTTGGCGTGCTGCCATGGGTTCTCGGCTTCACCACGCCAGCCTATGGCGTCGTTGCATTGCTGCTCGGCGCCGGCTTCGTCTGGTATGCGTGGAAGGTGCTGCAAATGGCCGATGACGACCGGGCGATGAAGCCGGCCAAGGCCCTGTTCGGCTATTCGCTGCTCTATCTCTTCGCCATCTTCGCCGCCTACCTTGGCGATTGCGTCGTCGCGCGCGCGCTGACCATCGGTGGAGCATGAGCATGGCCGAAAAGAAGCTTGAACTGGTCACGCTGACCGACCGTCAGCAGAAGGCCCGCCGCAATCGCTCGGCCGCAATCGGCTTCGCGCTGGCGGCGCTGGTCGTCATATTCTACGTCGCGACCATCGTGAAATTTGGTCACAGCGTCACCGGTTCGATGTGAGCTGAACATGACCAGGCAAACAGTCACCGATCCTACGAAGAAGAATACGAACCGCGTCGTCGCCGGCGTCTGCATCGCGTTCTTCGGCGGCATGATCGGCATGGCCTATGCCGCAGTGCCGCTCTACGCGATGTTCTGCCAGGCGACAGGCTACGGCGGCACCGTTAAACGGGCGACCCAGCAATATGCCGATCGGGTGCTCGACCGTGACATCACCATCCGCTTCGATGCCAACACTGTCGGCATTCCCTGGCAATTCCAGCCGGTCGCCCGCTCGATCACCATCAAGATCGGCGAAACAGCCGAGGCGCATTTCAGCGCGACCAACAAATTCAGCCGGCCCATCACCGGACGCGCCACCTTCAATGTACAGCCTGAACTGGCCGGACCTTACTTCAACAAGGTCGAGTGTTTCTGCTTCACCGACACGACGCTGAAGCCGGGCGAGACGTTGGACATGCCGGTCGTGTTCTATGTCGATCCCGACATCGTCAACGCGCCGGAATTGAAGGATTTGAAGACGATTACCCTGTCCTACACGATGTTCCCGGTCGACAAGACCAAGCCGGTCGCATCATCGGTGCCGGCCGACGGCCGCCGCAACAAGAGTTCAGATACCGAAGCAAGCCTCGGGGGTTGATATGGCAGACGCACACGCAAAACCGCAACATGACTACCACCTCGTCGACCCGAGCCCATGGCCTTTCCTGGGCTCCGTCGGGGCGCTGGTGACCGCGATCGGCGGCGTCTGTTACATGCAATATCTCAAGGGCGGCGATTTCCCCATCTTCGGTTTCAACATCGCCAATCCATGGTTGTTCTTCATCGGCCTGCTGATCGTCATCTACACGATGTTCGCCTGGTGGTCGGATACGATCAAGGAAGCGCATGAGGGGCACCACACCCGTGTCGTGTCGCTGCATCTGCGCTACGGCATGATCATGTTCATCGCCTCCGAGGTGATGTTCTTCGTCGCCTGGTTCTGGGCGTTCTTCGACGCCAGCCTGTTCCCCGGCGAGGTCCATCAATACGCCCGTACCGCCTTCACCGGTGGCGTCTGGCCGCCCAAGGGCCTCGAAGTTCTCGACCCTTTCCATCTGCCGCTTTACAACACCGTCATCCTGCTTTTGTCGGGTACCACGGTGACCTGGGCGCACCACTCGCTCATCCATGGCGACCGCAAGGGGCTGATCAATGGCTTGGTGCTGACCGTCGGCCTCGGTATGCTGTTCACGATGGTGCAGGCCTACGAGTACATGCACGCGCCATTCGGCTTCCGGGATTCAATCTACGGCGCCACCTTCTTCATGGCGACCGGCTTCCATGGTTTCCACGTCATCATCGGCACTATCTTCCTGCTGGTCTGCCTGATCCGCGCCATGAAGGGCGACTTCACGCCCAAGCAGCATTTCGGCTTCGAGGCCGCCGCCTGGTACTGGCATTTCGTCGACGTGGTGTGGCTATTCCTGTTTGCCTCGATCTATGTCTGGGCATCGAACGGCGCAATGATCGAACCGCACTGACATTGGCCCGAGGAAATGGGCCCGAGGAAAATGGGGCCGAGGAAATAGACAAGGCGGCTGCGGCGACGTGGCCGCCTTATCTTTTGCGGCAAATGCTCCTAGGATGACCCCATGAGCGACGACAAGGCGATCTGGCCACCAATCGATCCGATCTCGGCCGGCCTGCATGGCCGCTGCCCCCGCTGTGGCGAGGGCAAGCTGTTCTCCGGGTTCCTCACAGTCGGCGATCGCTGTACCAATTGCGGCCTCGATTATTCCTTCGCCGATGCCGGCGACGGGCCGGCGGTGTTCGTTATTCTGATCATCGGCTTCATCGTCGTCGGCCTGGCGCTGTGGATGGAGGTGACGCTCAATCCGCCGCTCTGGCTGCATCTGTTGCTGTGGATTCCGCTGACGCTGGTGCTGTGCCTGGCGGCGCTCAGGCTGATCAAGGGCGTGCTGCTGACGCTGCAATACCGCAACAAGGCGGCCGAGGGCCGGCTGGACCGCGGCGAATGAGCGAGGCATCAGGTTTGGTGGCCGGCCGGTCGCGGCCGAAACGCGCATTGGCGCTCGGCCTGGGTATCGTCGTGTCTTTGATCCTGCTGGCGCTCGGCACCTGGCAGGTTCAGCGCCTGCACTGGAAAGAGGGCCTTCTCCAGACGATCGACCAGCGCACGCATTCGGCGCCTGTGCCATTGGCCGAGGTCGAAAAGCGGTTTGCTGCCACCGGCGACGTGGACTACACGCCGGTGATAGTGACCGGCACTTTCCTGCATCAAGGCGAACGGCATTTCCTCGCCACCTGGGAAGGCCAGTCCGGCTTCGATGTCTTCACGCCGCTGCAACTCGAGGATGGCCGTTTCGTGCTGATCAACCGCGGCTTCGTGCCCTACGATTTCAAGGACCCCGCCAAGCGGCCGCAGGGGCAGGTGACGGGCAAAGTGACGGTGACGGGGCTCGCCCGCAACCCGCTGCCGGCCAAGCCCTCGATGATGCTTCCCGACAATGATCCGCAGAAGAACATCTTCTACTGGAAAGATCGTGACGCGATGGCCTCGAGCGCCGGCCTGACGGCAGGTGCGGCGCTGGTGCCGATCTTCATCGATGCGAACGCCGCCGCCAACCCCGGCGGGCTGCCCGTCGGCGGCGTCACCGTCATCGACCTGCCGAACAGCCATCTGCAATATGCGATAACCTGGTACGGCCTTGCCGTCGCCCTTGCCGGTGTCCTGATCTCCTGGCTCCGCCGCCCGGCGAAAGACCAATGATCGCCGCCACTACCCTTGACAGGGCAGGGCCGCACACCTCATTTCGCGCCTTGAGCTCAGAAGTCATAGTCCGATCAACCGGCCTACAATCAGCGTAAGATGCAATCATGCAGACAAAGCCACCGCTGACCATCCGGCTCTGCCAGCCGCGCGGTTTCTGTGCGGGCGTTGACCGTGCCATCCAGATCGTCGTGCTGGCGCTCAAGAAATATGGCGCGCCGGTTTATGTCCGCCACGAGATCGTGCACAACCGCTACGTCGTCGAAGGGCTGCAAAGCCTCGGCGCGGTGTTCATCGAGGAGCTCTCCGAGATCCCGCCCGAGCATCGCCAGAGCCCGGTCGTCTTTTCGGCGCATGGCGTGCCGAAATCGGTGCCGGGCGACGCCCGGTCCCGCAACCTGTTCTATCTCGACGCGACGTGCCCGCTGGTCTCGAAAGTCCACAAGCAGGCAATGCGCCATCAGCGGCTTGGCCGCCACGTGCTTTTGATCGGCCATGCCGGGCATCCTGAGGTGATCGGCACAATGGGCCAGTTGCCGGATGGCGCGGTCACTCTGATCGAGACCGAAGCCGACGCCGCAAGCTTCGTGCCCGCAGACCCGCGAGCGCTCGGTTTCGTCACCCAGACGACGCTGTCGGTCGAGGACACCGCCGGCATCATCCGCGCCCTGCAGCAACGTTTTCCCGAGTTGCACGCGCCGGCGGCGGAATCGATCTGCTATGCCACCACCAATCGCCAGGAGGCGGTCAAGGAAACAGCGGCCGGCGCCGATCTCTTCCTGGTCGTCGGTGCGCCTAACTCCTCCAACTCACGGCGGCTTGTCGAAGTGGCCGAACGCGCCGGCGCCTCGATGTCGCTTCTCGTGCAGCGCGCCTCCGAAATTCCGTGGAATGACATTGCCGGCATCTCGACACTCGGCCTGTCGGCGGGCGCCTCGGCGCCGGAGATCATCGTCGACGAGATTGTCGATGCCTTCCGGCAGCGCTTCGACGTAACCATCGAGTTGGCCGTGACGGCGACGGAGACGGAGGATTTTCCGGTGATGCGGGTGTTGCGCGATGTCGAACTGACGGCAGCCGACATGGCCTTCGTCAACGGGGCTGCGTAGCAACGATGGCGGTCTACACCGACGTCAATGAGGGCGAGCTCGGCGCGTTCCTCAGGAACTATCCGGTCGGCGATCTCTTGTCCTACAAGGGCATCGCCGAAGGCACCGAAAATTCGAATTTTCTGCTGCACACCAGCAGCGGCTCCTACATACTGACGCTTTACGAGAAGCGCGTCGACAAGGCTGACCTGCCGTTCTTTCTGGGCCTCATGGCCCACCTCGCCAGAAAGGGCATTTCGTGCCCGCTCCCGGTCACCGCGCAGGATGGCGGTGTGATCGGAACGCTTGCCGGCCGGCCGGCGGTCATCATCACCTTCCTTGAGGGTCTATCGCTGCGGCGGCCGACAGCTGGGCATTGCGGCGAGGTCGGCAAGGCTCTGGCGGCACTGCATCTCGCCGGCGCGGATTTCCCGATGACCCGCCCCAACGCCCTTGCCATCGATGGCTGGCGCAAGCTGTGGAACGCCGCCCACGCCCGCGCCGATGAGGTCGAGCCGGGATTGGCGGCCGAGGTCGATGCCGATTTCGCCGATTTCGAGCGGAACTGGCCGAACGGTCTGCCGCAGGGCATCATCCATGCCGATCTTTTCCCGGACAATGTATTCTTCCTCGGCGAGAAACTGTCCGGGCTGATCGACTTCTATTTCGCCTGCAACGACCTCTACGCTTATGATGTTGCCACGTGCCTCAACGCCTGGTGCTTCGAGAAGGATTTTTCCTTCAATCTGACCAAGGGCACGGCGTTGCTTGCCGGCTACCAAAGCGTGCGGCCGCTGAGCAGCGACGAGAAAGCGGCGCTGCCGATGCTGGCGCGCGGTTCGGCGCTGCGCTTCATGCTGACCCGGCTCTACGACTGGCTGACGGTCCCGGACGGCGGGCTTGTGATGAAACGCGACCCGACCGAATATATCCGCCGGATGCGCTTCCATCGGGCGATCAACTCTCCTTCCGAATATGGACTAACATGACCAAGCGCGTTGAAATCTTCACCGATGGTGCCTGTTCGGGCAATCCCGGGCCTGGCGGCTGGGGCGCGATCTTGCGCTTCAACGGTGTGACGAAAGAACTGTCGGGCGGCGAGGCTGCCACCACCAACAACCGTATGGAACTGTTGGCGGCCATCTCGGCGCTTAATGCGCTCAAGGAGCCCTGCGCCGTCGATCTTTATACCGACAGCAACTATGTCAAGGACGGTATTTTCAGCTGGATCGACGGATGGAAGCGCAACGGCTGGAAGACGGCCGCCAGGCAGCCGGTGAAGAATGCCGAGCTGTGGCAGCAGCTCGATGCAGCGCGTAACCGCCATCAGGTCACCTGGCATTGGGTCAAGGGCCATGCCGGCCATCCCGAGAACGAGCGCGCCGACGAATTGGCGCGGCTCGGCATGGCGCCATTCAAGAAAGGGCTCGTCAAGACTGTGGCACCAGTACCAGGTTCGCAGTCAAAGCAGCCGACGACCACAAAGGCGCGGCGCTCGACCCAAAGCTATTGAATTCCGGCTGCGGGTCCGCTCTCTGGCAGGAAGAGCTCTATCATGCCGATCGCATACTACATCACGCATCCCCAGGTTCAGGTCGATGCCAACGTTCCAGTGGCGGAATGGGGACTATCCGACCTCGGGCGAGCGAGAACATCGGCAATGCTCGATCAGCCGTGGGTTGGGTCGATTCGGCGGATCGTGTCATTGGGTGAACGCAAGGCGATAGAAACCGCCGAGATACTCGGAAGGCATCTCCGCCTTGCGATCGAGGTGAGGGAAGGGATGCATGAGAATGACCGATCGGCAACCGGTTTCCTGCCGCCTTCCGAGTTCGAAGCGGTCGCCGACCAATTCTTCGCCAATCCAAACAGCAGCATTCGTGGATGGGAGCGAGCTATCGATGCCCAGCGTCGTATTCTAAGCGAGGTAGACACTGTGCTAGGCACCGACGCCGCTGTCGACGTCGCATTCATAGGTCACGGAGGTGTCGGAACGCTCCTGCTGCTCTCTTTGAGCGGTCGGGAAATCAACCGCGAGGCGGATCAGCCAGCGGGCGGCGGGAACTACTTCGCATACGATACCGGTGCGCGTCGCGTTATCCATGGATGGCAGCCGATCGACAGGCCGGCGCAGCGCCGCGACGGCTGACTTGGCTATCGGATGAGCAGGGCGGTGCCGAACAGTCCGAGCGCGAACACCGTGTGCGACACCAGATTGAGGGCGCGGACCTGCATTGGATTGGGGCGCTTCGAAGCGGCCCAGCCGGCACCCATGCCGGGCGCCAGCAGAAACCAACCGGCGCCGACGGTGACGATGCCGAGGATAAAGGCCGGCAGGAAGGTCGGCGCGGTGAGCCAGCCCGTTCCGGCCAGCACGACCAGTATGATGCCGTAGACGATGCCGACAGCATAATGAAAGGCCCAGCCAAGTGCAGATTCATGCGCATAGGGCGAGGCCTCGCCAATGTCGTCATGGAAGACCTTGCCTTCCCTGAGATGCCAGACCCAGCGGCCGACCAGCCCCCAGTTCGGCCGCGGCTGAGCAAACGCCTTGTTCAGGAAAATCGCCCAGATATCCATAAGCGCGGTTGCGCCGATACCGATCGCGACAGCGCGCCAAAAGATGTCAGACATAACCGAGGTCCCAAAAAGCAAGCAGTCCCGAAGCGCCGACGCATGGCCCTGAAAACCGGGTCGGCTTTCGGAAGGATCATGCGCCGATGAAAAGGCGGCATCCTTTGAACGCGTAGCGCTCGAAGGCGCCCTTTGTCATCCCTGGCCTAGGCTGTCGCCAAGACGGAAAGCTGTCCGAGAATGTGAGCCGCACCGGACTCGTCGACGCCGGGCTTTGTCTCGACATTCAGTGCGGTGACCTTGCCGTCATCGACGATCATCGAAAAACGCCTCGAGCGCAGCCCCATGCCGCCGCTGGAGAGGTCGGCGTCGAGGCCGACCGATTTGGCGAAATCGCCATTGCCATCGGCAAGATAAAGTATTTTGCCTTCACCGCCGCTGAAGCGAGCCCAGGCTCCCATGACGTGAACATCGTTGACCGAGACGACGGCGATAGTGTCGACGCCGCGCGCCAGGATGGCGTCGTAATTATCCAGGTAGCCCGGCAGGTGATTATTGCTGCAGGTCGGCGTGAAAGCGCCTGGAACGCCAAACAGCACGACCGTCTTTCCTGAGAATATCTCGCCCGTCGTGATCGGCTTTGCACCGTCGGCGGTCATTGTTTTGAAGGTCGCATCCGGCAGTTTGTCGCCAACGGAGATCGTCATGATGGTCCTCGCTTGAGAATGGAAAGGGAGTGTCCTTGCGATAGCGAACTAAGGCGCGCCCGGCAACCGTCCAGACGTTGGCATCACGGAAAAGGCAGCAGGCCTTCGACCGCGCCAGCGGCACTTGTCAGTGTGTAGTGAAGGCCGCCATCGGTTGGCGTTGTCGACGGCCTGTCGAGGATCGGCACCGTAAAGATCAGCTTGCCATCCTTTTCGCTGCGGGTCGGGGCACCGAACATGTAGTCGCGTTCGCCGGCAACGAAGAAGTCGGCGGCCTCGGGAGTGCCCGGAAAGCTCGCTTCGACAATCAGGGTTTCGTGATCGCCCGGCAGTACGTTTATTCCGAAATCGGGCGTTGCCGTGGCGGGCAGAGTTGCAAGGCCTGCCTTGACCAGTGCCGCATCCTCGGCGTTGTCGGGATCGGCGCCGGGATCGATGGTCAGCCTTGTCTGCACCGGGATGCAGATGGTTTCGCAAATGCCGAGGAAGATGTCCGCATCGATGACGGCCGGCTGGCCGGGTGCAGCAAGCGTGAACGTCACCGGCAATGAAACCGGGTGGTCGTAGCCGGCCCATTTGCCATAGCCGTCATCGTGGCGCTGCGGTGGCGGAAACGAAAGCGTCGCGTCGGCAATGTTGGTGCTGGCCGAGATGTCGATCTGTGGCGGCACGCCCGCATCGCCCGGATCGCGCCAATAGGTCTTCCAGCCTGGCTTCAGCGCAATGTCGAGGACACCTTGGAGACGCCCGGCCTCGTCGGCTTTGCCGCTCGTCACCAGCCGCACCCGGCCGCCTTCGCTATTGTACCAGGCCGACGAGGAGGCTGAGGCGGGGAGGCAGGTCGCCGACCCAATGGCCACGCCAAGCAGCAGGATTTTCAAGCTTTGCATGGCAATGATTTGATCGTCTGTTGATGGCCGCACAATGATTTCATGACGCCGCCGGCATCATATTTGCGTGACCTTTGACTTAAGAGCCTGATCAAATCGGGCGCCGCCCATCTTTTCGGCGCCCTGGAAACGCGTTACGCTGTGGTCATGGATTTGTTGCGTCATAAAAAGACGGCCGCAGGACCCGGCTTTCTCGACGACCAGTTCCTGATTGCCATGCCCGGCATGAAGGACGACCGCTTCACGCGCTCCGTCATCTACATTTGCGCGCACAGCGACGAAGGCGCGATGGGGTTGATCATCAACCAGACGCAGCAGATGCTGTTTCCGGACCTGCTCGTGCAACTCGGCATCATGAACGAACTGGAGGCAATTCGCCTGCCGCCGCCGGCGCGCGACTTCGTCGTGCGCAATGGCGGACCGGTGGATCGCAGCCGCGGCTTCGTCCTGCATTCGGGCGACTACCGGGTGGAATCCTCGCTCGCCGTGTCCGACGACGTCTGCCTGACTGCGACCGTCGACATATTGCGCGCCATCTCCTCCGGCCGCGGACCCCGGCGGGCTCTGATGGCGCTCGGCTATGCCGGCTGGGGTGCGGGTCAGCTTGAAAACGAGATCGTCGAGAATGGCTGGCTGACTTGCCCGGCTAGTGCCGAGCTTCTGTTCGACGCCGACATCGACCGCAAATACGACCGGATCCTTGCCTCGATCGGCATCGATCTCGCGCATCTCAGCCTGGCTGCCGGTCACGCCTGAACCTCATTACGTCCCGAAATTTGTCACGCCTGAGTGAGCGGATACTGTTCCTTCAGCGTCTTCAGCACCTGGTCGCCCGGCATCGGCGCTCCGAACATGAAACTCTGCACGTATTCGCAGCCCATCTGCCGCAACTCCAGCGCATCGCTCTCGTCCGAAATGCCTTCGGCGACAACCGACAGGCCGAGTTCATGCGCCATGTTGACCATGGATTTGAGCAGCACCGCGCGTTTCGGCGTCGCGTCGTCGACGAAGCTCTTGTCGATCTTGATGGTGTCGAATGGAAAGCGCGTCAGATAGGCCAGCGATGAATAGCCGGTGCCGAAATCGTCCAGCGACAGGCCGATGCCAAGCTGCTTCAGCTTGGTCAGCACATGGGCGGTCTGCTCGGGATTGTCCATCACCAGCGATTCGGTGAGTTCGAGCCGGAAGCAGCGCGGTTTCAGATTGGCCCGCGCGATCACCGAGCGGACGTCGCTGACCAGGTCGCGGCGGATGAGCTGACGGCTGGACAGATTGACCGAGACCGACAGCGGCGCATCGCCGATCTGCTTTTGCCATCCTGCCAGGTCTTCGGCAGCCTGTTGCATGGCAAACAGGCCAAGCTGCACGATCAGGCCGCAGTTTTCGGCGACCGGGATGAAATCCGCCGGCGGGATCATGCCGCGACGCGGATGGTCCCAGCGCAGCAGCGCTTCGAAGCCGGCAACGCTGCCGTCCTCCAGCCGCACGATTGGCTGGTAGGCAAGCGTGAATTCGCGTCGTTCGATAGCGCGGCGCAGATCGGACTCGAACTGCAGCCGGTCGGTGCCGACGGTGCGGAAGGCTGGCCGGAACGGCTCGATCCTGTCGCCGCCGAAGCGCTTGGCCTGATGCATGGCAAGCTCGGCATCCTTGACCATGTCCTCGGCCGAGGTCTGCGTGGAGGTCCAGGTGATCAGCCCGATCGAGGCAGTCAGCACGATCTCGCGCTTGGCGAAGGTGATCGGGTTGTTGATGGCGTGCTTGATGGCATCGGCAATGGCCGCGATGCGAGCCGGATCCTGCTCCGACAAAAGCATCAGCGCGAACTGGTCGCCGGCAAATCGCGACAGCGAATCCTTCGGCTTGAGCAGCCGGTGCAGCCGCCGCGCGATGGTCAAAAGGATGGTGTCGCCGGCCGAGATGCCGAGCCCGTCATTGACCTGCTTGAAGCGGTCGATGTCGATGACGAAGACGGTCGGGCGCACCTTCTCTTCGGTGCGGGCGATCGAGATGATCGCCTCCAGCCGGTTCATGAACAGCTCGCGGTTGGGCAGGCCGGTCAGATTGTCATGTACGGCGTCATGCAGCAGCCGTTCCTCGGACTTCTTCTGCTCCGTCACGTCGACCATGGTGCCGACGCAGCGGATGACCTCGCCGTCCGAGCCGATCACCGGCCGGGCGCGCAGCGAAAACCAGTGATAGTGCCCGTCGGCGCCGCGCAGGCGGAAGTTTTGCGACACCCGGCCGCGCCGGTGCTCGAGCACCACGTCGAGTGTCGTACGAAACGTGTCGCGGTCGTCGGCATGCAGCACCGGCAGCCAGTTGCGGGCAGGGCCGCCGAGGCTGTTGGGCGCAAGGCCGAGCTGAATGCTGACGTCGGGACGAGTGACGACACGGTCGCGCAGCACGTCCCAGTCCCACACGGTATCGCCCGATCCGGCAACCGCCAACGCCTGCCGCTCGAGGTCGGAGAACAGGCCCTGATGCAGGGCGCCGCCGGCAAAAGCGTGCTGCATCACGGTGAAGCCGATCAGCAGGATGATGAGGATCAGCCCACCGCCCAGCGCCGGCTGGGCGATATCGTTGTCCAGCATGCCGGTGATTGCCATCCACGATCCGCATAGCCACAGCAGAACCATCACCCAACTGGGCACCAGCATGATGGCGCGGTCGTAACCGCGTATACCGAGGAAGATGATCAGGCCGAGCCCGGTCAGCGCGGTGGCTGCGAAGGACAGCCTGGCAATGCCGGCGGCAACCGCCGGATCGACGATGGCAACGCCGGCGATCAGCACCAGCCCGAGGATCCAGACCAGTGCGCCGTAGCTGAAATGGCCGTGCCATCGGTTGAGGTTGAGATAGGCAAACAGGAACACCACGAAGGTCGCCGCAAGCGCCACCTCCGTTCCGGCGCGCCACATCTGCTCATTGCCCGGGGATATTTCTATGATCTTGTTGAGAAAGCCGAAATCGACGCAGATATAGGCAAGCACCGCCCAGGCTAGGGCCGCCGTCGCCGGGAACATCGAGGTCCCCTTGACGACGAAAAGAATGGTCAGGAACAGCGCCAGCAGGCCGGCGATGCCGATGACGATGCCACGAAACAACGTGTAGGAATTGACCGAGTCCTTGTAGGATTCGGGGTCCCACAGATAGACCTGCGGCAGCTTGGGCGAGGCGAGCTCGGCGATGAAGGTAATCACCGTTCCGGGGTTCAGCGTCACCCGGAACACGTCGGCGTCGGGGCTGGTCTGGCGGTCGAGCGCAAAGCCTTCGCTGGGCGTGATCGCGGCGATACGGGTCGAGCCGAGATCCGGCCAGAACAGGCCGGAATTCACCAGCCGGAAATGCGGTGCGACAATCAGCCTGTCGAGCTGCTGATCGGTGGTATTGGCGAGCGCGAACACCGCCCAGTCGCCGGTCGAGCGCGCGTCATTGGCCTCGACCTCGATTCGCCGCACGATGCCGTCCGGGCCGGGTGCCGTTGAGACTTGGAAATTCTCGCCCTGGTTGCGGTAGATTTCAACGGCACCCGAAAGGTCGAGCGCCACGTCGTCGCGGGCAATCTTGATCGGTTCGACCGCAAACGCCGAGGATGCCGCGCAGAGCGTTACGATTGCCGCCAGCATAAGGGCAAGCAGCGACCCGTTGCGCAGAAAATTCGTCAAAATCAGCCCTTTGTTCCAACGCCCGGCGGATCGTCCGCGATTCGGGCGTATAGGTAATGGTCCTGCCAGATGCCGTTGATCCTGAGATAGGATCGTAGCAGTCCTTCGCGCCGGAATCCGGCTTTTTCAAGCACGCGGATCGACCGGGCGTTATCGGGGATACAGGCAGCTTCGATCCGGTGCAACCGCAGCGTTTCGAAGGCGAAACGCGTCACCACCTTGACGGCATCGGTCATCAGGCCGCGTCCGCTGAAGCGCTCGCCGATCCAGTAGCCGATATGGCCGCTTTGGGCGACCCCGTGGCGGATATTGCCGAGGGTGATACCGCCGGCAAGCTTGCCGCTGCTTTTCTCGAAGATGAAGAAGGCGATCGCCGTCCCCTGCGCATAGTCCTCGCGGTAGCGGCCGATACGATGCCGCCATGCGGTGCGGTCGAGCTCGTCAGGGGTCCATCGCGGCTCCCACGGCTCAAGGAAGGCACGGCTTTCGCCGCGCAGCACCGACCACTCGCGATAGTCGTTGGTCAGCGGCACACGCAGCGTGACAAGGTCGCCCTTCAGTGCCGGCAGATCGCGGCGAAAGAAAGGGAGCGCGAACACGACGCTCGAATAAGCTTAGACGGCAAGCTTACGGGCAGTGGTCTGCGAGCCCGAAAGCGAATCGAGGATCGCTTCATAGGGCGCGAGCGTACCCACCGGCCCGACGGCTGTAAGCGTCGGCTTCGTCGAAAAAAGCCGCGACGACAGATCCGTCAGCCGCTTGACCGTCAGCGCCGACAGCCGCTCCATCAGCTCTTCCTTGGCGATCGGCCTGCCGAACAGAAGCAACTGCCTGGCGATCTGCGAGGCGCGGCTGGCCGGGCTCTCGGCCGACATGATCAGCCCGGCGCGGTATTGGGCACGCGCCCGGTCGAGCTCCTCCTGCAGGATGTTTTCGCCGGCCTTTTGCAGCTCGTCGATGATCACAGGCACCAGCTCGGCGATATCGCTTTGTCCGGTTGCCGCATGGACCCCGAAGACGCCGGTGTCGGAAAAACCCCAATGGAAGGCATAGACCGAATAGCACAGGCCGCGTTTTTCGCGGACTTCCTGGAAAAGCCGCGACGACATGCCGCCGCCGAGGATCATCGACAGGACCTGAGAGGCATAGAAATCGCGGACGTGATAGGCACGGCCCTCGAAACCCAGCACGATCTGGGCGTCCATCAGGTCGCGGTCTTCGCGAAAATCGCCGCCGACATATTGCGCATATTGCGGGATGGTGCCGTCGGCCTTGCCGCGGAAGCCGCCGAGACGCTTTTCGACCTCGCGCACGAAATCGTCGTGCTTGATGTCGCCGGCTGCCACCATCACCATGTTCTCGGCGCCGTATTGCCGTTCGATGAAGTCGTGCAGTTGCTTCGAAGTGAAGGATTTGACGGTTTCCGGCGTGCCGAGAATCGAGCGGCCGATGGTCTGGTGGCGGAAGGCGGTCTCGGTAAAGTGATCGAAAACGACATCGTCGGGCGTATCGTGCGCGGCGCCGATCTCCTGCAGAATCACATGCTGTTCGCGCTCCAGCTCCTGCGGATCGAATTCGGAGTCCTGCAGGATGTCGGAAAGGATATCGACCGCCAGCGGCACATCGTCGCTCAGAACCCTTGCATAATAGGAGGTCGTCTCGACGCTGGTCGCGGCATTGATCTCGCCGCCGACGTCCTCGATCTCCGAGGCGATCTCGAAGGCGCTTCGCCGCCTGGTGCCCTTGAAAGCCATGTGCTCGAGCAAATGCGCCATTCCGTGCTCTTCGTCACGCTCGTTGCGTGCGCCCGACTTGACCCAGGCACCAAGGGCAACAGATTCGAGGCTTGGAAGGGTTTCGGTGGCGACTGTCAGGCCGTTCGACAGACGGCTTACCTCAACACCCATATGGCAATTACTCCCTAACGCGCCGCCCGCGTGTGGCGGCCGACATAATCTTCCACCATTTTCAGGTCGGATGGAAGTACCGTGTATTTTTCCTCGGCGCTCATCAACCCGCCCAGCCATGCGGGGAGGGCAGGCGACACGCCGCTGGCGGCTTCGACGGCCGCCGGAAACTTTGCCGGGTGCGCAGTGCCCAGCACAACCATCGGCACCTCACCGGCGGCTTTGCCGGCGGCCACGTGCACGGCTGTGGCGGTGTGCGGGTCGAGCAGATAGCCGCTCACCGCAAGTGTGGTGCGGATTGTGGCGGCGACCTCGCCCATGGTGGCGCGGCCGGCGTCGAATTCGGAGCGGATCTTGGCGATTTCGCCGGCCTCGATGGTGAAGGCGCCGGACTGCTTGAGCCCGTCCATGTAGCGCCGCACGGTCGAGGCATCGCGGCCGGACGCCTCGAACAGCAAGCGTTCGAAGTTCGAAGACACCTGGATGTCCATCGAGGGCGACGTGGTCGAAAAGACCCCTTTCATGCGGTATTCGCCGGTCGCCAGCGTGCGCGCCAGAATATCGTTGTCGTTCGTGGCGATGATCAGCCGCTCGATCGGCAATCCCATCTTCTTGGCTGCGTAGCCGGCGAAAATGTCGCCGAAATTGCCGGTCGGCACCGTGAAGGAAACCGGCCTGTCGGGCGCGCCAAGCGACAGCGCGGAGGAGAAATAATAGACGATCTGGGCCATGATGCGGGCCCAATTGATCGAATTGACGCCGGATAGCGACACCCGGTCGCGAAAACCGTGGTCGTTGAACATGTCCTTCACCAGGCCCTGGCAGTCGTCGAAATTGCCTTCGATCGCCAATGCGTGGACGTTTGCGGCGGTCGAGGTCGTCATCTGCCGCTGCTGCACCGGCGAGACGCGGCCGTGCGGGAAAAGCACGAAGATGTCGGTGCGGTTGCGCCCGGCAAAGGCATCGATGGCGGCCCCTCCGGTGTCGCCGGAGGTGGCGCCGACAATGGTGGCGCGCTGGTCGCGCTCGGCCAGCACATGGTCCATCAGCCGCGCGAGAAGCTGCATCGCCACGTCTTTGAACGCGAGCGTCGGGCCGTGGAACAGCTCGAGCACGAAGCTGTTCGGCCCGCTCTGCACCAGCGGGCAGACGGCCCCATGGCGGAAGGTCGCGTAGGCTTCGCGCACCAGCCGTTCGAACACCGGCGCCGCGATCTCGCCACCGAGGAACGGCGACAGCACGCGGATTGCAAGATCGGGATAGGCAAGGCCGCGCATGGCGCGGACCTCTGCTGCGGAAAAATGCGGCCAGGCGCTCGGCAGATAGAGCCCGCCGTCGCGGGCCAGCCCGGCCAGCACCGCGTCGGAGAATCCAAGCGCGGGCGCTTCCCCGCGGGTACTCACATATTGCATCGTCACGTTTCCATTGCTGCCGGGAATCTTCGCCCGCCGTAAGGTGGTGGATTTCTGCGCTGGCTCAGTCGCATTTTTGCCGCGCGGTTGATATACGTCACCGGCTTTGCGAGAGGGAAGTGCAGTTCATGGCGTTTCATTCATTCAACGGTCGTTTTGTCGCGGGTCTGGCGCTCACCGGCTTTATGCTTGCTGCCGCAGGCTGCCAATCGAGCGACAATGGCATTCTCGGCTTCGGCAAGAAGGATACGACGCCACCACCGCCACCCGACCCCAAGGTGCTTTCCAGCCAGCTGCAGGCCTATTGCCCGAAAGTGACGTTGCGTGACGGCACCGCCTTCTTCAATATCTACGCCAAGAGCGGTCCGAAGCCGAAGAAAAAAACCGATGTTGCCGCCGAGGATGCCCAAGCCGCCCAGCCGGCAGCGGACGCGGCAGGCGTCGATCAGCCGGACGATTCCGCCAAGATCATCTATCAGGCTTCGATCACCGATGTGACCCGCGACTGCAGCCGCGCCAACGGCTCCTTGTCGATGAAGATAGCCGTTGCCGGCAAGGTCGTGCCTGGTCCGATGTTCGCCCCCGGTACCATCACTATGCCGATCCGTATCGCGGTGATGCACGGCACCGAAGTTCTCTATTCGCAGCTTCACTCCTATCAGGTCCAGGTTACCGATCCCTCGAGTGCCACGCAGTTCGTCTTCACCGATTCCAACGTCGTCGTTCCGGAGCCGACGGCGCGGGACTACCAGGCATTTGCCGGGTATGACGAGGGCGCTCCGAAAGGGGCGTCGGACAAGCCGAAGAAGAAGAAAGCCGCCGCGACCAACTGAGCCGGTGCATTCGCGCCACGGCGGTTGGAGGCGGCCTCTCAGGCGTCCGCCGACCATTCCGACAGCGCGGCGATCACGCTTTTCAGTTCCGCCCAGCGGCGGATGACCGTTTCGGCACCGGCTTCGGTCAGCGCATCGGCGTGGCCGGGATAGCTGTGCGCCGCGCCGGTGAAGCCGATGACGCGCATTCCCGCCGTCTTGGCGCCGGTGACGCCATGCACGGAATCCTCGATGACGAAGGTGTTCGCAGGATCGGCCTTGAGCTTTTCCGCGGCGAACCGGAACACGTCCGGCGCCGGCTTGGTTTTCCCGGTCGGCGTTTCCAGCGACGAAAAGATACGGCCGGCAAAGAACGGCAAAAGCTGCACCTTCTCCAGCATGAATTCGATCCGCTCCGAACGCGAATTCGAACAGACGCAGCGCGGCACCGTTACCGCGGCGACAGCCTCGTGCGCCCCGTCGACGGCACGCACGTCGCTGCGCAGCCGGCGATCGACCAGCTGTTCCTCCTTGTCGATCAGGGAGGCCTGGAACGGGATCCGGGACTTTTCCTCGACCCGCATCATGATGTCCTTGAAAGTCAGCCCGGCATAGACCTCGGAAATCTCCTCCGCCGATATCTCATAGCCGGCCGAGGTCAAAAGCTCGGCATCGATGCGTGCGGCGATGATTTCGGAATCGACGAGCACGCCGTCGCAATCGAAGATGACAAGATCTGGCTGGGGCATGGTGATCCGGAAAGCGATGAAGGGAATGCCGAGGGCCCTTTGGTCCAAACGGCTCAGGCGGCGCGGCATACACCAACAGGCCGGGCTTCGCAAATTCGGCAGTATGCTTCACTGAATATTTACGCTGATCGGTAACCATAACGGACAGTAAACAGTAACGCGTGCCTTGGGTGTCATAATGTCTGCCGTGCGTCTTCTCGACGAGCTTTCCGATGCTCCCCAGCAATCCGAGTGGCTGGATACGATCCTGAAGGGCGACTGCGTCGCCGCGCTGGAACGGCTGCCGGAAAAATCGATCGACGTGATCTTTGCCGATCCGCCTTACAATCTGCAGCTCGATGGCGATCTGCACCGGCCCGACCAATCCAAGGTCGATGCCGTCGACGACCATTGGGACCAGTTCGACAGTTTTGAGGCCTACGACGCCTTCACCCGCGCCTGGCTGCTGGCGGCGCGCCGCGTGTTGAAGCCCAACGGCACGATCTGGGTCATCGGCTCCTACCACAATATTTTCAGGGTCGGCGCCAAGATGCAGGACCTGGGCTTCTGGATCCTCAATGACGTCGTCTGGCGCAAGACCAATCCAATGCCCAATTTCCGTGGCCGTCGCTTCCAGAACGCGCATGAGACGATGATCTGGGCATCGCGCGACCAGAAGGGCAAAGGTTACACCTTCAACTACGAGGCGCTGAAGGCATCGAACGACGACATTCAGATGCGCTCCGACTGGCTGTTTCCGATCTGCACCGGCGGCGAGCGCCTGAAGAACGACAATGGCGACAAATTGCATCCGACGCAGAAGCCGGAAGCGTTGCTTGCCCGCGTCATGACGGCATCGACCAGGCCCGGCGACATCGTGCTCGATCCCTTCTTCGGTTCAGGAACCACCGGTGCGGTGGCCAAACGGCTTGGCCGCCACTTCGTCGGCATCGAGCGTGAGCAAGCCTATATCGATGCCGCCATGGAACGCATCGATGCGGTCCGGCCGCTGGACGGCGCCAATTTGACAGTGCTGACCGGCAAGCGCGCCGAGCCGCGCGTCGCCTTCGTCACCCTGCTCGACAATGGCCTAGTGGCACCCGGCGCCACGCTCTACGACGCCAAGAAGCGCTGGGCGGCCAAGGTGCGTGCCGACGGCACGCTGGCGATCGGCGACAGTGCCGGGTCGATCCACAAGATCGGCGCTGAGGTACAGGGGCTGGACGCCTGCAACGGATGGACCTTCTGGCATTATGAGCGCAGCGGAGGACTGACCCCGATCGACGAGCTTCGCCGCATTGCGCGGCTAGGCATGGAACGGGCAGGGGCCTGACGGTTTCTGAGTTGCGACAGATCAGTTAATGCGAAGGCTCAGCCAGTCCCTGGAAGCGATTCAAATCACACTTTAATCCCAAGACGCGCAAGGTCCGCCCTGAGCGTCTTTGCATCGGTGAACAGCACCGACTGCCAGCCGGCCGCCTTGGCGCCGTCGACATTCTTCTGGCTGTCGTCGATGAATAGCGTGGCTGACGGTTCGAGGCCGAACGCGGCGACGTGGTGATCATAGATGGCGCGATCCGGCTTGATTAGCCCGATCTCGGCTGACACGGTGATGCCGCGCGGGCGCTCCAGGAACGGAAAGCGGTCGCGCGCTTCGCGGAACGTATCGTCAGCCCAGTTGGTCAGCAGCGTCACGTCATGGCCCGTGTCGATCAGGCGCTCCATGATGGCTACGCTGTCATCATAGGCATGCGGTGCCATTTCGTGCCAATGGCGGCGGAAATTGCGGATATTCTGTTCGTGATCCGGGTACTGGGCGATCAGGAGCGTCTCTGCCTCTTCCCAGGTCCGGCCGCGATCCTGCTCGATGTTCCAGTCATGCGTGCAGACATTGTCGAAGAACCATTTCCGTTGGTCGGGATCGGGGATCAAGCGGCTGAAGGGCAGGTTCGGATCATAGTGGATCAGCACTTTGCCAATGTCGAAAACGATGTGGCGGATTTCGGACATTCTTCTCTCTTTCTTTCAATGCGGACGCTGCTTCTTCGTCGCGCCCGGTATCGCCGCTTCGATTACCTTTTTCATGACGGTCGGCAGCGCCTCCCCGGAAATTTCATGGGCCAGCGACCAGAAATGCCCGGCCGGGGCGACGCTGTCGGTCTCCGCCTTGAACACGTCGAGTTCGAGCGCAAAATGGGTAAAGACATGGCCGATGCGTCCGGCCTGCCGCCAGTCGCCGGGGAACGGGGCTGCCGCTTCCGTTGTGGCGCCGTCGATGCGCGCCGTCCAGCCGGTCGTTGGCACCTCAGTCATGCCGCCGAGCAGGCCTTTATCCACGCGCTTGCGTAAAAGGATGGCGCCGTCGCCCCTGACGGCGACGAAGGCGGCGCCGCGGCGCAAGGGTTTCTCGGCCTTGGGCAGGCGGACCGGAAAGCGCTCGGGATCGCCCGAGATTGTGGCGCTGCAATCCTGCCTGACGGGGCAAAGCATGCAGCGGGGCCGGCGCGGCGTGCAGATCGTCGCGCCCAGGTCCATCATCGCCTGCGCGAAGTCGCCGGGCCTTGTCCCGGGAACCAGGTGCTCGACATGGCTGCGTATCTCGCCCTTGGCTTCGCCCAGCGGCGTGGCGATCGAAAACAGCCGTGAGACGACCCGTTCGACATTGCCGTCGACGACGGCGGCTGGTCGGTCGAAGGCGATCGCCGCGATCGCCGCTGCCGTATAGGCGCCGATACCGGGCAGTTCCTTCAAGCCGGTCTCACTGTCCGGAAAGCGGCCGCCTAGCCGCGCGACGAGATCGGCGCAAGCCTTGAGGTTGCGGGCGCGAGAATAATAGCCGAGCCCGGCCCAGGCCTTCATGACGTCTTCGATCGGTGCCGCCGCCAGTGCCTCGACAGTTGGCCACTTCTGCACGAACGCCCGGAAATAGGATTTTACCGCCTCGACCGTGGTTTGCTGCAGCATCACCTCGGAAAGCCAGACCAGATAGGGATCGGGCTGCGCGCCGCCTGCCAGCGCGCGCGGCGGAACGCGCCAGGGCAGGTCGCGGTGATGCGCGTCGTACCAGCCAAGCAGCCGGAACGCGATCTCGCCATTGTCTCCGGATACGGCCTTGCGGGTCTGGTCGTGCAGTGCCATTGATCGAGGGTCGGCCCTAATCCACTAGTGCTGAAGCTGGTGACTGGAGAACGCACATGGCAGGGAAAAGGCCCTTCGGCAATCCCGTTCCGGTGAGCGATCTCGCAACCGAGATCCTCGATCCGGTGCTGCGCAAGCGGGCCGGCATGTCGATCGGGCTGGTTCAGTCGTGGGAAGAGATTGCCGGGCCGCGGCTTGCCGGCCGCTCGCGCCCGGAAAAGATCCAGTGGCCACGCCGCATGCACGAGGGCGATCCGTTCGAGCCGGCGGTGCTGGTGATTGCCTGCGAGGGTGTGGCGGCACTGCATCTGCAGCACGAGACCGGCGAGATCATCAACCGGGTCAATGCGTTTCTCGGCTTCAATGCGATCGGCCGGATCAGGATCGTGCAGAAACCGGTAATGACTGGCAAGGAAAAGCCGAAACCCATTTTGCGGCCGCTGACCGTGGCCGAGAAGGCGAAGCTGTCGGGCACTGTCGGTTTGATCGAGGACGACGGGCTGCGCGCCTCGCTGGAGCGGCTTGGCGCCACCATTCTAGGCCAAAGGAAGCCGTAATCTCGCGCTATCGTGATGGCATGCTCGAATTTGCCGATTGGAATAGGGGTGGCAATGCCTTAATTCGCGCCAACTCTCGCTTTTTGTAGCCTTTGCATTGCAAAATCCAACTATTGCCAGGTGATTCGTATGATCCGTTCCTTGTCCCGCAGAAATCTCTTGTCGTCGCTCGCCGCCATACCAGCGGTGGCGCTGCTTGCCGCCTGCAGCGATTCCGGCGAGAAAGCCGAGGCGCAGGATGTGAAGCCTGCGGCTCCGGCGGAACCTGCGAAGCCGGCCGCTCCAGCCGCCGCCAAAGCGCCTGAAGCTCAGGGCACGGTGGATATGGCAGCCTTGTTGAAGCCCAGCGCGCTGCCCGACATGCAGCTCGGCAAGGACGACGCAAAGGTCACCATCGTTGAATATGCATCGATGACCTGCCCGCATTGCGCGCATTTCGCCGAGACCACTTTTCCGGAGCTGAAGACGAAATATATCGACACCGGCAAGGCCCGTTACATCCTGCGCGAATTTCCGTTCGACCCCAGCGCCGAGGCCGGTTTCATGCTGGCGCGCTGCTCCAAGGACAACTATTTCCCGATGGTCGACGTGCTGTTCAGGCAGCAGGCGAACTGGGTTGGTGTGAACAATACCAAGGACGCACTGCTGCAAATCGCCAAGCTTGCCGGTTTTACACAGGAGTCCTTCGAGGCCTGCTTGACGGACCAGAAGCTTCTGGACGATGTGAGATCCGTCCAGAAGCGCGGCGCCGACGAATTCAAGGTCGATTCCACACCGACCTTTTTCATCAACGGAAAGACCTACAAAGGGGCGATGTCGATTGCGGAAATGTCGGCCATCATCGACCCTCTGCTCTGACGTTTTGGCAGCGCCGAAGCGGCTGCGCTTCGGCGTGCGCACTTCTTTGTCTTGCCGCTGGTTCTCCTTGCAAAACCGCGGAACAGTTTTGCGAAACTTGGCTATGGGTCGGCGCGAATGAAGTTCTCGCGCCTTCGCCTCCTCGGCTTCAAATCCTTCGTCGAACCCGGCGAGTTCGTCATCGAACGCGGCCTGACCGGCATCGTCGGGCCGAACGGCTGCGGCAAGTCGAACCTGGTCGAGGCGCTACGCTGGGTTATGGGCGAAAGCTCTTACAAGAACATGCGTGCGTCCGGCATGGACGATGTCATCTTTTCCGGCTCGGGAACGCGTCCGGCCCGCAACACCGCCGAAGTCACGCTGTTCCTCGACAATAGCGACCGGACTGCGCCGTCTGCCTTCAACGACGCCGATGAGTTGCAGGTCTCGCGCCGCATCGAGCGCGAGGCCGGCTCGCTCTACCGCATCAATGGCAAGGAAGCCCGTGCCAAGGATGTCCAGCTGCTGTTCGCCGACCAGTCGACCGGCGCCCGCTCGCCCTCGATGGTTGGCCAGGGCCGCATCGGCGAGCTGATCCAGGCAAAGCCGCAGGCGCGCCGCGCACTGCTGGAAGAGGCGGCCGGCATTTCCGGCCTGCACACACGGCGCCACGAAGCCGAGCTGCGGCTGAAGGCGGCCGAACAGAACCTCGAACGGCTGGACGACGTCGTCGGCGAGCTGGAAAGCCAGATCGAAAGCCTGAAACGCCAGGCCCGCCAGGCCTCGCGCTTCAAGAACCTGTCGGCCGACATCCGCAAGGCCGAAGCGACGCTGCTGCATCTGCGTTGGACGCTGGCCAAGACGCAGGAAGGCGAAGCGCGTTCGGCGCTGGCGATTGCCACCGCGCTGGTCGGCGACCGTGCTGCCGCCCAGATGGCTGCCGCTAGGGAACAAGGTATCAACGCCCACCGGCTGCCGGACCTGCGCGATGCGGAAGCCGCCGCCGCCGCCGCCTTCCAGCGTCTGTCGATCGCTAAGGCACAGATCGAGGAAGAAGCAGGCCGCATCCGCGCCCGCCAGGCTGAGCTCGACCGCCGACTGCAACAGCTCGATGGCGACCTTGCCCGCGAGGAGCGCATGGTCCGCGACAATGCGGATACCCTCGAACGCCTCGCCGCCGAAGAAGCCGCGCTCAATGTCGAAAACGCCGGCGCCGCCGAGCGCGAGGCCAGCACCCGCGCGGATTTCGAGCAGGCGGCATCGACGCTTGCTTCGAGCGAGGCCAAGCTGGCCTCGCTGACCGCCGAACGGGCGGAGGCGGCCGCCTCGCGCAACCAGATTGAACGGACGCTGCGCGATACCGCTGAGCGCCGCGACCGCTTTGCCCGCCAGCTTGCCGATGTCGACCGCGAACTGTCGGAGATCGTCTCCAGGGTCGCCGGCCTGCCCGACCCCGCCGAGAAGCGGCTGCTGGTCGAACAGGCGCAGGCGCTGCTCGAAGGGGCCGAACGAGCCGCGATTGCCACGGAACAGGCGGTCGCCGAGGCACGCGCAAGCGAAAGTGCCGCCCGCCCACCGGTTCAGGACGCAAAGGCCGAACTGGCGCGGATCGAAACCGAGGCCCGCACGCTCGCCAAGATCCTGAACGCCGCGAGCGGCGATTTGTTTCCCTCGGTGCTGGAGCAGATCAGCGTCGAGCGGGGCTACGAGACGGCGCTGGGTGCCGCGCTTGGCGAAGATCTTGACGTGCCGCTTGATCGTAGCGCGCCTGTGCATTGGGGCCAGAGCGAAATCCAGCCCGGCGATGTCGCTTTGCCGGAACGCATAAAGAGCCTCGCTAGCGTGGTGCGCGCGCCGGCGCAACTGGCCCGCCGGCTGGCCCAGATCGGCATTGTCGATGCCGCCGACGGAAGAAAGTTGCAGACGCTGCTTGCTCCCGGTCAACGATTGGTCAGCCGCGAAGGCGCGCTCTGGCGTTGGGATGGCTTCACCGCCAGCGCCGATGCGCCGACCGCCGCCGCGCAGCGGCTGGCGCAGAAAAACCGGCTGGCCGAACTCGATGCCGAAGCGGTTCATGCCACGCGCATCCTGCGCGAAGCCGAACAGGCGCTTGCGCAGGCCGAACAGGCGCTTGCCCAGGCGAGCGAGGCCGAACGCAATGCCCGACAGGCCGGGCGCGACGCCCAGCATGGGCTGGATGCTGCCCGCAATACGCTGGCTGAGGCCGAAAAAGCCGGCGGCGAACTGTCGAGCCGGCGTGCAGCACTTGACGAGGCGCGCGCGCGTATCGTCGACAGCCATGAGGAGACGGCGGCGGCATTCGTCGAGGCGGAAATGCTGCTGCAAGACGCTCCCGATCTCGGCGATCTGCAACTGCAGCTCGAGCAGTCGGCGGCCAACGTCGCCCGCGACCGCGCCGCCCTTGCCGATGCGCGTGCCGTTCACGAGGGCCTGAGGCGAGAAGCCGAGGCACGTGCGCGCCGGCTCGACGCGATCGGCGCGGAACGGCGCAATTGGGTGGAGCGCGCCGAAAACGCCTCGACGCAGATCGCGGCACTCGGCGAACGCAAGGCAGAGGCTGAGGCCGAGCGCGAGCAACTGGCCGACGCACCCGACGAGATCGACGCCAAACGGCGCGCCCTGCTGTCGCAACTCGCCGAGGCCGAAAGCCTGCGAAAAGCTGCAGGTGACCGCTTGCAGGAAGCGGAGAACCGGCAGTCCGAGCTGGACAAGGCTGCGACCGCTGCCATTCAGTCGCTCGCCGAAGCGCGCGAAACGCGTGTTCGCGCCGAAGAGCGGCTGACCGCCGCCGACGAGCGTCGGCTGGAAGTCGAGGCGCGCATCCAGGAAACGCTGAACACGCCGCCGCATCTGGTGATCCGCCACACTGGCCTCGAACCCGACAGCCCGATGCCCGAAATGGCCGAGATCGAGCGTCAGCTCGACCGGCTGAAGGTTGAGCGCGAACGGTTGGGCGCCGTCAATTTGCGCGCCGAGGAAGAGCAGAAGGAACTATCGGACCGGCTGGAGTCCATCGTCTCCGAGCGCGACGACATCATCGAGGCGATCCGCAAGCTGCGGCAGGCGATCCACAGCCTGAACCGCGAAGGCCGCGAGCGGCTGCTCGCCGCCTTCGAGGTGGTCAACGGCCATTTTCAGCGGCTGTTTTCGCATTTGTTCGGCGGCGGCACCGCCGAGCTGCAACTGATCGAGTCCGACGATCCGCTCGAAGCCGGGCTCGAGATCCTGGCGCGCCCGCCCGGCAAGAAACCGCAGACGATGACGCTGCTGTCCGGCGGTGAGCAGGCATTGACGGCGATGTCGCTGATCTTCGCCGTGTTCCTGACCAACCCGGCGCCGATCTGCGTGCTCGACGAAGTCGACGCCCCGCTCGACGACCACAATGTCGAACGCTTCTGCAATCTGATGGACGAAATGGCCGCAACCACCGAAACGCGCTTCGTCATCATCACACACAACCCGATCACCATGGCGCGCATGGACCGGCTGTTCGGGGTAACCATGGCCGAGCAAGGCGTTAGCCAACTGGTGTCGGTCGACCTGCAGGCTGCCGAAGCCATGCGCGAGGCAAGCTGAAGCATCAGCTTAGTGGTGGTCTCCACCTCGGCTTTCGACTATAGCACGACGAAATGGGCTGGATCTGCCTCTCCAGATACCCGCCCGGCTGTGCGCGTGGAGAAGCTTGTTGCCTATACTTATCACCGGAGCCGCGGGGTTCATTGGCAGTCATGTTTGCCACCATCTGCTCAACCGGGGAGAAGCGGTCGTCGGCGTCGACAACATGAACGACTATTACGACCTGGCGCTCAAAAAGGGGCGGCTTGCCCGCCTTTTGCCCCGTAAGGATTTTTCGTTCCACCAGATCGATATTGCCGAACAGGGCGCGCTTGCGGCCGCTTTGGCGGGGAAAGGCATAGTCAGAATCGTGCATCTCGCCGCGCAGGCCGGCGTGCGTCACTCACTCGACAATCCACGGCTCTATATCCGTTCCAATGTCATGGGCCACCTCGAAGTGCTCGAATTCTGTCGCGCCGAACCGGCATTCGAGCATCTGGTCTATGCCTCGTCGAGCTCGGTCTATGGCGGCAACCGCAGCGTGCCGTTCAGCGAGGCCGATCAGGTCGACAAGCCCGTCTCGCTTTACGCCGCCACCAAGAAAACCGATGAACTGATGAGCCACACCTACGCCCATCTGTTCGGCATACCGCAGACCGGCCTGCGGTTTTTCACGGTCTATGGTCCCTGGGGCCGCCCCGACATGGCCTATTGGATGTTCAGCAAGGCGATGCTCGAGGGCAATCCGATCCGGGTCTTCAACAATGGCGAAATGTGGCGCGATTTCACCTACATAGACGATGTTGTGAAGGCGGTTGTCGCTGTGCTCGACAAGCCCCCCACGGACGTTCCGCCGAACAGGCTTTACAATGTCGGCAACAACCGGCCGGTGCGGCTGGGCGACTTCATCGACATTCTGGAAAGGCTGCTCGGGGTCAAGGCAATCCGCCACAACGAGCCGATGCAGGCGAGCGACGTCGAGAAGACTTATGCTGACATGACCGCGCTGGAGCGGGATTTCGGCTTTAGGCCTAGCGTTTCGATAGAGGACGGGCTGAAGAAGTTTGTCGATTGGTACCGGCCGTACTCGAAGCAGTAATTTGCACCGCTCGCTGTGACATCTCCTATCTCGATGCGAACCGGTATCACTGGCATTCGGCCCAAATCCGCAACTGATCCGGCGCGAAGCTTTGAAGAACCTGGCCCATGGGCTCGTGCGACAGTAGCTCACCATCAAGCGTGACCTGGAGTGGGTACAAGTCGGACTGCAAAAAGCATCATACTGTCCTAACATCCTGTTAACCACATGCTCGCTGAAAAGTATCTGATTAACCTTTGAGGCGCTTATGAACGCTATGTTCTGTGGCTTGCTGTTCAGTATGAGCTGTGTAGATGTGCGGATTCGGGGGCTATTTCGGTTCAGTCCGGGATGCGGAAGCTTTGCTTGCGCGCATGACGTCTGCGATCGCCCATCGCGGGCCGGATGAACAAGGGAAATTCGTAGCGCCCGAAGCTGGACTTGGGCATGCGCGGCTGTCGGTGATCGGGATTGGTGATGGCCAGCAACCGATGTCCGACGAGACCGGCAATTTGACGATTGCGTTCAACGGCGAGATTTTCAATTACGTGGAATTGCGCGAAGGACTGCTGGCCAAGGGCCGACGCTTCCGCACGTCGAGCGACACAGAAGTTCTCCTGCAGCTGTATGACGAGATGGGCGAGGACTGCCTGTCGCTCCTGAACGGTGATTTCGCGTTCGCGATATGGGATAATCGGCGTCGGCGGATGGTGCTTGCAAGAGACCGCATGGGTGTTCGGCCGCTGTTCTACACCAGCAGGGACGGGGTGCTCTACTTTGCGTCGGAGATAAAAGCCCTGCTGAAGGTGCCCGGCGTCTCGGCCGAAATCGATCAGATCGCACTCGACCAGATCTTTACGCTGTGGGCGCCTATCGCTCCACGCACGGCTTTCCGCAACATCCACGAGCTGGAGCCGGGAAGCGTGATGATCGCGACACTGGGGCAAGTCACGGTCAAACCATATTGGCACCTAGACTACCCGTATCTCGACGCGCCATCAAAAATTAGCAATGAGGACGATGCGGCCGAAGAACTGCAGGCCCTTTTGACCGACGCGGTGAAGCTTCGCATGCGCGCCGACGTTCCGGTCGGTTCTTACCTTTCGGGCGGGCTCGATTCATCCCTCGTTTCGGCAATCGCGGCCGGCATGACTCCTCTTAAGCTGCAGACATTTTCCGTGACGTTCGACAGCGCCGAGCATGACGAAAGCGCCTTTCAGACCGAAATGGCGTTGGCGCTTGGCACCTATCATCGAACCATCGCCTGCCGTGCCGGCGATATCGCCGGTGTGTTTCCCGAAGTCATCCGCTTTGCCGAACGGCCGATCATCCGCACCGCCCCCGCCCCCCTCTATCAACTGTCCGGCCTCGTTCGCCAGGCCGGTTTGAAAGTGGTGCTGACAGGCGAAGGCGCCGACGAGGTCTTTGCCGGCTATGATGTCTTCAAGGAAGCGCGGGTTCGCCGTTTCTGCGGACGACAGCCGGCATCGCGCAGCAGGCCACAGCTGTTCCGCAAGCTTTATCCCTATCTGCCGGGGCTGCAACAGCAGTCCGTGGAGTACCTGGCTGCGTTCTTCGGCACCGGCAGCGCTGCCCTGGACGATCCGCTGTTCTCGCATCGGCCGCGTTTCAAGACCACATCAGCGGCGAAGATGTTCTTTTCCGGTGACCTGCGCGCGACATTGAAGGGCTATGACGCAGCCGAGGAACTGGCCAGCCGGTTGCCTGAGGCGTTTTCCCGGTGGCATCCGCTGCATCAGGGGCAATATCTCGAAACCCGCTTTCTCCTGCCGGGCTACATCCTCTCGAGCCAGGGCGACCGGATGGCCATGGCGCACGGTATTGAAGGGCGTTTCCCCTTCCTCGATCATCGTTTGGTGGAGTTTGCAGCAAGACTTCCGCCGGAAATGAAGCTGAAGGGACTGGTGGAAAAACACATACTGCGCAAAGTTGCCAAGCACTTGCTCCCGACGGCCATCGGGGAGCGCACCAAACAGCCTTACCGGGCGCCGGAAGCCCGCTCCTTCGTTGGAGCCGGAGAACTGGACTACGTGCGCGACTCGCTCAGCGAGGCGAGCATCGCCGCCGGAGGACTATTCAACGCCAAGGCGGTGGCGAACCTGCACGAGAAATGCCGCTTGCAGCCAGCGTCCGGGTTCCGCGACAATGCTGCCTTCGTCGGCATTTTGTCGACCCAACTGTGGCAGAAGATTTTCACCGGCCAAAAGGTCGGTACAGCACGAGCGGCCTGAGAAATCGAGGGAAGAAAACATCATGGTAACAATCAAGGACAAGGTCAAAACCTTTATCGTCGACAACTTCCTGTTCGGCGACTCGTCCTACGAGCTTGCAGACACGGCATCACTGATCGAGAACGACATCATCGACTCGACGGCCGTGCTGGAACTCGTAGCTTTCATTGAGGATGATTTCGGCATCGCGATGGTCGATACCGACATCGTACCGGCCAATCTGGATTCGATTGACCGTATCTCCGCCTTCATCAAGGCGAAAGCAGAAGCGCTGGCAGCGTAGGCGCAATTGGCGAGGAGCGTCCGTGCGGATCGAACATTTTCTGGCTGCCAAGGCCGCTGCCCATCCAGCCAAAACGGCATTGATCACCGAGCACAAAAGGCTGTGTTACGAAGAGCTGGACGATCTCTCAAGCCGCCTGGCCGCCGCCCTTTTCACGAATGGCGTCAGGCGCGACGACCGCGTCCTGATCTTCATGGACAATTGCTGGGAGGCTGCGGTTTCGATTTTCGCAGTTCTTAAGGCAGGCGCGACTTTCAGTCCGATCAACGCATCTACCAAGGCCGAAAAGCTTGCCTACATCATCGCCGATTGCGACGCAGCTGCGATCCTTACGCAAGCAAAACTGATGCCCTTGGTCGCCGAGGCGTCCGGATCCTCCGGCAAGACCGGCATCTTCGTGGCTTCCACCCTTGGTGCGGATAACCAATGCCCGGCAGGCGCCACATCCCTGGCGGATTGCTTGACGTTCCAAGCCAGGGAGATTGACCACCGCGGCATTGACGTCGATCTTGCGATGTTGATCTACACCTCGGGCTCGACCGGCCGGCCCAAGGGCGTGATGATGACGCACCGCAATTGCGACGCGGCGGCCGACTCAATCACCACCTATCTGCGCAATTCGCCGGACGACATCATCTTGAATGTTCTGCCCCTGGCTTTCGACTACGGGCTCTATCAGTTGCTGATGGCTGTCAGGCTCGGCGCCACGCTCGTGCTCGAGAAGTCCTTCGCTTTTCCCCAGGCGGTCTTTGAACGTATCCGCCAGGAAGGCGTCACCGGTCTTCCGCTCGTGCCCACGATGGCAGCGATGATCCTGCAGATGCGTGACCTGGCGCCGGGCTTCCTGCCCAGCCTTCGCTATATTTCCAACACGGCGGCTGCCTTGCCGCCGGCTCACATAGAACGCCTGCGGTTTCTTTTCCCCGATGTCAGGCTCTATTCGATGTATGGCCTGACGGAATGCAAGCGCTGCACCTATCTGCCACCCGAGGAACTCGACCACCGGCCGGGGTCGGTCGGGATAGCCATTCCGAACACCGAGGCCTTTGTCGTCGACGACTACGGGCAACGAGTGCCGCCGGGCGTAGCAGGTGAGTTGGTCATTCGCGGGCCGCACGTCATGCAGGGTTATTGGCGAAACGAAGCTGCGACGGCACAAGCCCTTCGCCCAGGTCCGAATCCTTGGGAGATGGTTCTCTACACCGGCGATCTGTTCCGGGCCGATGAGGAAGGCTTTCTTTATTTCGTCGGCCGCAAGGACGACATCATAAAGTCGCGGGGGGAGAAAGTCGCGCCCAAGGAAGTGGAAGCCGTGCTTCACGCGCATCTGGGCATCGCGGAAGCAGTGGTTGTCGGTGTGCCGGATCCCGTGCTCGGGCATGCGATCGGTGCACTCATCGTACGGTCCGACCCGGCGCTTAGCGAAAAGGATATCATTCGTCATTGTGCACGCCACCTTGAGGACTTTATGGTCCCCAGGGTCATCGAGTTCCGCCGGGAACTGCCGAAGACCGATACCGGCAAGGTCAGTCGTCGGCTTGCGGCAGAAACCATGGAGGCCGCTCAATGAATGTTCGCCCCGCCAAGGACGCGCGGACCTTTCTGGCGCAGGCTCTGGCGATCGACCTGGCCGCCGAAACGGACCGTGTCGTAACGGCTTTGCGTCAGCAGTTGCGCGGGTTTCGCAAGCGGGGCCTTGTGCTCGGTCTTTCGGGCGGGATCGATTCGAGCGTGTCGGTCGCGTTGGCCGCGCGAGCCGTCGGACCGCGGAATGTGCTTTGCCTGTTCATGCCGGAAAGCGATTCCGATCCCGAAAGTCTGCGGCTCGGCCGCCTCGTCGCCGAAACTTTTGGCGTCGAGGCTATCGTAGAGGATATCGGGCCGACCCTGAGCGCGATGGGCTGCTACCAGCGTCGCGACGCCTTTATCCGCGAATTGGTCCCGGAATACGCCGAAGGCTGGGCCTCGAAGATCGTGATCGCGAACGCCCTCGAGGGCAAGGGCTACAATATCTCATCCCTGGTGGTGCAGGATCCGGAAGGCAAGCAGACGAAACTGAGAATGCCGTTGCCTGTCTATCTTGGTATCGTCGCCGCCACCAACATGAAACAGCGCACCCGCAAGCAGATCGAATACTATCACGCCGACCGCTTGAACTTCGCCGTCCTTGGAACGCCGAACCGGCTGGAATACGATCAGGGTTTCTTCGTGAAGAACGGTGACGGCGCAGCGGACGTCAAGCCGATCGCGCACCTCTATAAAACGCAGGTCTATGCGCTGGCGGCCCATCTCGGTGTTCCGGAGGAAATCCGGAACCGGCCGCCGACCACCGATACCTACTCGCTGGCGCAGACCCAGGAGGAGTTCTACTTCTCGCTTCCTTATGACCGTATGGATATTTGCCTTTACGGCCTCAACAACGGCGTGGCGGCTGAGCTGGTGGGGCAGGCGGCGGGGTTGGCCGCCTCACAAGTGGAACGCGTCTGGGCCGATATCATCGCCAAACGCAAGGCGACGCGTTATCTGCACCAGCGTCCGCAACTCGTTGATGAAGTCGAGGAAATCGGCACCTGAACCGCCTCGAAACCGGGCCACGGATGGACGGTTCGATTTGAACGTGTCCCGACTCTAGCTGAAACGGCTCCCGATCAGCCGGCTCCACTGCTCGCCCGCAAGACCGTTCAGGAAGACTTGCGAGTTCTTCATGGCGTCCAACAGCTCTGGATCACGTGAATGCACCACCGTTGAGGCAACGGTCAGGAAAGCGATGCGTCGTCCAAGCATCGCCTCCAGAAGTGCAGGTTGAACACGTCCGCGCAGGCCGCTGACGCCGCGCGCGGCGGCATGATCGATAAGGCAGTCTATCACCGAGCCCGCCTGGCCGGGGAGGGCGAGGATCTGCAGCACGCGACCAATTTGATACTTCCGTGCGTAATAGGCGAAAGCGCCGACATTGTTGCCGACTGGCGATGTCACGCAACCGAAGACAAGCTCGCCTAAATCCGGCTTCTGTGCCGCATCGGTCAGGATGTGGTCGAGTTGGCCTTCCGTCCAATCCGGGCGCAGGGCGAATTGAGCGGTAAACGGCTCGATGAGCTTGGCAAATGTGTGGCTGTCGATTTCGGATATCCGAAATGCTCCGTGGCCTGCCCCTTCCACCGCCACACCTGACCAGCGTCGTTCGCTGGGCGTCATCCTCCTGCAATAAAATCGGTCGACGGCACGCGCCAACGGATTGAGCATTCGGGCAAGCGTCAGGCGATTGGCGGAAAGGCTGAGCATGAAGGCCGCGGGGCGCATCACGCGGACCCAGTCAAGGCTGTATTGCGGCAGGACCGCGCCGCGCAGCCGGGTCCACAATTTCACGGAGATATCGTTGGCCGTCTCGCTGAAGGAGATGTCCTGCGGACCATCAAGGTATGCTTTCAGCAAGCGGGCGCCGGCCAGCGGATCGTGCTCATGGTCCTCGACCATGAGCGAGCTACAGATGGCGGCGCGTAGTTGTCGGCCGTTGAACGTCATCGGCAGCACGTGGACACCGACAAATCCGGAGACGCGACCGGCGTCGTTGACATGGACAAGCGACCGGAGGTCGCCGCCGCAACCGGGCGCATCCAGATAAAACCGTCTCATGTATTCGACGAGAGAGGCCGGCGCTTTCGTCCCTTCCTTCAGCAGCACGCGCTGAAACATGTCCGCGACTGCCGGGAGGTCGGCGCCTTGCAAGGCGCGAATGATGCTCAAGCCCGGCTCCCGGCACCGAAGTCCCGTCCGCCGAGCTTCCGGGCCAAGGCGACACGAGGCACGAGAACATCGGACGCGAGTTCCAACTCGACGCCCATGAAGCCGTGCAACCTCGACCAGTTGCGGTCGCCCCGGTGACTGAACGGAGTGCTGAATTGCTGCGGCAAGGTGGACCCTTTGCTTGACCGACGAAAACCGGCGTCATTGCTGCTAGCAGATTCAGGTAAACCGATATTAAAGTCGTTGCTCTGAATGGTAGCGAACCAGGTTGTCCGGCCTCATACCTGGACATCAGTAATTTTGGTTCCCGGCGGACTCTACACGACCAGCGGCATGAGTTGCGTGCTCCGCGTCGAACCGTTTCGGCTGGCCAAAGTTTCGTGTGGCGGCTCTTGACTGGGGGCGCGGGCGTAATACGGTGAGACAAATACCGGCTCTGGCCGCCGGGCGGCAAGAATGCCTCGTATGCCTCGCCTTGCGGCGGTGGCTGCGGGGCATTGTCATTTTGAGGCTTTGCTTGAAACGGCATATCGAGATCGGCATTCTCTATTCGCGGTCCGGCAACTACCGGCTGGTGTCCGAATCCTGCCGTGCGGGCGCGATGAACGCCATCGCCGACGTCAACGCCGATCCCGTTGTCCCCTTCGAATTCATCCCGGTCGAGCGCGACCCGCAGGGCAACATCGATCGGTATGCAAGCGGCTGCGCGGACATTCTCGCCAACAGCGGCGCGCGTCACATCATTGGCTGCGTCACCTCGTGGAGCCGCAAGGAGGTCATTCCAATCCTGGAAAGGGCAGGCGGCACGCTGTGGTATGCCTGCCCGTACGAGGGCTTCGAAGCCAATGAGCATGTCGTCTACACCCACGCCTGCCCCAATCAGCATCTGGTACCGCTACTTGCCTATGTCGTGCCTCGTTTCGGCGCCGACGGCTTCCTGCTCGGTTCCAACTACATCTGGGGTTGGGAGACCAACCGTGTGGCGCGCGACCTGATTGCGGACGCCGGCGGCAAGGTGCTGGGCGAACGCTATCTGCCGCTTGGCGAGGTCGATGTTGCGAGGCTGATCGCGGAGGTACAGGCGACGAGACCTGATTTCATTCTGAACAATCTCATCGGCCCTTCTTCCTATGCGTTTATCGCCGCCTATGCCGAGCTTGGCCGGCGCGACCCGCATTTCAGGCCGGAGCGTTGCCCGATCCTGTCCTGCAATCTCACGGAATGCGAATTGCCGGCGCTCAACGGGGCAGGGGATGGTCATCTTTCCGTTGGGCCCTATTTTCACGACACCTCGGGGGCGGATCGCGGAGCGGCTTCAGTGTCTTCCGTCATGCCTGCCTCATCCTTCGAGGCGGCGGCTTATGCCTCGGTGCGCACGCTCGCCGAGATCCTCACCCGCAACCCCGGTGCACAATGGACGGACCTGCCCAAGGTCTTTGCCGGAACATCATTTCGAACACCGCTGGGCGACATCGCCATCGATCCGCAAACCCAGCACGCTACCTTGCCGGTGCAGATCGGACGTATCGATGGGACATCGTTCAAAACGGTCACGCTGACGAAGGGCGTGGCACCCGATCCCTACCTTTCCCGCTATGACCGGACGGAGACGTTCGGGCGGCCACGCCTGCGGGTGGTGTCGTGAGCAAGATGGCGCGTATCCCGAACCTTGGAGGCGCCAGGGCTTTTGTCCTGCATCGTCCACATCCGACCGTGCAGGCGATCACAAGGCAATTGTCGGCCATCGGCCTTGAGGCGATTGGCTTCTGGCCGGAACTGCCGGCCGAAGCCTTGGCGGCGGACTTCGTTTTCTTCGACGTAGACCTCGGCTTTGACGAGCAATTTCCGTGGAAGCCGGGCGAGGCACCGATGCCGCTGATAGCGCTGATCGGCTCCGAGGCGCCGGGGCGTGTCGAATGGGCACTGTCGCACAAGGCCGATGCCCAATTGCTGAAACCGGTCGGCAACGCCGGCGTCTATAGCGCGCTTTTGATCGCAAGGCAGAGTTTCGAGGCGCGCAAGCTTCTGGCCAGCGAGATCGCCTCGCTTCGTCAGCGGGTCGCGGAGCGCCAGACCATCGTACGCGCGGTGGAGGTCTTGTCGAAGGGCGCCGAGGACGGCCGTGCCTATGCGCAGCTTCGCTCGCTGGCGATGAGCTGGCAAATCAGCGTCGAGGACGCCGCGCGCAGGATCGTGGCGATGACACAAGAAGAAGGCGACGATGACCAATCCGATCGCGCCTGAGCTTTCAGCCGCGGGGCGTATGCCAGCCAAGCCTCGCGCCGGCGTCTGGCGACGTCTGCTAAAACGGCCTCTCGCATTGCTCGGCCTCGGGATTATTGCCCTTGTCTTGGCCGGCGCCATTCTTGCACCGTGGCTGACAGGCTACGATCCGAACGAGCAGATGTTTGACGGGCTCACGCTTGAAGGCGCGCCACTGCCGCCGGGAGCCCAATTCTGGCTAGGCACCGACCTGCTTGGCCGCGACCTGCTGACCCGTCTTCTCTTCGGCGCGCGCACGTCGCTGATCATCGGCATCGTCGCCAATGGCGTGGCGCTTCTGATCGGCACGCTGGTCGGCATCACGGCCGGCTATTTCCGCGGCTGGATCGGCAGCGCGCTTATGCGCTTCACCGATTTGATGATGGCTTTCCCGGCGCTGCTGCTCGCCATCTGCCTGGCGGCGGTGCTCCAGCCGAGCCTGTGGATCGTCGCCATGGTGATCGCATTGGTGAACTGGGTGCAGACCGCCCGCGTCATCTACACCGAGACAAGTTCGCTCTCCGAGCGCGAGTTCATCGATGCTGAGCGCACCATCGGCGCAAGCGCTCCACGCATCCTGTTTCGTCATATCCTGCCGCACCTTTTGCCGACGATCATCGTCTGGGGCACGCTCGGCATCTCGACCACGGTGCTTCTGGAAGCGACGCTCAGCTATCTCGGCATCGGCGTGCAACCGCCGACTGCTTCCTGGGGCAACATCATCTTCGAAAACCAGACCTATTTCCAGGCAGCGCCCTGGCTGGTTTTCTTTCCGGGTGCGGCGATCCTGGCGCTGGCGTTGGCCTTTAACCTGGTCGGCGATGCGCTGCGCGACATCCTCGATCCGACGCAAAGGGGGCGGGCATGATCGCCTATCTCGGCCGCCGCGTTGTCCAGGCCGTGCTCATCTTGCTCGGCGTCTCTCTGATCACCTTTGCGCTGCTCTATCTGCTGCCCGCCGATCCCGTCCGCCAGATCGCCGGCCGCAGCGCCACGCCCGAGACGGTCGAGAACATCCGCCGGCAGCTCGGCCTCGACCAGCCCTTTGTCGTCCAGTATTGGCACTATCTGATCAGCCTGCTCAGCGGCGATCTGGGGCGCTCCTACATTCAGCGCTCGGAGGTCACGGAGCTGATCGTCTCGCGGCTGCCGGCAAGCCTGCTGCTGATGGTCGGCGCCATTGCTTGCGAAGTCGTGATCGGGCTTACGATGGGCCTCATCGCCGCCGTCAAGCGCGGCACCGCCACCGACCAGTCGCTGATGGTCGCCTCCTTCGTCGGCGTCTCGGCGCCGCAATTCGTTGTCGGCCTGCTGCTGCTTTATGTGTTCGCGGTGCGGCTCGGCTGGTTCCCGATCGGCGGTTACGGCACCTGGCGCCATCTGGTGCTGCCGTCGCTGACCATGGGAATTCTCGGCGCAGGCTGGTACGCCCGCATGATGCGCTCGTCGATGATCGACGTGCTGCGCCAGGATTACGTGCGTACCGCGCGTGCCAAGGGTCTTGCACGCAGCGCCATTATCTTCCGGCACGCGCTGCCCAACGCCATCCTGCCGGTCATTGCCATGATCGGCATCGACATCGGCATCTTCATGGGCGGCATCGTGGTTGTCGAAAGCGTGTTCGGCTGGCCAGGCATCGGCCAGCTAGCCTGGCAGGCCATTCAGCGCATCGACATTCCGATCATCATGGGGGTCACCCTGGTTTCGGCCTTTGCCATCGTGCTCGGCAATCTCCTGGCCGACACTGTCGCACCGTTCATCGATCCACGCATCAAGCTCAGATGAAAACCAAGAACACCAGAGAAAGGGAACATGACATGAGAAAATATCTGATATCGACCGTGGCGGCATCGGCGCTTGCGCTGGTGCTTGGCATGACGAGCGTACGCGCCGAAGACGCCGTCGATCCGAATGCCAAGCAGGGCGGCGCGATCACCATCACCTACAAGGACGACGTCGCTACGCTCGATCCGGCCATCGGCTATGACTGGCAGAACTGGTCGATGATCAAGAGCCTGTTCGACGGGCTGATGGACTACGAGCCGGGCACCACCAACCTGCGGCCCGACCTTGCCGAGAGCTACGAGATTGCGCCCGACGGCAAGACCTTCACCTTCAAGCTGCGCCAAGGAGTGAAGTTCCACAATGGCCGTGAGATGACCGCCGACGACGTGAAATATTCGCTCGACCGGGTCACCAATCCAAAGACACAGAGCCCTGGTGCCGGCTTCTTCGGGTCGATCAAAGGCTATGACGATGTCGCTGCCGGCAAGGCGGAAAGCCTGGCCGGCATAACCGTCGTCGATCCCTACACGATCAAGTTCGAGCTGACCCGGCCCGACGCCACCTTCCTGCATGTCATGGCGATCAACTTCTCGCATGTCGTGCCGAAGGAAGAGGTCGAAAAATACGGCGCGGACTTCGGCAAACATCCGGTCGGCACCGGCGCCTTCAAGCTCGCGGAATGGACGCTCGGCCAGCGCGTGGTCTTCGAGCGCAACCCGGATTACTGGCACAAGGGCCTGCCGCATCTCGACAAGATCACCTTTGAGATCGGTCAGGAGCCGATCGTGGCGCTGCTGCGGCTCCAGAAAGGCGAGATCGACGTTCCCGGCGACGGCATTCCGCCGGCGAAATTCCAGGAGGTGATGGCCGATCCCGAGCAGAAGGCCCGTGTCGTCGAGGGCGGCCAGTTGCACACCGGCTATATCACCATGAATACCACCATGGCGCCGTTCGACAATGTGAAGGTGCGGCAGGCGGTCAACATGGCGATCAACAAGGACCGCATCGTCCAACTGATCAACAACCGTGCGGTGCCGGCCAATCAGCCATTGCCGCCGTCGATGCCTGGCTACGACAAAGAATTCAAGGGCTATTCCTATGACGTAGCCAAGGCCAAGGCCTTGCTTGCCGAGGCGGGGCATCCCGGTGGTTTTGACACGCAGCTGTTTGCCATGAATACCGATCCCAACCCGCGTATCGCGCAGGCCATCCAGCAGGATCTGGCGGCGGTCGGCATTAAGGCCAGCATCCAGTCGCTCGCCCAGGCCAACGTCATCGCCGCCGGCGGCGACAAGGCCGGTGCGCCGATGATCTGGTCCGGCGGCATGGCCTGGATCGCCGACTTCCCCGATCCGTCGAACTTCTACGGCCCGATCCTCGGCTGCGCTGGTGCCGTCCCGGGCGGCTGGAACTGGTCGTGGTATTGCAACAAGGAGCTCGACGCCAAGGCGGCCGAAGCCGACTCCATCGTCGACCCGGCCAAGGCTGGCGAACGCGCCAAGATGTGGAGCGAGATCTACGGCAAGATCATGGAAGACGCGCCCTGGGCACCGGTGTTCAACGAGCAGCGTTTCACCATGAAATCAACCCGCATGGGTGGCGCGGACAACCTCTATGTCGACCCGGTCCACATCCCGATCAACTACGACAATGTGTATGTGACCGATGTGCAATAACTGCGACTACACCATCCACGGGCGCCACCATCATTTCGGCTGGGACAATTCCTTTGTCCCGGCCGAACGGGTGGCGCCAGGGTCGACGATCGAGTTCCAGTGCCTGGACTCGTCCGGCGGGCAGCTGACGATGGAGAGCACCGTTGACGACGTTGCTTTGCTCGATTTTGCCAAGGTGAACCCGGTCACTGGGCCAATCTATGTCGACGGGGCAGAGCCGGGCGATGCCCTGAAAATCACCATCGAGGCGTTCAAGCCGTCCGGCTTCGGTTGGACAGCGAATATCCCGGGATTCGGTCTGTTGGCGGATGACTTCACTCAACCGGCACTGAATATCTGGAAGTACGACGCCGCCTCGCTCGAACCCGCGCTGTTCGGCAAGAGCGGCCGGGTGCCGCTCAAGCCCTTCGCCGGCACCATCGGCAATGCCCCGGCTGAGCCGGGTCTGCATTCGGTGGTCCCGCCGCGGCGCGTGGGCGGCAATCTGGACATCCGTGATCTCGCTGCCGGCACGGTGCTCTACCTGCCCGTAGAGGTCGCGGGAGCGTTGTTCTCGGTCGGTGACACGCACGCCGCGCAAGGCGACGGCGAGGTCTGCGGCACGGCGATCGAGAGCCCCATGGACGCCGTGCTGACGCTCGATCTGGTCAAGGATGCCCGGCTGCGGACGCCGCGTTTCACGACGCCCGGTCCGGTGTCGCGACATCTCGACGCCAAGGGCTATGAGGTGACAACCGGTATCGGGCCGGATCTGATGGACGGCGCCAGGAGCGCCGTCTCGCAGATGATCGACCTGCTCTCCGGCCGCTACGGTATGGATCCGGTAGACGCCTATATGCTCGTGTCGGTTTGCGGCGACCTGCGCATCAGCGAGATCGTCGACATGCCCAACTGGGTGGTTTCTTTCTACTTCCCGCGCTGCGTCTTTGAATGAAGGTGGAGGACATCAAACGATCCGGGCAGGCCGACGCGGAGAGTGGCTCTGTCAGGCCGGTACTCAGCGTCTCAGGTCTGAGCGTCGCCGTGCGCGGCGAAGAGGGCGACCGCGACGTCGTTTCCGACCTGACATTCGACCTGATGCGCGGCGAAACGCTTTGCATCGCCGGCGAGTCCGGTTCCGGCAAGTCGATGACGGCGCTGGCCATCGTGGGCTTGCTGCCGCAGCCGGCGGCACGCATCAGATCAGGCTCCATCCGGCTCGGCGATCAGGATCTCGCGGCTCTTAGCGAGAGTGGTATGCGCCGCATCCGCGGCGACCGCATTGCCATGATCTTTCAGGAACCGATGACATCGCTCAATCCGGTTCTTTCCATCGGCCGGCAGCTCACGGAGGCGATCGAGGCACACGCCTCGCTGTCGCGCTCCAACTCGCGGCTGAGGGCGCTCGAGGCGCTGAAGGCAGTCCGAATTCCGGATGCCGAACGGCGGCTCGAGCACTATCCGCACGAACTCTCAGGCGGCATGCGCCAGCGTGTGATGATTGCCATGGCTCTGGCCCTGAACCCGGATGTGCTGATCGCCGATGAACCGACGACCGCCCTCGACGTCACCGTTCAGGGCGAGGTGCTGGAGTTGCTGCGTGACCTGCAGCGCGAGCACGGCACCAGCGTTATCCTGATCACGCACGACATGGGTGTCGTCGCCGAGATGGCGGACCGCGTTATCATCATGCGCGATGGCCGGATGGTCGAGCAGGGCAGCGCGACCGACATCTTCACCCGCCCGCAGGCAGATTATACGCGCGAGCTTCTGGCCGCCGTGCCACGCATCGGCGGTGGACGGCCGGCCGAAGACCGACAAGACGCCGCCCACATGCCGGCCGAGCTTGTATCCGTCAGCGATCTTCACGTCCGCTTCGACCTGCGCGGCGGCTTCTTCGGTCGCGTTGACCGCAGGGTGCACGCGGTCGAGGGCGTCAGTTTCTCGATCGCGCCGCACGAAACGCTGTCGCTGGTCGGCGAATCGGGCTGCGGCAAGTCGACGACGGCCAAGGCGATCGCCGGGCTGGTGCCCTACACCGGCAGCATTTCAATCGGCAGCCACGACTTGTCGGCGCTCAGCCGCAAGGAGCGCAAGGCTGTACGCCGCAATGTGCAGATGATCTTTCAGGATCCCTTCGCGTCCCTCGACCCGCGCATGCGAGTAGGCGATCTCGTCGCCGAGCCTCTGCTGATCCACGGCCTCGGCGACAAAGAGCAACGGCACGCCCAGATCGCCGCACTGTTCGAACGCGTCGGCCTCTCCGCTGACCAGATGGAGCGCTATCCCCACGAATTCTCCGGCGGGCAGCGCCAGCGAATCTGCGTTGCACGGGCGCTGGCGCTGCGACCAAAGCTGATCATTGCCGACGAGAGCGTCTCTGCTCTCGATGTGTCGGTGCAGGCGCGCGTGTTAAGATTGCTGAAGGAACTGCAGCGCGAATTCGGCGTCGCATATCTCTTCATCTCGCACGACATGGCGGTGGTAGAGAACATCTCCGATCGCGTGGCGGTAATGTATCTGGGGCAGATCGTCGAGATGGGCACCCGCGACCAGATCTTCTCCAACCCGCGCCATCCTTACACAAAGCGGCTGATCGAAGCCGTTCCGGTTCCCGATCCAGGCCGGCGCCGCGCCCGGTTCGCCCGTTTGGACAGCGAAATTCCAAGCGCTGTGCGGCGCATCGGTGACGAGCCCCGGAAACTCAAGCTTGAAGATGTTGGCGACGGCCACCTCGTCGCCACTTGATCAGCTTAGGCCGCCTCGTCCAGCCAATCCGCAGACGCTCGGGGACAGCAGCATATGTGATGCTCGGGCGGCAGGATGTGATCGGTGATGGCGCTGCCGCGGCAGCGCCAATCGGCGATGCCGAGTTGGCAAGATCGCCAGTTTACATCTGACATGTTAGCGTGCTAACGCTACGTGCACATTGATTTCAACGGAGATCGCATTGGCTTCCCGCTTTGGTCTTTCGGTTGCCTTAGCCACACCCTTCGACCCGTCGGGGCAGATAGCGCTCGCGCCGATGATCGCGCACGCCCGAGCCTGCCTTGGCGCCGGCTGCAGCAGCGCGACGCTGTTCGGCACCACCGGGGAAGGAGCCTCGGTGGGCACCGACGAGCGGCGGATCGTCACCGAAGCCATGTTGGCGGCCGGTATACCGGCACATCAGCTCGTCGCCGGCGTGCTGGTCGATGCAATCGAAGATGCCGCCGATCAGGCTCGGCACGCTTTGCAGCGCGGCGTTCGCAACATTCTGCTCGCTCCGCCGAGCTACTTCAAGAATGTCGGCGAGAACGGGCTGTTCGGATGGTTTTCCGCCGTCTTCGCCGCACTCGGCCCGCTGGCGCGTGATGTGCTCCTCTATAACATCCCCTCTGTCACCATGGTGCCGCTCCCGCTTGGGCTGATCGGCCGGTTGCGCGCCGCCTTTCCCGCTGTGGTGGCCGGGGTGAAGGATTCCGGCGGGGACTGGAGCTACAGTGAGGCGCTGCTTGAAGCGCATGGCGATCTGGTGATCCTGATCGGCGACGAACGGCATCTGGCGAGAAGCGTGCGCCGCGGCGGACAGGGTGCGATTTCCGGCATGGCTAATTTTGTTACCGGCGAAATCCTCGCAATGGTCGAAGACGGCCGCGACGACCCACGCGTCGAGGACTTCGTGCTCGAATTGCTCAAATACCCGGTCACACCGGCGGTGAAGGTCATGGTCGCGCGCACGACCGGCGACGAGCGCTGGCTGGCGGTCCGCCCGCCCCTGGAGGCGATCGGCCCACAAGGACGGCGGCAGCTTGCCGCGGCCTACGACAGGCTGTTTGCGACAGAGGCGGCCTGACCGACAAGGCCGGGCTGGCCGACAAGGAAGCGAGCTGAAGTGGAAGACGGCAGCGAACCGATCACTCTCCGGGAGAAAGCCTATGCCAGCTTCACGCGGCATTTGCTGGCCCGTGATCTGCGGCCGGGGCAGTTCGTGTCACAGCGCGAACTGGTCGCTTTCACCGGGCTGCCGCTGGGCGCTATTCGCGAGATCGTCCCGCGTCTCGAGGCCGAGGGATTGCTGACCACCATCCCGCAGCGCGGCATGCAAATCGCGCACATCGACATCAATCTGATCCGCGAGGCCTTTCAGTTTCGGCTATTCATGGAACGCGAGGCGGTGGCGCTATTCACGGCCAGCGCTTCAGATGCCGAACTTGCCCGCATGCGGCGCGAACACGAGGAGATGCTGGCTCAAGCTCTGGGGCAGGCGCCGACGCCGGAAATGGAAGCCAAGGCCCAGACCATCGACTGGGCCATGCACGATACCTTTATCAATGCGCTGGGCAACGAGATCATCGCCAAGGCCTATCTGGTCAACTCGGTGAAAATCCGGCTGATCCACCAGGAGCGTTTCCGCATCGACGGTCGCGTGGTGCCGGTGATGCGCGAACATTTGGCGGTCATCGAAGCCATGGAGAGCCGCAATTCGCAAAAGGCGGTTGAAGCGATCAGTCTGCATATCGACAATGCGCGCCGGCTGGCGCTCCAGATCTGAGGAAATATAGCCGCGCCGCGGTTCGCGGCGCATCCACAACGACAGCAACCGGGAGGAAGAAATGTCGTCCAATCTGTTCAACCCAACCAGGAGGCAACTCCTTGCCGGAACCGCGGCGCTCACCGCCGCCGGCCTTGTGGGGCTCCGCCCTAGCTTTGCCGCAGGCGTCGACTGGAAACGCTTTGCCGGGACGACGCTTGACGTCAATCTGGTGAAAAGCCCGCGCAGCGACACCATCCTGAAATATCTCGCCGAGTTCGAGGAACTGACCGGCATCAAGGTCAATGCCGAGGCCACGCCCGAGCAGCAGCAGCGCCAGAAGACGGTGATCGAATTGAGCTCGGGCAAGCCCAGCTTCGACGTCGTGCATCTGAGCTACCACGTGCAAAAGCGCCAGTTCGAGAAAGGTGGCTGGCTGGCTGACATCGCCGGCTACCTCGCCGACCCGTCGCTCACCGACCCGGGGTTGGTCGAAAGCGACTTCGCCGAGGCCGGCATGCTGTTTGCCAAGGACGGCCAGGGCGTGCTGCGCTCGCTACCCTTCTCGGTGGACTACTGGATACTCTATTGGAACAAGGAGCTGTTCGAGGCCAAGGGCCTCAAATACCCCGAGACCTTCGAGCAACTGGTGGCCGCCGCCGAAGCGCTGACCGACCCGTCGACCAATACATACGGCTTCGTCGCCCGCGGGCTCAAGAACGCAAATACGCCGGTGTGGACATCGCTGATGCTCGGCTACGACATGACGCCGCTCGACGACAAGGGCAAGCTGCGCACCGAGGCTCCCGAGGCGATCGAGGCTGCCGCGCTCTATCAAAGATTGATGACCAAGTCCGCCCCTCCGGGCGTCACCGGGTTCAATTGGGCCGAAGCACAGTCTGCCTTCCTGCAAGGCAAGATCGGCATGTGGCTCGACGGCGTGGGTTTTGCCCCGCCGATGGAAAACCCGGAAAAATCGAGGGTGGTCGGCAAGGTCGGCTACGGCGTCATGCCCAAGGGTCCCAAGGCGCATGCCTCGGGCACCTTTGGCGACGGGATTGGCGTTACCGCCGCCAGCGAGAAGAAGGAGGCCGCCTATCTGTTCTGCCAGTGGGCGGTATCGCCAGCCATGGGCGCGAGGCTGTTGCAGGCCGGCGCCGGCGTTCCGTTCCGCAAATCCGTGCTGGAGGATCCCAAGGTGCGCGAAGGCGTCACTATGCCGGCAAGCTGGCTTGATGCCGTGATCGGCTCAGGCAATATCAGCCGGCTGGCGCTGCCGGTCATCATTCCCGTCACCGAATTCCGCGACATCTATGGCGTGGCGCTGACCAACATGATTGCCGGCGCCGATCCCGCCGCCGAGCTGAAGAAGGCCACCGAGCAGTTCCAGCCGGTTCTCGACAGGAGCGAGCAGGGCTGATGTCGGCCACCACCCCAGAACAGACCGGGGTGACGATGCCGGTTATCGACGGGAGCCAGACGATCCGGCTGGCTCCCAACTACTGGCCTTTCGTTGTCCCCGCACTCGTCGTCGTTGGCGCCGTCATCGTTTTTCCTTGGGCTTTCACGCTGTGGATGAGCGTCAACCGCTGGACGCTCGGCCAGTCGCGGAGCTTTGCCGGGATGGAAAACTACCTCCGCCTGGCAAGCGACCCACGTTTCTGGGAATCCCTTGTTCATACGTTGACCTACACCTTCCTCTCGGTTGCAGCGCCGATGCTCCTGGGCACCCTGGCCGCCCTGATCTTCGACGCCAGGTTTCCGCTGCGCGGTCTGCTGCGCGGCGTCTTCGTCATGCCGATGATGGCGACGCCCGTTGCTGTGGCACTGGTTTGGACCATGATGTTCCATCCTCAGCTCGGCGTACTCAACTACTTGCTGTCGCTGGTCGGCATCCCGGCTCAGGAATGGATATTCAATGCCAACACGGTCATCCCGTCGCTGGTTGCGGTCGAGACCTGGCAGTGGACGCCGCTGGTCATGCTGATTGTGCTGGGTGGGCTGGCTTCGGTGCCGCGCGAGCCCTTCGAAAGCGCCGAGATCGACGGCGCCAATGCCTGGCAGCAATTCCGCTATCTCACTTTGCCGATGATCGCACCGTTCCTGATGATCGCGGTCATCATCCGCACCATCGATGCGCTGAAGAGCTTCGACATCATCTACGCGATGACCCAGGGCGGGCCGGGCACGGCCTCGGAAACCATCAACATCTATCTCTACAACACCGCCTTCTCCTACTACGATATCGGTTACGGTTCGGCCATGGCCGTGGTGTTCTTCATTGTCATCGTGGCCCTGTCTTTTGTCCTGCTGATGCTGCGCCAACGCTCGCAGTGGATCGATACGGAGGGCAAATAGATGAGTTCACGGCTGCTCAACCAGATCGGTCTGTTTTTCGCTGCCCTGGTTTTCGTCTCGCCGGCGATCCTGTTCTTCCTCTGGATGATCTCGCTGTCGCTGAAGTTCGAAATCGACAACGGTGCCTATCCGCCGATCCTGATCCCCGAACGTTTCGCCTGGTCGAACTATGTAAAGGTGTTCGAGGAGAACAATTTCCTGCTCTATCTCTGGAATTCGGTTCTGGTGACCGGCACGGCGACCTTGCTGGCGCTGCTGATCGGCGTACCGGCCGGCTATGGCATCGCGCGGCTCAAGGCCGAGCGATCCGCCGTCGTCATCATGATCGCCCGCATGACGCCTGGGCTATCCTATCTCATCCCGCTGTTTCTGCTGTTCCAATGGATCGGGATTCTCGGCACGCTCTGGCCGCAGATCATCATCCACCTGGTGGTGACGGTGCCGATCGTGGTCTGGGTGATGATCGGCTATTTCGAGACCACGCCGATGGAACTGGAAGAGGCAGCCAATATCGACGGCGCCAGCTCCTGGCAGGTTTTCCGGCTGGTTGCCCTGCCCATCGCCAAGCCGGGCATCGTCGTCGCCTTCATCCTGTCCGTGATCTTCTCGTGGAACAATTTCGTCTTCGGCGTGGTGCTCGCCAGCCGGGAGACGCGCACATTGCCGGTCGCCGTCTACAACATGCTGTCCTACGAGCAGGTCAGCTGGGGGCCGCTCGCCGCGGCGGCGCTGGTGGTGACGCTGCCGGTGCTGATCCTGACCATGTTCGCGCAAAGGCAGATCGTCGCGGGGTTGACCGCCGGCGCCGTCAAGGGCGGCTGAGGCGCGTCCGGACATCACTTTTTTTCCAGGAAAGATCCAATGGCATCGGTAACGATCAACAACGTGCAGAAGGCCTTCGGGGCCACCAAGATTATTCACGACGTCAGTGTCGATATCGCCGACGGCGAGTTCGTCATCCTGGTCGGCCCGTCGGGATGCGGAAAGTCGACGCTGCTGCGCATGATTGCCGGACTTGAAACGATCTCGGGCGGGAGGATCGCAATCGGCGAGCGCATGGTCAACAATCTGCGGGCGCGAGACCGGAACATCGCGATGGTGTTCCAGAACTATGCGCTCTATCCGCATATGACTGTGGCCGACAATATGGGCTTTGCCCTGAAGATCAAGAAAGCCGACCCGGCCGACACCGCTGGCCGGGTCCGGAAGGCAGCCGGCATTCTTGGCCTGGAAAAGCTGCTTGACCGCTATCCGCGCCAGCTTTCCGGCGGCCAACGCCAGCGCGTCGCCATGGGCCGCGCGATCGTACGCGACCCGCAGGTTTTTCTGTTCGACGAGCCGCTCTCCAACCTCGACGCCAAGTTGCGCGTCCAGATGCGCGGCGAGATCAAGGCCCTGCACCAGCGGCTGGGTACCACGACGATCTATGTCACGCACGACCAGATCGAGGCCATGACCATGGCCGACAAGATCGTCGTGCTGCATGACGGGCTGGTCGAGCAGATCGGCGCGCCGCTTGACCTCTACGACCATCCCGCCAATCTCTTCGTTGCCGGTTTCATCGGCTCGCCCGCGATGAACTTCATCGCCGGCCGCATCGAGGAGGGCGTGTTCCGCAGCGCCGGCGGGTTGATCCTGCCGTTGCCGGAAGGCACCCAGCCGGCGGATGCCGCAGGACGTGAACTCGTCTACGGCATTCGCCCGGAACATATCCGGGCAACCGGGCAGGGCATGCCGGGCACGGTCACTCTTCTCGAGGCGACTGGCTCCGAAATCTTCGCCAGGGTCGACTGCTCCGGTGAAGAAATCTCCTGCCTCTTCCGAGAGCGGCTTGCGCTCAAGCAAGGCGAAGGGGTGCGGATCGAGATCGACCGCGCATGTGCGCATCTGTTCGACGCAGCAACCGGTCGGCGCATCTGACCCTATGGTCTGGTGAATGCGTGGTCGGCCTCAGGTCGGCAACGCGAATTCAACGGCAAGTTCGATGGCGCGGCCTTCGCGGGCCGATCTCTGGGCGGCGAGACCCATGACGACGGCCCACCAGCCGTCTTGCAAGGTCACTTCCACTTTGCCTTGTCCGCGCACCGCAGCGGTGAAGCGGACATGCTCGAAATAGGTCGAACCGTTATGGTCGCCTGCCTCGAGCAGCCGGGGGTCGACGGGAATCTCCAGCAGGCGTGGTCCAGGCGGATTGCGCGGGCTGACGATCAACTGGGGCACTGGCGCAGGGCCAAGGTGGGTCGGCCAGAAGCGACCGGGACCCGGCACCAGACATTCGATCTTTCCGTCGCCGCCGACAGCGCAGAGTTCCTCCTGGTAGCGGCTGCCCTCGGCGAACATGCAGAGTTCCAGCATGGCGCGCGCACCGCTCGCGAAATCAACCAGCACATAGCCATGGTCAAGGATATCCGGCCTCTCACCGCCGTAGCGTTCGTCGAGATGGTTTACGGCCTGTCCAGCGCTCGCCATCACGCGGACGGGGTCGGATCCGAGGATCAGCCGCATCAGGTCGAAGAAGTGGCAGCACTTCTCGACGAATGTGCCGCCGGTGTTGCGGTTGAAGCGGTTCCAGTCGCCGACCTTGGCCAGAAACGGGAAGCGGTGCTCGCGGACCGTCAGCATGCGGATGCCGCCGGTGGCGTGGCGGGCCTGCTCGACGAATGCGGCGACGGGCGGCATATAGCGGTATTCCATGGCCACCCAGACGAGCGGAAGCCGAGCTTTCAGCGCCGCGATCCGCCCCTCGCCACCGGCGTCGGTGAAGAGCGGCTTTTCCACCAGCACCGGCAGTGGTCGAAGTGCGGCGATCTGCTCCATCTGACCGAGGTGCTGGTGGTTGGGGCTGGCAATCAAGACGCAGTCTACCTCGTCCATGGCCAGCAGTTCGGCGATCGATGCCGCCGATCGCGCGCCCGACGCCGTCGCCAGCGACGCCGCCAACATGCCGGGGTCCGGCTCGAAGATCGCGGCCACATGCGCGTCGGGCAACAGAGCGATGTTGCGGATGTGCTCGCGGCCCATCATGCCGCAGCCGATGATGCCGTAGCCGATCGATGATCTGGTCACGCTGCGACTTCCTCCGGCCTATCTGAAACGCGTGACGTAGCGCGCCGCGCCCGGATCGAACCAGCTGCGGGAATATTCCGCGCTGGCGCCGTCGCCAGCCCAGGCGATACGTTCAATGAAACCCACGACCGTCCCCGGCGGTGGCCTGAACTCGAGCGGGACCCAGTCCGGCGCGGGTGCGACGGCAACATGGTCTTCGGCCCGAACGATCGTAAAGCCGAGCGCGAGCCGGTAGTGGAGATAGAGGGATTCCGACAGGTCCTCGCGCTTGAGCCGCTCGGCGCGGCTGACGTCGAGCCAGATCTCCTCGACCGCGGCCGGCTCGCCGTCGAGCCGCCGCAGCCGGCGTATACGGTGGGCTTCGCCGGCGCTGCCGAATTGCGGCAGGTCGGCGGGCTTGGGCAGCCGCTCGACGGACAGCACGTCGGCGCTCGGCAGGCCGCCACCGCCGATGCGCTCCAGGCGAAAGAAGGCATAGATCCCGAGCAAGTCGCCGCGCGCTCGCACATAGTTACCCGAGCCCTGGATGCGATCGAGAAGGCCCTTTTCGGTCAAATCTGCCAGCGCGCGCCTGAGCGTGCCGACGGCAATCCCGAGGCTCGCGGCCATCTCGCGCTCGGGCGGCAGCCGCGCCCCGTCGGGCAGCCGTCCGGCCGCGATTTCGCGGATCAGCATTTCGCTGGTCTGCAAGTGCACAGGCAAGGGCCCGCGCATCTGGCTGGATCGGTGGCCTGGGTCCGCCCTTGTCCAATGCATCGGTGTTCCAATCGCATCTCGGTTTCGGGTTTGGCTCCAAAATTGATACAGTATTGATCTACACAGAAACGAATGCTACGCAAGCCCTATTCGCAGCTCCGGACGTCATTGAGTGGCCCGGACGTCTTTTCTGAAGAGTGGCAATGAGCATCGTCCCAATCACCTCGCCGGATCTCGATGCTGCCGAAGTCTCGTGGTTCGCCGCACTCTGCTCGGACGACTATCGATATCTCGGCGTGCCGGACGGCGCACTGCGCTCGGGCTGGGCGCATTGCTCCGAGATCGTGAAGACGTCCGAGGCACTCGGTTTCCGCAACATCTTGTGTCCGTCGTCCTATCAGGTCGGCCAGGACACGCTGAGCTTCGTTGCCGGCTGCGCGCCGATCACGTCGAAGATCAATCTGCTTGCCGCTGTGCGCTGCGGCGAGATGCAGCCGATCATGCTGGCGCGCACGATTGCGACGCTGGACCACATGCTGGAAGGCCGGCTGACGGTGAACGTCATTTCGTCGGACTTTCCGGGCGAGACAGCCGACAGCGCCTACCGCTATCAGCGTTCCCGCGAGGTGGTGCAGATCCTGCGCCAGGCCTGGACCAGGGACAGCATCGATTTCGAGGGCGAGGTCTATCGCTATAAAGGGCTCTCGACGGCGCCGGCGAAGCCCTATCAGCAGAATGGCGGCCCGCTGCTCTATTTCGGCGGTTATTCGCCCGACGCGCTCGAGCTTTGCGCCGAACAGTGCGACATCTACCTGATGTGGCCGGAAACCAGGGAGGAGCTTGCCGACCGCATGAGAGCAGTCCACGAGCGCGCCGAGCGTCATGGGCGGACGCTCGACTACGGCCTGCGCGTCCACATGATCGTGCGCGATACCGAGGCAGAGGCAAAGGAATATGCCCGGGAGCTGGTTTCGAGGCTGGACGACGAGCAGGGCAGGGCGATCCGCGAGCGCGCGCTCGACGCCCGATCGCTCGGCGTATCGCACCAGGCCAGGAACCGCCAGATCGCCGATGCCGAAGGCTATGTCGAGCCGCATCTGTGGACGGGGGTCGGGCGGGCGCGCTCTGGCTGCGGCGCGGCGCTGGTGGGCTCGACCGATCAGGTTCTGTCGGAAGTCGAGGCGTATATGAAGATGGGGATCCGCGCCTTCATCTTTTCCGGCTACCCGCATCTCGACGAGGCGCGTCATTTCGGCACCAAGGTCCTGCCCCAGCTCAAGACATGCTCGCTCCCGCACGCCTATGGCCGGGTGCCGGAACGGATCCCGGCGACACCACTGGGAACGGGGGAGCGCCGCTGATGGAGCATGTCGTGTGCGATCCAGGCCTTTTGCGCAATGCCTTCGGGCGTTTCGCCACCGGCGTCACGGTCGTCACCACCGGCACGGCCGACGGCCCGGTCGCAATCACCGCCAACAGCTTCTCATCCGTGTCGCTCGACCCGCCGCTGGTGCTCTGGTCGATCGGCCGCCACTCGCGCCGGTTCGAAGCCTTCGCTAATTCCGCGCACTACGCCATTCACGTGCTGGCGGAAGATCAAATCGATCTGTGCTGGCGTTTTTCGAAGTCGGGGACGGACTTTGCCGATCTTGACCTGTCATGGAGCGAGCACGGCGTGCCATTGCTGCCGCGCGCACTGGCGCGGTTCGAATGCAGCGTCGCCGAACGCTTTCCGGCTGGCGACCATATGATCCTGCTTGGACGTGTCCTTGAACTGGAGACGCAAGAGGGTTTGCCGCTGCTCTTTGCTGGCGGCAAGTCGCGCCCTCAAGAGGCCAGTTGATGACCGCCGGCGCCGCTCCGGGCTGGTGCCGTCGACTGGCGCACCACAAGATTGCAGGCAAGTTCGACGCGACGCGGCGGCGACCCCGAATGGGCCATGTCGTCGAGCAGCAGGCTAAGCGCCGCCGATCCGATCTCGCGCATGGGAATGTGCATCGCCGTCAGCGGCGGATTGCAGAAGGCAGCGAGCGGCAAGTCGTCCATACCGACCACGGACACATCGCCAGGCACCGAATATCCGGCCTCCTGGACGCCGGCGATGGCACCAAACGCCAGGCTGTCGCCGGCCGTCAGCACGGCGGTGAAATCGAGGCCGCGGGCCGCGATGCGCTCGGTCACGGCCCTGCTCGCAAGTTCCGGCAGCCAGTCCTGCACCTCGACCACGAAGTCGTCGAAGCCGACAATGCCGGCCGTGATCAGCGCGTCGCGCCAACCTTCGTAGCGCCGCTCGATCGTGCGCCGCCCACGCCGCATCAGGAACAGGATGCGGCGGTGGCCGAGGCCGATCAGATGCTGCGCGGCAAGCATGGCGGCAGAGCGATTGCAGGGCGTCACGCTCGAATGGCGCATCGAGGGATCGTCGCCGTTGACGAGCACGATCGGCTTGGCGAATCCGGCTGTCAGCGTCAGCACATCGTCATCGTCCAGTGTCAGAAACAGGCAGCCGGCGACGGTGTCGTCGCGCTCGGATTCACGCAGCAGCGCGATTTCGTCCTCGGGCGCCGAAACCGGCCGGGTCACCAGTTCGACGCCCAGCAACCGGGCGCGCTCGTTGAGCCCATCAAGGACATGGTAGGTGAACTGATTGCGGGCACTGTCCACCATTGCCACGCTGCTTGCGGCCAGGATGACCTTGCGGCCGGCAACCGAGGCGGGAATGGCATAGTTCATCGACTTCGCCGTTTCGATGATCCTGGTGCGAAGCTCGTCCCTCACGCCGCCGACACCGCTCAGCGCACGGGAGGCGGTGCTGACCGACACGCCGCAACGCGCCGCGATCTCCTCAAGTCGAATGCGGCGGCTGGGGCGCCCGCGCTTGCCCTGGATATTCATCCGCTCCGTCATCTCCGCCAAGTCACCCGATTAATGCAAAAAATTTTCAGATTGCGCAAGAAAAATGGCTGTGAAACAGTTCCGATGAAGCGGGAGAAACGGGAGGAGTGATGCCGCTGTCGGCCGAACGCCTGAATTCCGTGCTTGCCAGCCTCGTGGCCGGCATGACCGGCTTGCGTCATGACGGGCGGTTCCATGAGCCGAATCTCGACGGCACGCCGGGCGACTATGTCAGCTTCGACAGCTGGGAATGGCCGCAGGGCGTCGGGCTCTACGGGCTGGTTCGGCTGTGGGCGCAGACCGGCGACGATCGGCTGCTGCAGACGATCGAGGCCTGGTACGACCGACGCATCGCTGCCGGTCTCCCTGCGATGAACGTCAACACCACGGCGCCTCTGCTGGCGCTAAGCGAATTGTGGCGGCGCCGGCGCCAGCCGCGCTTCGAGCCGGTCCTGCGCGAATGGGCCGAGCAGGTAGTCACCGCCTTGCCACGGACGCCCGAAGGCGGTTTCCAGCATGATGTTTCGGACCGGGTCAACGACGACGAATTGTGGGACGACACGCTGTTCATGGTGGCGCTGTTCCTCGCATCCTACGGCCAGGCTGCCGGTCAGCGTCGCTTCGTCGAGGAAGCAGAAAGGCAATTCCTGGTCCACGCCCGTTATCTCGCCGACCCGGCATCAGGGCTGTGGTTTCACGGCTGGACGTTCGCGGGACGGCACAATTTCGCCCGTGCGCGTTGGGCGAGAGGCAATGCCTGGATTACCGTCGGTATCCTCGAACTGGTGGAGTTCGCCGAAATTGCACCCTCGGTCCGGGCCTATCTGCTCGGCGTGCTGGAGACGCAGATCAACGCCCTGCTCGAGGTGCAGGCAGGTTCGGGCGCATGGCACACTCTGCTCGACGACCCGACGTCTTACGAGGAGATTTCCGCCACGGCCGGCTTCGGCTACGGGTTGATGAAGGCCGCGCGGCTCGGAATCGGCTCGACAGAGTGCCGTGCCGCCGGCCTCCGCGCCTTGGAAGCCGTGGTGGCCAACATCGATGACAAAGGTGTGGTGGCGAACGTGTCTTATGGCACACGCATGGGCGCCGACCTGCAGTTCTATCGCGATATACCCATCCATCCGACGGGCTACGGACAGGCGCTGGCCATTCTGTGCTTGACCGAAGGGACCCGGCATCTGCAGTCGAAGGTGGAGGCGGCATGATGCGGACGCTCTATGGCGTGTCGCCGGGCGATATTGCCGGCATGGACACGGACCGGCTGAGGGCCGAGTTCCTGGTCGACGGCTTGTTCCGGCCCGGCGCGATCGAATTCGTCTACACCCATGTCGACCGCATGATCGTCGGTGGCGCGGTGCCGCTGGCCAACCCGCTGACATTCGGCAACGGGGCCGAAGTCGGCACGCCGCTCTTCTTTGACGCGCGCGAGATGGGCATCGCCAATCTCGGCGGCAATGGCGCCGTCGCGGTGGACGGCAGGCCCTTTCCCGTGGCTAACCGCGACATCGTCTATATCGGACGCGGAGCGCGCGAGGTGACGCTGGAGAGCGACGATCCGGAGAGGCCGGCACGCTTCTATATGAACTCGGTGCCGGCCGGCGCCGCTATTGCGCACCGTCTCATCGTCAACAGCGAAGCCAAGCCGCTTGTGCTCGGCGAGGAGGCTCGCGCGAACAGGCGCACGCTGCGCATGTACATCCATCCCGAAGTGGCCCCGTCCTGCCTCTTGCTGATGGGGATCACCGACCTCGCGCCGGGCAGTGTGTGGAATACCATGCCGCCGCATCTGCATGAGCGGCGCATGGAAGCTTATTGCTACTTCGACCTCGCCGAGGCCGACCGTGTGGTCCATCTGATGGGCCGGCCTGACAAGACGCGCCACCTGATGGTTGCGGACGGTGACGTTGTCCTGTCGCCCGCCTGGTCTATCCATATGGGTGCCGGCACCGGCCCCTATGCTTTCGTCTGGGGCATGACCGGCGAGAACCAGGCCTACACCGATGTCGATCCAGTACCCGTGAAGGATTTGCGATGAGCGAGGCCGCGCAAAGCGTTCGGACGGACTTTACGCTGCGCCGGCCGCTCGTGGCGGGGCAGCCAATCGTCTATTGGCGGCTCGGGTCTATCGCCGAGCAACGCTACGACGTGGCCGACCAGCCCATGCAAGGCGAGATGGATCCCTTCTTCTTCCTTACCAAGCACAAGAATTTCATTCCCCATGAATATCCGTGCCGCACGCAGTTCGCAGCGGAACGACGCGGCAAGCGACCACAGGTCAGCGCCGAATTCGGCGCTGAGCGCATCTGGTTGCCCTTCGCCTCGCCACGCATCGACCTGTCGGGCTTCTGGTTCCGGCCGACGGTGCTTGGGACCTGGGCCGAGACCACCATCGAGGCGGCCTCGAGTGGCGAGGTGATGGTACGGCTGCGTACATGCGGCGGCGCCATACTCTTTGCCAATGGCGAGGAAGCCGGCTGGATGGCGCCCTACGGCCGCAATCTGGAAAGTGCCGAGCACTTCAAGATCGTGCTGAGGGTCGGCCGCAACGACATTCGCATATGGTTCGACGATCTCGCCGAGCGCGACGCCCGCTACTATTTCCAGCTCGATTATCTATCCGGTCCGGCTGCTTCGGTCGCACTGCCGATCGAAGTCGAGAGCGGCGTTGCCGATGCGATGGAAGCAGCCCTCGACGACATGCATTTCGACCGTCCCGCCTATGACGGCGGCGAGGTGGCGCTCGTCACCGGCGTGGCCCTGCCGCGCGACGCGCAAGTCGAGATCGAGATCGAAGGCGATTTCATGTCGATCGAGACGCCGGTGCGCTTCGCCTTCGATCTGCCAACGGGCCAGACGCGGCTGCCGATCGCCGATACCGAGCAGCTGCCGGCCGACTTTCGCCATTTCAAGGTGTCGCTGAGGGTCGCAGACCATGCCGTATCGCGTGTCTTCGGCGTCGAGATATGCCACGCGCACCGTCAGGGCGATGCGCCGGAAACGCTTACCGCGCGTATAGATGAGGCTTTGCGCGAGGTCGCCGATCACGCCGAGGCCGATACGGTGCGCGCGCTGGCGCGCCTGGCGATCGGGCAGCAGGGCGCCGAGACCGACGCCATGATCTCCGGCACGCTGCCGGCGATCGAGGATTGTCACGATTGCGCCGACTTCATCCTGGTGCCGCTGCTGTGGTGCCGCAAGGCCTATGGCGATCGGCTGGAAGTGAGCCTGCGCGCGCGCATCGACAACGCCATCCTCGGCTATCGCTACTGGATGGACGAGCCCGGCAATGATGTGCAGTGGTACTTCTCCGAGAACCACGCGCTGCTCTTCCACACCGCCGCCTATATTGCTGGGAGCCTGTTGCCTGATGTGCGGTTCGTGCGGTCGGGCCGCCTTGGCCGCGAACAGTCCGCGGTGGGAGCCGCGCGGGTACGCGCCTGGCTCGATCATTTCGAGGCATGGGAGATGGCCGAGTTCAACTCGGCGCCCTATTTTCCGATCGACCTCAAGGGCCTGTGCGCGCTCTGCGCGCTGGCCCCGGACAAGGACATCGCCGAACGTGCCGGCAACGCAGTCATACGCCTGCTTGAAATCGTCGCCCGCTCGGCGCATCGCGGCATCCTCACCGGGGCGCAGGGCCGCTCCTACGAGCACACGCTGCGCGCCGCGCGTTCCCTGGAATTGTCCGGCATCTGCCGCATGCTTTGGGGCAAGGGCAATTACGGCATGCGCTTTCACGCGCTGCCGCAGCTGGCATTGTGCCTGCGGGATCACGATTTGAGCGTTCCGGACGGGTTGGCAGCAATTGCTTCCCTCACCGACGATACGGCGTGGGAATGGACTTTCGCGCAGGGACAACGATGATGGCGTGCTGGGTGGTGCGCGAGCCCTGGAAAACGCCGGCTATACCGCAGACCAGGGCATGGGGATCGGCATCGACGGGAGCCGCGCTTGTGACGCTTTCGGATCCGGAAAGCCCTCGGCGTTCCGTGGTACGATGTGGCTCAATTCGGAAAATCATGGCGCGCTGGCGGTGAAGATTCTCTTGGCCTCCATCAAGGACGGAACGAAGCTTCCCGTTCAGTCCTTCACGGACCCGGAATACATCACCGCCGAAAATTTTGCGTCGGACTACAAAGCCAAGCTCTGCCACTGAACCAGATATGCGTCATGCCGCAGGGCGCATGACGCTCTTTGGGCCGGCAGTTCGTCGGCAGGCACACGGGATCGATCCTCGGGAGTGAGCTTTGATGCAATCGGATTTCTTCTCGCTCGACAGGATATCGAAGCGCTTCGGCGTCGTGCAGGCGCTCGACAATGTCTCGATTGCCTTTCGGCCAGGAGAGGTGCTCGCTCTGGTTGGCGAGAATGGCGCCGGCAAATCGACAATGATGCGAATTCTCGAGGGCGTGTTCGCACCGGACACCGGCACCGTGCTGCATGGCTCCACGCCGATCGTTTTCAGCGAACCGCGCGACAGCCACAGAGCCGGAATACGCGTCATCCATCAGGAGCCGGAGATCGTTCCGAACCTGACCGTGGCCGAGAACATTTTCGTCGGCGAACTGCCACGGCTGGCAGGCGTCCTGCTCGACTGGCATAGGCTCGAGGAGCAGACCGACAAGGTGCTTGCGACCTTCGGCATGCAGCAGGATATGCGGGCGCGTCAACTCTGCAGCACGCTCGGCCCGGCACAGCGCCAGATGATCGAAATCATGCGCGCCATACGTGCTGGCGGCCAGCTGATCGCATTCGATGAGCCGACCTCGTCGCTGACCGACGACGAAGCGCGCCGTCTGTTTTCAGTAATTCGGCGGCTGCGCGAAGAGGGCACTTCGATCGTCTACATCTCTCATAGGCTGAACGAGGTCATCGACCTTGCGGATCGCATTGTCGTTTTGCGGGACGGCCGGCTGGTCGACGATTCCCGCGCGGACGGTGCCAGCGAGCAGACCATAGCCAAACTCATGGTCGGCCGTGACATCGCCGATCTGTTTACGCGCGAGACGTGGCAATCGGGGCTACCGTTGCTGGAGGTGGCGGGCTTGACCACCGACCACGTCACCGATGTGAGCCTCAAGGTCCGCCGCGGCGAGGTGCTCGGCATTGCCGGCCTTATGGGTGCGGGTCGATCCGAGCTGGCAAAGGCGATTGTCGGCTATGATCGGCGCCTCGACGGAACCATAGCGATGAGTGGCGTGCCCGTTGGCCCCAACAGTCCGCATGCAGCGATCGTGGCAGGCATCGGCTTCGCCCCCGAAGACCGCAAGCACGAGGCCCTGCTGCTGTTCCGAAGCATTCTTGACAACGCCTCGCTTTGCGTGCCCGACAAGACGTCGACCTTCGGCTTCTTCAACCGGCGCAAGGCACTGGAGATCGTCTCACCGCTTGCAGCAAAGATGTCGATCAAGGCGCCCAACCTCGACGAACAGGTTTCGAAATTGTCGGGTGGCAATCAACAGAAGGTCGTTCTCGCGCGCTGGCTTGCCCGGCAGCCGATGCTTCTCATCCTCGACGAGCCGACCCGCGGCATCGACATCGGCGCCAAGGCGGAAATCTATCGCCTGATCGATGAACTCGCCGCAAGCGGTATCGGCATAATCCTGATTTCCTCGGAAATGCCCGAACTGATCGGGCTCGCCGACAGGGTGCTTGTCATGGCTGGAGGCCGGATCACGGCCGAACTTTCCCGCCCAGACATCGATGAGGCCACGATCCTGAAGCACGCCATGCCGCAATCTGTAGCATCGCTCGGAGGACAAATTCAGTGAACAGCCTTGAGCTCAGGACAGCAACAACACAAACCGGCAAAAGACGCCCTTCCTTGCGCATGGCAGAGCGCATCGGCATTCACAACATAAGCCTCCTGGTTGCTCTCGCCATTCTCGTGCTCATTTTCGGCACTCTGAGAGGCGACGTGTTCTTCTCGAGCCGAAACCTGCTGAACATCGGTCTGGGCATTACCATCCTGGGCGTCCTGGCGATGAGCCAGACCGTGGTCATCGTCGCCGGCGGGCTTGATATTGCCGTCGGCGCAATCGTCGGTCTGACCACAGTATCGACGGCAATGGCCATCCAGGCGACCGGATCGCCGGCAGCGGGCATTCTTGCCGGCCTGGTCCTGGGTGGTCTTGCCGGCCTCGTGAACGGCATCATCATCACCTACGGGCGGGTCAACGCTGTCATCGCGACTCTCGGTACGATGGCGATCTTCCGCGGCATCGCGTTCATCATATCCGATGGGCAATCGATCGCGATTTTCAGCGACACTTTCCGCTTCATTGGGATCGGACGAATCCTCGGCCTGCCTCTGCTGATCTGGATTCTTTTGCTGACCGCGATCGTGTTCCATCTCTTCCTTGCCCGCTCGATCGTTGGCCGCAACATCTATGCCCTGGGCGGCAATCCCGTTGTTGCACGCTTCTCCGGCATCAACATCAACCGCTACCGTGTCGGCATCTACATCATGAGTGGAGTGGCGGCCGGATTGGCCGGGATTCTGTTGGCTGCCCGTACCGGCTCGGGGCAGCCCGTATCCGGATCCCAAGGCCTGGAACTCGAGGCCATCACAGCGGCCGTTCTGGGTGGCTGCGCCTTGCAGGGCGGTAAGGGCACGATCGTCGGCGCACTACTGGGCGTCGCCATCATTGGTGTCCTCAACAACGGAATGATACTGACGTCCGTGCCAACCTTCTATCAGTTGCTTGCCAAGGGCTCGCTGCTGATACTTGCTGTGGTAATTGCCGAGTACCACTTGAACAGGACATGACGATGGACACGGCGATCGCTTCGACTGGCCAAGGCAAGCAGGACATTCCTGCCGCAGATGGCGCCACGTCATCGCTCAAGGATCGCATCGCACGCGATCTCGGACAGCGAATCCTCGCCGGCTCCTACGCGCAGCACTCCGTCTTGCCGACGGAAGCTGAACTTTGCGTTATCTACGGGGCGAGCCGCACGGCGCTTCGCGATGCTCTTCTGACGCTTTCGGCGAAAGGATTGATCGAGGCACGCAAGCGGGCCGGGACGCGTGTGCGCGTGTCGAGCGAATGGAACAGGCTGGATGCACAGGTTCTGGAATGGATGCGCGATATCGAGCCCGATCTCGATTTCGTCCGCGGATTGATCGAGGCGCGGCTGATCATTGAACCCGCGGCCGCCCACCTTGCGGCCAAGATGGCGACGTCAGGCGATCTCGCAGTCATCGAAGCCGCCTATGAGGCCATGCGCATTGCTCCGCAGGACGACCTTGCTGCGTGTCTCGATGCCGACGTCAGGTTTCATACCGCCATCCTTCGTGCCAGCCGCAACCCGGTGTTCGCCAATCTCGGCAATATGCTTGCTGCCGCCCTCAGCTTCTCCTTCCGATTGACCACATCGGCCACCGCTAACTACCAGCAGACGCTGAGCGCGCATGGCGACGTGCTGGAGGCAATCCGGATGCGCAGGGCCGACGACGCTCACGATCAGATGAAGGCGCTCATCGGGATCGCGTCGAACGACCTCCTTGCAGTGGCTCGCAAAGGCCGCCATCCACAGCCGATCGCCGCTGCCAAGGCCGATACCGTCTGAAACTGATGGTCCGAACGATCAAAATCGGAAGCGGAGACCTGTCCGCTGAAATCGTCCCGTCGCTTGGGGCAGGTCTTGCGAGACTGGACCATGGGCGCGTGCCGATCTTCAGGCCTTGGCCAAACGGCGGGAGCAGCAACCCATTCGACCTTGCCTGCAACCTGCTTTTGCCGTGGTCGAATCGCATCTCGGGCGGCGGATTCACATTCGACTCCAAATTCCACGAACTGCCTGCCAATGTTGCAGGCGAGCCATTTCCCGTTCACGGCAATGGATTTTCGAGCGAGTGGGACGTCGACAGCGTAGCGCAAGATAACGCAAAGCTGTCCCTTATCAGCAAAGGACCCGGCCCATACCGATATCGCGCCGATGTGAGCTACGCGCTAGCCAGACAAGGGCTCGAGCTGAAGCTTCGCATCGTCAATCGGGCCTCGGTCAGGCTGCCGTTCGGGCTTGGTATCCATCCATGGTTCCCGAGAACGGCACGGACCGCGCTTCATGCGCCGGCCTCGCAGGTTTGTCTCGAACTGCCCAGCCATCTCCCCGAACGGTTTGTGGATGTCAAAACCCGTCCCGATTGGGATTTCGGCGCCCCGGCCGTATTGCCGAGCGGATGGATAAACAATCTGTTTGCCGGCTGGGACGGCGTCGCTACCATATCGTGGCCGGAGCACAGTTGCAGCCTGCGGATTGAAGCTTCGTCGCCCTTGAACTTCTACCTGGTCTATTCGCCATCGGACGAGAGCGACTTCTTCTGTTTTGAACCGGTCAGTCATGCGGTCGATGCTCACAATCGTGGTTCGATCGACAAATGGAATGGACTGTCGGTGCTTGGCCCTGGCGAGAGTCTGGCAGCCCGTTGCAGCTTCGCCGTCAATTAGACGGACCTCTGCGGCGCCCTCGAGTTGGCGTATGTCGGTGTCGGCCAGCATGTCCGGTTAGCCGGCTTTTCGTCCAAAGTGAGCTTGGGAAGAGGGAACTCCGGCAACCGGGAACCCGTGAGCCCGTTCGACGTTTGCCGGATGTCGCTGCGCAGTTTGTCTGCTTGACGGCACGGTACGGGCCTACTCCGAATGTACCTGGCAGATTGGATCAATGACAGATGTTGACCCAAAGGAATTCGTGCTCGCAGGCATCGTCATGAAGCGACTGGTCTCCGGCGAACAGACGGGAGGCTTGTTGAGTCTCTTCGAAAACCGAAGCGACGGGCAGACGAAAACATCAATCCATGTTCACGCGAATGACGACGAGACAGTCTACGTCATCGAAGGGCAGTTGGCCGCAATTGTGGCCGGCGAGGTCCGAACGCTCTCGCCCGGTGAGAGCATGTTTTTGAAGCGCGGCATCCCGCACCAGCTCGTGAATCCCGGCAACCAGCCCGTTCGCTACATCCTGATAGACACGCCAAGTGTGTTCGAGCAGTTCCTCGCCGAAGGTGGCCATGAACTCGGCAAGGGAGAGGTGGTCGGGCCGCCGACGCCTGCCGATATCGAGCGGCTCAAAGCAGCCGCGCCGAAATTTGGGATTACGCTTCTGCAAGACTGGCCAGCAAGAGAGTAAACGGTTTCGTGATAGCGGCTTGGATCGGCCGCTAAAGCCGATCCTTGCCCGAGAAACCACCATTGGCTAGCCATCCGCAATCCAATCCGAGAGGCTGCGGGCAAAACTTCGCGGCACGATGAGTTCGCACGCGGCCTCGCCGGTGCGCAGGAAGAGCACGGAGACATGATGGAAGGATGTCTGCACGGCGCGGCCCGGAGCGGCGGCCGGCGCGTGCCAGTCGACGGTAATGCAGCCGGACAGAAGCCTTGCGATGTCAGGGCCGGCCATTTTCAAACGAACACGACCTTCGCCGAGGGGAACAGAACAGCCGAGATCGGGGTCGACGGAAAGCGCGGGCGCTTGCGTGCCTTCGTCGAGAACCAGCCAGAGGCGGCGAGGTGCAATGCGGATGATTAGCCCCTTGTGGCGAACGGTCTCTCCGACCGAAGCGGGAAGTTTCGTGCCGAGCGACGCCGAGACGCTCTTTTCGAATTGTCTCAGTGTCCCGTCCCAGCCCTCGATCTGGATAAGCGGACAATCGGCCACGGACAGGCTGAAATCCCGAGAAGAGGTCAAGCTAGCCATGCAGCCGTTCTCCCTGTAGATCGAGGAATACTGGCGAGACAATGCGGGCGCGAACTGTTTCGGCCTTCATCGGATAGACCGCCACGACCTCGCTTCCTTCTGCCGCGACATCGCCGGCAAGCAGGGCCAGCCCGACATAATGGCCGCGCTCGGGGCTGAAAGTGACGGAGGTGATGCGACCGCGCCCATGGCCATAGGGTTTCTCATCCGGCAGGAACAGGATGGCGCCGCCGCGCAGGCGTTTTCCGTCCTCGATGCATTCCAGTCCGACCAGGCGCTGCCGGTTGGGCGCGTGGAGGGCAGGGCGCCGTCGCAGGACGTCGCCGACGAAGCCGCTGCGCTTGCCGGCCATGCGGCCGAGGCCGAGATCGTCGAGCGTCGTGCGTCCATCGATTTCAGGTCCGGCGACATGGCTCTTTTCGACGCGCAGCGCACCTAGCGCCTCGACGCCGTAAGGCTTCAGGTCGAATGGTCTGCCGGCTTCGAGCAGACGGCTCCAGAGCTGTTCACCGGCAGTGGCGCCGGTATAGACTTCGTAAGCGCGCTCGCCGGAATAACTGAGACGCAGGATGCGGAGCGCACGGCCCCCCCATCCGCTTTCGAGTAGTCCCATATGCGAAAGCGCCGCGTCGGAAACGTCGAGAGCGGGAAACGCTGCATTCAGGATCGCGCGGCTGGCAGGCCCGGCAACCGACATCGCCGCCCATTCGTCGCTGACCGAAGTGACGGCCACGCGCAAATCCGGCCAGGCCGTGTCGAGCAGGAATTCGAGACGCGACAGCACATCGGCGGCCTTGGCGGTCGAAGTGGTCATGAAGAACCGGTTTTCCGCCAGCCGCGTCGTGGTGCCGTCGTCGAAGACGATGCCGTCGTCGCGCAGCATGACGCCGTAGCGGGCGCGGCCGACCGCCAGCTTGGCAAAGCCGTTGGCGTAGACGCGGTCGAGGAAGATTGCCGCATCCGGGCCCTGGACATCGATCTTGCCGAGCGTGGAGATGTCCATCAGCCCCGCGGCCTGACGTACATTCCGCATTTCGGCGACATAGGCTTCATTCACGTCATGTCCGGACTGCCGGTAGAAATAGGGCCGCATCCAGAGCCCCACCTCGAGCATCTCGGCGCCGTTGGCCATGTGCCAGTCGTGCATTGGCGTGCGGCGGATCGGCTTGAAATGATGGCCGATGGCGCGCCCGGCAAGCGCCCCGATGGCAACCGGCGTATAGGGCGGGCGGAAGGTCGTGACGCCGGTCTCGGGAATCGTTGCGTTGCGCAGCGCCGCCATCGCGGCAAGTGCGGCAAAATTGCTGGTCTTGCCTTGATCGGTACCCATGCCGAGCGTGGTGTAGCGCTTCAGATGCTCGACCGATTCATAGCCCTCGCGATGGGCGAGTTCGATATCCCTCGTCGTCACATCCATCTGAAAATCGACGAAGGCTTTTCCATGTCCGACGGAAGGCGCTTCGCGAAGTAGCGTCGTGGCGGTGTCGCCGAGATCGAGTTTGGCCGGAGCGGGAACCGGCGCCGACTTGCCGCCGGAGGCTGCCGCGTCGATGCCGGCGCGATGACCGTCCTCGATGGCATCGGCAGTTGCATAGGCCCCAATCATCGCGCCGGCACCTAGCCGGCCGGCCGGAAACGCGCCCGGCACGAAGCCGCCGATATCGTCGCGATAGACAGGTTTGACACCGAGGTGCGAGGTGAGATGCACGGTTGGCGACCAGCCGCCGGACACGCAGACCAGGTCGCAGGCGGCCGAGGACTGGCCCTCCGGCCCGTTGAGCGTTACGTGCCTGACGGCATGGCCGCCGTGCAGGTCGACGATCCGCGTTGCGGCCCGCACCACGACGCCGAGCCGTGCGGCTTCCGCGGCAAGTGCTGCGGGCGGGACTGCGCGCAGATCCGCAACCGTCACCTCCGCGCCGGCTGCGGCATAGTCGAAGGCGGTGCGCCAGGCACCGTCATTGGTGGTGGCGACAATGATTTTCTTGCCCGGCAGGACAGCGAAACGGTTGAGATAGGTCCGGGCGGCTGAGGCAAGCAGGACGCCGGGCCGGTCATTGTTCGAGAACACCATCGGTCGCTCGATGGCGCCAGTGGCGAAAACGATCGAGCGGGCGCGCAGCATGGTGACCGTTTGCCGCGCCTCGCCGTTCGGCTTCGGACCGGTTGGATCGCGCTGTTCGACCAGCCCGATGACATTGCCGTCATAGCTGCCGAAAGCGGTTGTCCGCTTCATCAGCACGACGGTTTCGAAGCCCTTCAACTCGGCCTCGGCCTGCCTCAACCATGCGGCCGCTGCGCTGTCGGACGGTTCCGCCAGAAGCTGGCCGCCAAGCAGGAAATCCTGCTCGATCAGCGCGACCCGCGCCCCGGCCGCGGCGGCTGCCCGCGCTGCTGACAATCCCGCCGGGCCGCCGCCGACAATTGCGACATCGGCGAAAGCATGACGAACCTCGTAGCGGTCGGGATCCGGGCCGGTGCCGGCTCTGCCCAGACCGGCCGCCTTGCGGATAAAGTGCTCGTAGAACATCCAGGCGCGGCGCGTCGGGCCCATGAAGGTCTTGTAGTAGAAGCCGGCGGACAGAAACGGCGCCAACAGCCCGTTGACGCTTTGTACGTCGAAGGCCAGCGATGGCCAGCGATTCTGGCTTTCCACGTCCATGCTGTTGGCGAGTTCCAGTGTCGTCGCCGGCAGGTTCGGCTCGCGCCTGCCTGCGATCCCGAGCGTAACCAGCGCATTCGGTTCCTCCGGCCCGGCGGAAAAGATGCCGCGCGGGCGATGATATTTGAAGCTGCGCCCGACGAGAGTGACGCCGTTGGCGAGCAGCGCGGAGGCAAGGGTGTCGCCGCGATATCCAATCAGCTTGCGGCCGTCGAAGGTGAAATCGAGCGGCACCTCGCGACTGATACGGCCACCCACCGGCAGGCGTTTGCGGTTCGAACTCATGCCGGTGATTTCCTGAGAGTTGATTTCCTGGCGAAGTCGACTGATGCGACGGCATGGTTGCGGGTGTCGCGTTCGACCACCAGCCATTGCCGGCAACCGGTCACGTGCTGCCAGTATTCACGGTGCGGGCCGGCCGGGTTTGTCCTGATATAGACGTAACGGTACCAGGCCTCCGGATCGGGATCGTCATGGGCCGGACGCGTGACCGAGGCATCGCCGCCGTAGCGGAACTCGTCATGGTCGCGCGGGCCGCAGCAGGGGCATTCGATGCGCAGCATTTTGTTCCGCCTCCTATTGCAGCCAAGCGGAAGGGCCGACGCCGGCCTCATCGAGCGTGTGGCCGGTGCGGAAACGATCGAGCCCGTAGGCCGCGATCAAGGGATGCGGCTTGCCGGTGGCGATCGTGTGGGCGAAGCACCAGCCGGAAGCTGGCGTTGCCTTGAAGCCGCCATAGCACCAGCCGCCGTTGAGATAGAGGCCGTCGATCGGCGTCGGGCAGATGATCGGGCTGGCATCGGGGGTCATGTCCATGACGCCGCCCCAGTGGCGCAGCAGGCGGACGCGCGAAATACACGGCATCAATGCAATCGCCGCCTCCGCCACCTCGCGCACGACGCCGAGATTGCCGCGCTGGGCGTAGGAATTGTAGCCGTCGAGATTGCCGCCGAAGACCAACCCGCCCTTGTCGGACTGGCTGACATAGAAGTGGTCGGCGCCATAGGCGACGACGTGATCTACCAGCGGCTTCAGCGGTTCGGTGACAAAGGCTTGCAGGACGTGGCTTTCGATCGGCAGTTCAAGGCCGGCCTTGGCACCGAGCACGGATGTATGCCCGGCAACAGCGAGGCCGACCTTGCCGGCGCCGATCCGGCCTTTCGTCGTTTCGACGCCGACGATACTGTCGCCGTCGCGGAGGAAGCCTGTCACCTCGCAGTTCTGGATGATGTCGACGCCATGGCTATCGGCGGCGCGCGCATAGCCCCAGGCGACGGCGTCGTGGCGTGCCGTGCCCGCCCGGCCCTGGAAGATGGCGCCATGGATCGGGAAGCGGGCAGTGTCGGAAAAATCGAGATAGGGCACCAGCCGGCGCACCTCTTCGCGGTCGAGGATATCGGCATCGATGCCGTTCAGCCGCATGACGTTGGCGCGGTGGCTGAAACCGTCGAGCTGATCGGCCGAATGCGCTGTGACGAGCTGGCCGCGCTGGGAGAACATGACGTTGAAATTCAGCACCCGCGACATGGTCTCCCAGAGCTTCATCGAGAATTCGTAGAACTGGGTGTTGCCGTCGAGCAGGTAGTTGGAGCGGATGACGGTGGTGTTGCGGCCGACATTGCCGCCGCCGACATAGCCCTTTTCGAGCACCGCGACGTTGCGGATACCGTGGTTATCGGCAAGGTAGAAGGCGGTGGCGAGGCCGTGTCCACCGCCGCCGATGACGATCACGTCATAGGACGGTTTTGGCTCCGCCGCCCGCCAGGCGCGCTGCCAATTCTTCTGGCCAGACAGCGCGTTGCGGAAAATCGAGAGTGCCGAGTAGCGCGCCATACGTGCGGGCCTATCGAACGATCGGGCCGGCCGGCGTGCGGGTGAGCACTTCAGCACCCGCGTCGGTCAAAAGCACCGTGTTGGAGACGAAGTCATCGCCGCGACCGGTTCCCATCAGCCACGACAGGATGTGGAAGCTCATCCCGGTCTCGATCTCAAGGTCGGAATCGTGCCTCAAGCCGGTCACCGAATTGCCGCCGGTCCATGATGGCGGCTGGCCAGCGCCAACCAGGTAACCGCAGTGATGGCGGCGATAGTGGGAAAGACCGGCCTCGTCGGCGACGGCCTGCCAGGCGGCGTAGACATCGCGCGCCTTGGCGCCCGGCCGCAGCGCCTCGACGACAGCGTTGAACGCCTTGGCGGTCACCGCCGCCATTGTGGCGTCTTCGTCGCTTATGTGGCCGATGCGAACGAGCCGGCCGAGCGGCGCGTGGTAGCGTGAGATGCAGCCGGACAGTTCGACGAAGACCGGCTCGCCCTTGCGGTAGATCCCGTCGCCCCAGGTCGTGTGCTCTTCACCCAGGCGCGCGGCCGGGCGGATGAACGGTCCGAAGCCCGGCGCATGACCGCCGGCGCGGATCATTGCCGCAACACATTGGGCGGCGACCTCCTGTTCGGAAGCGCCATCCGAGATCGCGGCGATCGCGGCACCGGCGGCGGCGTCCGTCACCTTTGCGGCGCGCCGCATCAGCACCTGTTCCTCGGCGCTCTTCACCCGCCGCATCTTGTCGATCAGACCGGAGACGTCGCTCCACTTGGCATCCGCTTGCATCTGGAGTGCTACGGCAAGTCCATGGCTAAGGCCGGCCGTCCAGTATTCGAGGCCGATCCGCTTGCTGGACAGGCCGAGCTCCGCAAGCACCCGCGCGGCAAGGTCGGCCGCCGTTTCGCTGTCGGAGTGGCCACGGAATTCCGCTGCCTTCACCCGCTTCTCGATGGTCACCTTTTCCATCGAGCGGGTGACCAGGACAGGTTTTCCCTGGAGCGGGACGATCAGCAGGTGAGGGGCAAAATACCCCCAGTGATCGAGCCCGGTGAGATAGAAGACGTTCTCCGGCGAGGCGAAGACCGCCGCGTCGAGCTCACGCTCGGCCAGTGTAGTACGGACCTTGGCAAGGCGGCCGGCGATTTCGGCTTCGGAAAAGGGATTACGGTCCATCGGGCGTCCTCGTGCTTGTTGCCGGCTTGGTGGCAGGCATGGTCTTTTCGGCAGCCGGCTTCCCGGCCGCCATGTCAATCGATAACGATGAGTTCGCGCGCCACATCGCAGAGGCGTTCGCCGCCGCGTTCCGTGACGACGAACGATTCCGAGATGGCGATGCCGAAATCGTCGAGCCAAACGCCGGCCATGAAATGGAAGCACATCCCAGGCTGCATCTCGGTGGTGTCGCCGGGACGAAGGCTTGCGGTGCGTTCACCCCAATCGGGCGGGTATGCGAGCCCGACCGGATAGCCGACGCGGCTTTCCTTCTTCAGTCCGTTCCTCCGCAGGACTGCCTGCCAGACGGCTTCCACCTCTTCGGCGGTGTTGCCGGGGCGCGCCTTCTCGAGGCCAGCGTCGACGCCCTCGACGATCGCCTTGGCCATGTCGAGGATGGCTTGCCGCGGCTTGCCGAAATGTACCGTCCGGGTCAGGGCTGCATGATAGCGGCGGCGCACGCCGGCGATCTCCAGAATGGCGAGGCCGCTGTCCGGCAGCGGCGCGTCGGACCACGTCAGATGCGGCGTGCTGGTGCCTTCGCCAACGGGCATCAGCGGACAGATCGCGGCATAGTCGCCGCCAGCTCCGGGCACGCCCATGATCTGTGCGTGATAGATTTCCGCAATGACATGGTTCTGAGGCACACCGGGTCGCATTTTCTCGATGGCGCGGTTCATTGCATGCGTGCAGATCGCACCCGCCTCGCGGATCAGCACCAGCTCGGCTTCGGATTTCACCAGCCGCGCCCAATTCACGAGATCGTGGTTGTTGGCGAAGTGCGCGTCGGGCAGCCCCTCGACAAGGTGGGCGTGGCAGCGCGCAGTGTAATAATGCGCGTCCATCTCGACGCCGATGCGGGCCTTTCCCCAGCGGCGCGACCGGATCAGTTGCGCGAGTTCGTCATAAGGGTGTTCGACCGGCTGCTGCACCAGCCGTTCCGAGAACGGCACGATGTTTGTCTCGGGCAGGCCGGTGGTTAGGCGTGCGCTCTTGGCATCCTGCGCCCTGCCGAACCAGATCGGCCGGTCCTCCTCCAGATGGACGAGCACGCACTGCGGAACGTAGAACGACCATCCGTCATAGCCGGTCAGCCAGCACATGTTGGCTGGATCCTGACAGACGACGAGATCGAAGCCGGCTTTTTGCATGCGTGTCTTCACGCCGGCCAGGCGCTGCCCATACTCCGCTTGCGTGAATGTCCCGAACTCGTTCGCGGTCGCCACCGAAGTCCTGCCTTCTGGGTACGCTGTTGCCCTCTTGTAAATGGGCAAACCAGGCGAAATTGTGCACAACTCGACGTCAAGTTTGTTGGATAACTACGAATTAGCGCCGAATTTACATGGTTTCTATATCTCTGCTTGCGAAATGTCTAGGGCAGTTGTATACGTCTGATCAAGCAGGCGTCGACCTCGAAGAAGGCCGCGCCCTGGGAACCATCCACAGTTGTTCAATGGGAGAAAAGCATGCTCAAATCATCGATATCGCGCCGCATGGTCGTGAAAGCGGCTGCCTGCATCGCGCTCGCCGCGACGTCATTGACGTCGCTGTCCGCTCACGCGGAAACCACCCTCGAACGGGCCAAGAAGGACGGCTACATCCGCGTCGGTTTCGCCAACGAGGCGCCGTTCGGTTACGCCACGCCAGACGGCAAGCTGACCGGCGAAGCGCCGGAAGTCGCCAAGGCGGTGCTCGCCAAGATGGGCATACCGCAGGTCGACGGTGTTTTGACCGAATTCGGCTCGCTCATTCCGGGTCTCAAGGCCGGCCGCTTCGACATCATCGCCGCCGGCATGTTCATCACTCCGAAGCGCTGCGCTGAGATCAACTACTCCGAGCCGTCCTACGGCATCGGCGAGGCTATGCTGGTGGCAAAAGGCAATCCGAAAGGCATCAAGGATTTTTCCAGCATCAAGGACAATCCGGATCTCAAGCTTGCCGTGATGGCCGGCGCCGTCGAAGGCGGCTTCGCCAAGGAAGCGGGCGTTGCCGGTGGGCAGATCGTCTCCTTGCCCGACCAGTCCAGCCTGGTCGCCGCCGTCCAGTCGGGCCGCGCCGACGCTGCCGCACTGACCGCTCTTTCGATCGCGGACATGGCCAAGAAAGCCGACGGCGTCGACTCGACCAAGCCCTTCGGCGAGGTCGCCGGCAAGTCGGTGAAAGGTCATGGCGGCTTCGGCTTCCGCAAGGAAGACACCGACCTGCAGGAGGCGTTCAACGCCGAGCTGAAGAAGTTCCTCGGTTCGCCGGAGCATATCGCGCTGGTCGAGCCACTCGGCTTCGGCAAGGACTATCTCCCCAACAAGACGACCGCAGAGCTCTGTGCTGGCAAATAGGTTCCCAACTGCTGGCGGCGCGAAAGCGCCGCCCTTTTTCCCCGGGGGAATCGCATGGGTATCCGTACGCTCGTTGCCATGCTGGTCATCGCGCTCGTCGTGATCGGCGCCTTGGCAACACAGGAAAGCTACCGAGTGTTCATGCCGGGGCTGCTGCAAGGCGCGGTCCTGACGGTCGAGATCGCCGTCCTCGGCAGCCTGCTCGCAATTATCATGGGCGTGCTTGCAGCACTTGCAAGGATGTACGGTCCAACGCCGCTCAGATGGCTGGCCACGGTTTATGTCGAGATCTTTCGCGGAACGTCGGCGCTGGTGCAATTGTTCTGGCTGTTTTTCGTCCTCCCGCAATTCGGCGTCACGATCAACGCGTTCGTGGTGGCAGTGCTCGCACTCGGCCTGAATGTCGGCGCCTACGGATCGGAGTGCGTGCGCGGCGCGATCCAGTCCGTCGCCCGCGGGCAGTGGGAAGCGTGTACGGCATTGAACATGAGCCGCCCACAGATGTTGCGCCGGATCATCCTGCCGCAGGCCTTTGTCGCGATGATCCCGCCCTGGGGCAATCTGTTCATCGAGCTTCTGAAATCGACAGCGCTGGTTTCGCTGATCACGCTTTCGGACCTCGCCTTCAAGGCGCAGCAAATGAACCAGAACACGTTCAAGACCATTCCGATCTTCACCCTCGTCCTTTTGATGTACCTGGCAATGTCGCTGGTTGTGACCATCGGCATGCGGCTTCTCGAAAGGCGGGCGTCGCTCGGACTGGCGCGGGGGAAGGCGGCATGATCTGGGATTGGGGATTTGCCCTGGAAATCCTGCCGGTGCTCGCCCGCGCCGCCATCATTTCCATCGAGGCGACGCTGATCGGTTTTGCGCTTGCGGCCTCGCTCGGCCTGGTGCTGGCGGTCGTCCGCATCGCCGTGCCATGGACCAGCTGGACGATTTCGGTGCTGGTCGAGCTGATCCGCTCGACCCCGCTGCTCATCCAGATATTCTTTCTCTATTTCGTCTTTCCGAAATTCGGTGTCGTGCTCGACGCCTTCACCGCCGGGGTGCTGGCCATCGGTATCCACTACGCCGCCTATTGCTCCGAGGTTTATCGCGCCGGTTTCGACAACATCCATCGCGGCCAGTGGGAAGCCTCGATCGCGCTCAATCTCTCGTCCTGGACGACGTTTCGCGACATCATCATCCCGCAGGCGATCCCGCCGATCGTTCCGGCGCTCGGCAATTATCTGGTGGCCTTGTTCAAGGAGACGCCGTTGCTTTCCGCAATCGCCGTGATGGAACTGATGCAGACTGCCAAGATCATCGGCTCCGAAACGTTCCGCTACACCGAGCCGATCACGCTGGTCGGCCTGTTTTTCCTTGCCATGAGCCTGGTTTCGGCGGCGCTCATCCGCTCCCTCGAAGGGCTGCTCAACCGGAGGACCACGCGATGACGGAACAACCGATGGTCCGCTTCGACAATGTATCGAAACGCTACGGCACGTTAACCGTTCTCGACGGGCTCAATCTCGAAATAGCGCGCGGCGAAAAAGTCTCCGTCATCGGTCCGTCGGGTTCGGGCAAGACGACGGTGTTGCGCATGCTGATGACGCTGGAAACGATCAATGACGGTGTCATCTGGGCCGAAGGCGAGCCGCTGACCCATATGGAGAGGAACGGCAAGCTTGTTCCCGCCGATCTCGCCCATATCCGTAAAATCCGCGCCAAGATCGGCATGGTGTTCCAGTCGTTCAACCTGTTTCCGCATATGACGGCGATGCAGAACTGCATCGAGGCGCCGATAACGGTGCTCGGCATGAAGCGGGCGGACGCCGAGGCAAGAGCGGCGGAGCTGCTGGAGCTGGTCGGTCTGGCCCAGAAGAAGGACCACTATCCGTCACAGCTTTCCGGCGGCCAGCAGCAGCGTGTCGCCATCGCCAGGGCGCTTGCCATGCGGCCCAAGATCATGCTGTTCGACGAGGTGACGTCTGCGCTCGACCCGGAGCTTGTCGGCGAAGTGCTGCAGGTGATAAGGCAGATCGGCCGCGAGCATGATCTAACCATGCTGATGGTCACCCACCAGATGGGCTTCGCCAAGGAGTTTTCCGACCGCGTTTGCTTCTTCTATCAAGGCAAGATCTGCGAGCAGGGGCCGCCAAGCGAACTGTTTGGTGCTCCCAAGAACGAGCGGACACGGCAATTCCTGCACGCTGTCCTGGAGGCTGGGTGACGATCGAGACAAAGGCCAAGCCGCCCACGACGGTGACCGCCGCGCCGCCGCGCCCGCTCTCCGCGCGAGAGCGGTTCGAGCGCATCTACCGGATATTGCGCGACCGCATCTGTCTGCTCGTCTATGCGCCGGGAAGCCGTCTGTCCGAGGAAGAACTTGCCCAGGAATTCGAGATCAGCCGCACGCCGGTCCGGCGTGTCCTGGCGCGCCTTGAATCCGAGGGTCTGGTTCAATCCGTCCACGGCGTCGGCACGATCGTCACCGACGTCGATATCGAGGAATTGCAGCAGGTCTATCATTTGCGCCTGGAGCTGGCGCTCCTCGTCGGCAAGCTTTCACCGATCCCGCGCACGGCGGACGACCTCGACCGGATACGGGCGCTCATCGCACGCTGCGATGCCGATATACTCAATCCCGACCAGCGCGCTTTCCTGCGCCTCAACATGGACTTCTTTTACGAGCTCACGGCGATGACCGGCAACCAGCCACTGCGCGAGATCAGCGAGCGCCTGTATTTTCAGGTTGCGCGCGTCGTCCTGAAGCTGATGCCGCAATTGGGCCTTGTCGAGGAATTCACCGCGTTCCGCCGCGAAATGGAAGAGGTCCTTGCCGCCGCCGAGATCGGCGACTGGGAGTCCATAGGGCACATAAGGCGGGCGCATATCTCAATGAGCTTCCGCCGCATGATGCGCCATGCAGGCGAGGCGAATCTGGATAAAGCTACACAATCAGCCCCTTAAGACTGGTGGACTGCCGTCGAGCTGGCTTCGTTTGCCAGGGAAAGCATGGCCGCCCGCCCCGATGCCGACAGAATTTGCCAGCACTGGGGATGACTAACGCCGTTCGATACTGCAGGTCCGCGCCGCCCTAAAGAGGATCCTCACTCGGTATGTTGGCGGGGTTCCAGACGACCTCCCACAGGTGTCCGTTCGGGTCGCGGAAGTATCCGGCATACCCGCCAAAGAACGTGTCCCGGGCAGGCCTGATGATCTCGGCTCCGGCACGGGCGGCCTCATCCATCACTTGATCGACTTCCTCGCGGCGCACAACGTTGTGGCCGATTGTGAACGAGGTCGAACTGATCGGCGCTTTGGGCAGGCCGGTGTCGTAGGCGAGGTCGTCCTGAGCCCAGATCGCGAGCTTCAACCCGCCGGACAGCGTGAAGAACGCGACGGCGCCATGCTCGAATTCGCGGCCGATGATCCCTTCCGTCGGCAAGCCGAGGCCGTCGCGGTAGAACACGAGGCAACTCTCGAGGTTGGCGACAGCGATCGTCAAAACCGAAATGCGCGGTTTCATGGCAGTCTCCTCTGGTTGTCGGAGACACCAGGATAAAGTCGGGCGACAGTGAAGACTTGAACAAAACGGCCAAAAGCGTGCCGCCAAGTCGAAGAACGCGCCGAGGTTTCACTCGCCGTGCAGCAGGTGATGAATCTGTCGCGGGGTGCTTCCTGTCAGGCGTCGGCTCTCGCGAACAAGATGCGCCTGGTCGGAATAGCCCGCCTCGGCTGCCAGGATGGCCGTAGTGCTGTTCGATTGGTTCGAAAGCCGCAGAAAGCGCTGGTAGCGGAGGATACGTTCAAGCGTCTTGGGGCCATAGCCGAAGCTCTCGTCGAAGCGCCGGCGCAACGTCCTTTCGCTCATCTCGAGGGCGCGCATCAACCAAGGGACGAGAGGCGCGTCGGGTGGCGGAGCGCGCTCGATCAAGCGATATGCCGCCTGCATGGGAACGTCTGGGGCGTCGGAGGCCATCTCCTCGGCGACGACCTGTTGGAGCGAGCAGGCCAGATCTTCGAGATTGTCGCTGGCGCGCACGCGGCTGGCGAGGCGCCGAGCTCGCGCTCCCCACAAATCGTCGAGCGACAGCCGCTGACCGACCAGCTCGATTTGCGGCACGCCGAGCCATGCCGCCGCCGTGGCAGGATGGAAGCGCAAGCCGATCACGACCTCGTCCGCCGCTAGAACCTCGGTCTGCGGCTCCTTGTCAGGTCCGGCAATTCGGAAGCTGCCTCCGATCCATTGCAGATCGATCGTTGCGTCGGGCATGACGACGATTGGCGGTGAGCCCGCCGGGTCCATTCGATGCACCCACACCGAAGCGAAGGTCCCGCGAAGCCGCGCCGACACTGGACGTTGCTGAAATGTGCCCGTTGCCTGCGCTGGGACGGGATCGCTCATCTCGCTCCCCTTCGGATTAGCGGCGGTGAACCTACGGCGCAGCGGCTGCGCCCGGCCGTCGCTCGAGACAACAATCTGCACGACCGACAACGTCTGCCAATCGAGAACGGTTGCAAGAATCGGTTGTTTTCTTCCGGCCGGAACGAAGAGGGCAGATGAGGGGTGATGTCACGTGCATCGCCATCGGCAGCGCCGTTTGCTGCTCATACGTCGATGGCCGTTTTGTTCAATCCGGCAAGCGAGATACGTGCTTATCTTTCGGTGTCGTACATCACACGAGAGGTATGCGTCATGAGCAACAACAACGACCAACGGATCGACTACGTCGAATTCAACGTGAAAGACATTCAGCGGTCACGCGACTTCTACGGAAAGGCCTTCGGCTGGACCTTCACTGACTACGGCCCGCAATATTGCGAGTTCAACGACGGGCGCTTGTCAGGCGGCTTTGCGGCTGGCCCAGCGAGGTCCGGAGGAGGCCCGCTCGTCATTCTCTATGCCGATGATTTGCCGGCAACGGTCAAGCGTGTCGAGCAAGCGGGAGGCAAGATCGTCAGGCCGATTTATGGGTTCCCCGGCGGCCGGCGCTTTCATTTTGCGGACCCGGACGGTTACGAGCTAGCGGTTTACACCGAAGACGGCACCAAGGAATGATCGCGGTCCTCCACCACCTCGGAGTGGTTTTGCTCGGCGGCGTCTTTATCTGGGCAGGCGCCGAGCATTTCCTCAGATTCCGGGCGATTGCAGCGTCCCTGGCTGAACGGGGCTTTCCTGCTCCCAAGCCTCTTCTCGCGGCCGGATCGGTGCTTGAGATCGGCGGCGGCTTTTGCCTCGCAACGGGCCTTGGTGGACCCTTTCCCGCCGCAGCTTTGGCCGTCTTCACCATCGCGGCGTCTTTCATGGCGCTCAATTTCTGGCGCTACAGCGGCTATGAACGCGAAGCCCTTCGTACCGGCTTCACCATCAATGTTGCCGTCTTGGGCGGGTTGATTGTCGCCGCGACCACTAGCCTGTGATCATCGTTTCGAGGCGGCGGCTTCGTCTTCATCTGCCATCAGCCGCCGGTCGTTGGCGATCCGTGTCTTTGCAGCATTCGCCTATCGCTGCCAGAAGGGCAGCTTGGCGATCTCTTCCTCGGCCTGTCGTCTCGTCAGACCGATATCGTCGATCAGATGGGGATTGGTCTCCGCCAATCGCTTGAGGTCCCAGCGAAAGCGTGTCGGCTCGCGCCAGGCCGCGATAATGTTTCGCAGCGTCGCCAGGCTGTGGTGCCGACGCGACACTTCCGCCAGCCGAGCTGCCTTATGCTGGCCCGAGGCAAAGGTAGGAATATCGTTCATGGCAAACCTCCATATGGTTTGAGGTCCAATACGATTTGGGAGGACCCTCGACCTGAAAGAGGAGGAATTCTGCAGGATACGAACAGCGCCGTAATTAAGCTCTCCCAAATAGTTCTCAAAACTTCCAAACGGGCTATAGATGCGCCGTATGCAGGGATCGCGCTTTGCCTTTGGACCGTTCGCGCTTGATCCGGGCGCGGGAACGCTCCTCCGGAACGGTGTCCCCGTTGCCGTTGGCTACCGCGGGCTAAAGCTGCTTGCGGCGCTCGTCGGACGGTCCGGCGAAATCCTGAGCAAGGCTGAGTTGATGGACGCGACGTGGCCGGGCACCGCCGTCGAGGAGGGCAACCTTACCGTCCAGATAGCGCTGCTGCGGAAGCTGCTTGGTCCGGCCGCCGACGGCGGTGAATGGATCGTCACGGTTCCGCGCATCGGCTACCGCTTCACGGGCGCCGTCGAACAGCTCGGCGGCGCCAAGCGAAAACCTTTGCCACTGCCCGGCAAACCATCGATAGCCGTGCTGCCCTTCGTTAATGTCAGCAACGATCCCGAGCAGGAATCCTTCGCCGATGGGTTGACCGAAGACCTGATCACGGACCTGTCGAGGATCTCCGGCCTGTTCGTCATCGCACGCAACTCGGCCTTTGCCTACAAAGGAAAGGCGATGGACGTGCGCGGGATCGCTGAGGAGCTTGGCGTGCGCTACCTGCTGGAGGGAAGCGCAAGACGCGCCGCCGGGCAGGTGCGCATCAATGCACAACTGGTCGACGCGGCGAGCGGCGATCATCTATGGGCGGAACGCTTCGATCGCAGCCTGGAAGATATTTTTGCCGTTCAGGACGAGGTCACCGGCAAGATCGTCGAGGCGCTGCTCGGCCGGCTACGCGCACCACCGCCGCGCAATCGGCCCAAAATCTCGAGGCCTACGATCTGTGTGTGCGCGCGCGCAAGCTGATGGATGATTCGCCGCAGACGGCGCGGGAAGCGCATCTGATGCTCACCCGCGCGGTTTCGCTCGATCCGGAATATGCCGAGGCCTATCGCTGGCTTGCCATGAACCACTGGATGGGATTGGTGCATTCCGGCGGACCAACCGAAACATCCCGTAGCGTTGCTTTAGAGCTGGCGCGCAAAGCCGTGGCGATCGACCCCAACGATGCCGGGTGCCGCTGGGTCTTGGCTTACCTGCTTGCCTACGAGCGCAGCTTCGCCGAGGCGGATGCGGAATTCGCCAAGGCCATCGAGCTCGACCCGAACGAGGCCGATGCCTGGGCGGCACTGTCCGACATCGCGATCTTCGCGGGGCAGGTCGAGGAGGGCCTTGAGCACATCCGCAAGGCCTTCCGGCTGAACCCGTTTCCGGCAAGTTGGTATTATCTGACGCTCGGGCAGGCGCAATACGCGGCCCGCGAATACGAGGCTGCTGTCGAGACACTGCGCAGGGACGAGACTTATCGTACAAGCTCACGCCGTTTCCTGGCGGCAAGCCTTGCCCAACTCGGCCGGCTCGACGAGGCGCGTGCAGAGGTCGAACTGTTCCTCGTCGGCAACCCGCATTTCACAACCCGGCACTGGGCGACGACGGAGCCATTCCGCGACGCTGGGACGCTTGAGCATTTCGTTGACGGCTTCCGCAAGGCCGGCCTTCCGGAGTGACGCGCCGGCGCCGTCGCACCGTTCGTGCGACCTATTCCTCAAAGCGACCCGTGGCGTCACGATCGCGCTCGTATCGTCTGGTGAGCGGAAACGGCGGCAACCAGGACTCGCGACGGATGATCCAGCTTTCGTAGGTCGGCATCAGTTGGTCAGGCGCATCCAGGGATCCCAGGTTCACTTCGATTTCGTCGGCGGTGCGTCCGAAAATCGTCGAGCCGCAGCGCGGACAGAAAAACCGCCCGGCATAGTCGCGTGTTTCGCCGTCGATCGTCACCGCATCCTCAGGAAATATCGCGGAAGCGTGAAAAAGGGCGCCATGATGCTTGCGGCAGTCGAGACAGTGGCAAAGGCCGACCCGGTATGGGCGCCCCGACGCGACAATTCGGACGTTGCCACACAGGCACCCGCCGGTGAATCGGTCCATGCTGCGTCTCCTCCAAAATCAAGCGGCCGGAATGGTTACAACGACCGGCACTGTTGTTGCAATCGCCGCGCCGTAGGCGGGGACACGTCGTTCTTCCGTGGCGATGACATTGCAGCCGCCTCTCTATGCCTTACGCGAGCTTGCCGCCGAAAATAGGCTTTGGTTTGTCATATGGAACGAAACGGCGCGTTCCATTGAGCCGCCAACTCGGCGGCCGAGGCGATCTTGACGCCGCAGTCGGCGAGTATGCGTGCGACCGTCGCTACCGGTTCGGCGTTGGACGAAGCTATTCTGCCGTCCGGAAGGAAGAGATTGTTTTCGAAGCCGACCCGGATATGGCCGCCAAGCAACGCGGCGGCGATCACGCACGCCGCTTCGTTGCGGCCGAAGGCGCAGACGCTCCAATGGTCGAAGCGCGGCGTGTTCGCCGCGAGGAATGGCAGGAGATCGGCAGGAACGGACGTCTGTCCCGGCGTGTAGCGGCCCAGCACGTAGAGAACCGGTATGCTTGCCCAGGGGATCAGTCCGCGCTGCTGCATGTCCGAAAGCCTGACGGCCTCCTCGGGCGAATAGAGGATGATCTGCGGCGCTACTCCCTCGGTGCGCAGCCAGGCCATGAAGCGCGCGAATGCGAGCTCCGATCCGGCATCAGGAACGATTTCGCGAAGCGCCAGGGAGACAGCTTGCGGCTTCACATCTTGTACGACGGCCATCTGCTGGGCCGGCGAATAGATACCGAGTGCTTCGGAAGTGATCTGAACTACCAAGCGGTCGCCGGCGGCACCGCGGATGGCGGCGATCGCCTGGCGGTAGGCGTCGGCGTCGAGCAGATGATTGCCGCTTCTGTCGCGGACATGGACGTGGATCATAGCCGCACCGGCATCGGCGCATTCCGCGGCCGTCCGCGCAAGTTCGGCTGGTGTCAGCGGAATCGCCGGATGGTCGGCCTTGCTGCGACGTCCCCCGTTCGGCGCGACAGCTATGGCGACGCGATCGAGACCATGGGCCGGCTTCATGGAGACGCTCTGTGAGTTACAAGATTCATATGAATCAATCTTTGACCACACTGAAACAGACGTTGCAATCGCTGGTCTGGCGAGCTAGCAATATCCATGGACCAGGGAGAGCTTGCTGGACAGATCGTCAGTGCCTTCGACGGCATGTCGGCGCAGCTTCGGTCCGCCGCGCGCTATGTCCTTGATAAGCCGTATGATGTCGCGTTGTTGTCCATGCGCGAGCAGGCCCGGCACGCGGGAGTGCAGCCGGCCACGATGACGCGGCTGGCCCAGCATCTCGGCCTTGATGGCTACGAGACCGTACGCGATATCTACGCCGCCGCGATCCGGGACGGCGAAATCGGTTTTGCCGGCAAGGCGGGCCTCCAGGTGGCCAACCAAAAGCTCAAGGGCGACCACGCGCTGGCGGCCGATATTCTGGATTCAATTTCCAGCCAGCTTGCCCATCTCGCCGAAAGCAGGTCGATCGACCGTCTGGTCGGCACGGCCAGGGCGCTGAGTGCGGCAAGGCGTGTCTATTGCCTCGGCCTGCGCTCGAGCCACGCAGTGGCCTGGCATCTGCATTACATCCTGTCGCTGATCGGCGAGAAGTCGGTGCTGTTGCACGGCATCGGCGGAACCGACGGCGACGCTCTGGCCCACGCGACCAAGGACGACGTGCTGATCGCCGCCAGCGTCCTGCCCTACACGCGCTTCACCATCGAGCTTGTCGAGTATGCTGCCGGCCGCGGCGTACCGATCGTTGCGGTCACCGACAGCGGGGTAGCGCCCTTGGCGCTGCTTGCCGATCACCTGGTCATCGTGCCGACGGGCAGCCCGTCCTTTTTCCACACCATGACGCCAGCTTTCATCGTTGCGGAGGTCCTCGGCGCTCTTGTCGCAGGGCAGGCAGGCGAGGGCGCCGTTGAGTCGCTGCGACGTTTCGATGAGCAGGGCGCCGCCCTCAAGACCCATCTCAACCAACGTCCGCCGAAGAAAATGCCCATGAGGGACCGTCGATGACACACATTCTTCATCGAACCATCCACTCGACGCTGCCGGTCGCCATTCGCGGCCAAGGCATCGAACTGTTCGATGCCGAGGGCAAGTCCTATATCGACGCGTCGGGCGGCGCCGCCGTGTCCTGTCTCGGCCACGGTCATCCCGACGTGATCGCTGCACTGCACACCCAGCTTGACCGCATCGCCTACGCCCACACCAGCTTCTTCACCACCGAGGTGGCGGAGCGCTTGGCAGATCGGCTGGTCGAGGACGCGCCGGAAGGGTTGGACCATGTCTATCTGGTCAGCGGCGGCTCGGAGGCGGTCGAGGCCGCGCTCAAGATGGCCAGGCAATATTTTGTCGAGAAAGGCGAACCGCAACGGCGCCATCTCATCGCACGCCGGCAGAGTTATCACGGCAATACGCTCGGTGCTCTCGCCACCGGCGGCAATGAATGGCGGCGCGCCCAATTCAGGCCGTTGCTGATCGAGACCCATCACATCGACCCCTGTTATGCCTATCGCTATCAAAAGCATGGCGAAAGCGACGAAGCCTATGCGGTGCGCGCCGCCCAGCAGCTCGAAGACAAGATCCTCGAACTCGGCCCGGACGAGGTCATCGCCTTTGTCGCCGAGCCGGTGGTGGGTGCCACACTCGGCGCCGTGCCGCCGGTTGCCGCTTATTTCAAGCACATTCGCGCGATCTGCGACCGCTACGGCGTGCTGCTCATCCTCGACGAAGTGATGTGCGGCATGGGCCGTACCGGCACGCTGCATGCATGCGAACAGGACGGCATCACTCCCGACCTGCTGACCGTCGCCAAGGGGCTCGGCGGCGGCTACCAGCCGATTGGCGCGGTGCTGCTTGGCAGGCATATCTTCGACGCCTTTGCCCAAGGCTCGGGCTTCTTCCAGCATGGGCATACCTATATGGGGCATCCAATGGCGGCCGCGGCCGGCCTTGCCGTGCAGGAGGTCATCCGACGTGACCGTCTGCTCGACAACGTCAGCGCAATGGGCGCGCAGCTGGACGAACGCCTGCACCAACGCTTCGATAACCACCATCACGTCGGCAACATTCGCGGGCGGGGTCTGTTTAGGGGAATCGAGCTGGTGGTTGATCGCGCCACCAAGGAGCCGTTCGACCAGAGGCTTGAACTCAACGCCCGCATCAAGCGCGAAGCAATGGCCCGCGGCCTGATGATTTACCCGATGGCCGGGACGATTGACGGTGTGCGCGGCGTTCATGTGCTTGTGGCGCCGCCTTTCATCATCTCCAAACAGGATATCGATCGGATCGTCGAACGGCTCGGTGAGGCGATCGACGCTGCGATCGCTTCAGCGGCCTGACCCGCACGACGCGGATCGCCTCAACCCAATTCCAACGCGTCATCGGCGACGGGCCGGGACAACCACCAGAGAGGTAGCAACCATGTATAGTTCGATGAAAACCCTGATCGGCGCGGCGGCCTGCATGCTGCTGGCGCTGCCATCCGTCGGAGCCGAGCAGCGCTTCGTCACGGTCGGCACCGGCGGGGTCACCGGCGTCTACTACGCTGTGGGCGGCGCCATTTGCCGACTGATGAACAAGGACCGGCAGAAAACCGGCATCCGATGCTCGACCGAGTCGACCGGCGGTTCCGTCTTCAACGTCAACTCCATCCAGACCGGCGACCTCGATTTCGGCTTGACCCAATCGGACGTCCAGTACCAGGCCTATGAGGGGACTGGAAATTTCGACGGCAAGCCGTTCAAGGATCTGCGGGCCGTGTTCTCCGTCCATCCCGAGCCGTTTACCGTGCTGGCGCGGCCGGACGCCCGCGTCACCAAATTCGAGGACTTCAAAGGCAAACGCTTCAACGTCGGCAATCCCGGATCAGGCACCCGCTCGTCGATGGAGGAATTGCTCAAGCAGATTGGCTGGACGCTCGGCGATTTCTCGCTTGCCGCTGAGCTGAAGGCGGACGAGCAGGGCAGCGCGCTGTGCGACAACAAGATCGATGGTTTCTTCTATGGCGTCGGTCATCCTTCCGCCGCGATCCAGGATCCGACCACGGCCTGTGGCGCCAAACTCATCCCACTGACCGGTCCGGCAGTGGACGCGCTGTTAGCAGCCCATCCCTACTTTTCAGTCGCCACCATCAAGGGCGGCATGTACGCCAACAATCCGGACGACGTGAAGACATTCGGCGTCCGCGCCACTGTCGTGGCGAACGCCAGCACGCCCGATGAGGTGGTCTACGAACTGGTGAAGTCGGTCTTCGAAAATTTCGACGACTTCAAGAAACTGCATCCGGCCTTCGCCAATCTCGATCCCAAGGAGATGATCAAGACCGGTCTGTCGGCGCCGGTACATCCGGGCGCGGAGCGCTACTACAAGGAAAAGGGCTGGCTCTGAGGCCTCCGATGCGAGGCGCAACGGGCACCTCGCATCGCAAATAATTGTGGGGAACGATGACAGATCAAAGCCAGCGGGCGGCAGCGCCTGACCAACCCGTTATCGACATTGACAAGCTCAGCGAGATCGTCGCCGAGGCCGACACCGGTGGGCGCAAGCCGACCGGCCGCACCGCGAAGCTGATCCTCGGCGTATCGCTGGCATGGTCGCTGTTCCAGCTCTGGTATGCCTCGCCCCTTCCGTTCATGCTCAATTTTGGAGTTGTCAGCGACGGCATCGCCCGCTCCATTCATCTGGCCTTCGCCCTGTTTCTGGCGATGCTGACGTTTCCGGCCTTCAAGACCTCGTCGCGCAGCCGGGTGCCGCCGCCCGACTGGGTGCTAGGCATCGCCGGGGCGGCGTCCGCCCTCTATCTGTTGGTTTTTTACAGCGATATCGCCCATCGGCCGGGTCTTCCGACTACGGCTGACCTGGTCGTCTCGATCGCCGGCGTCCTCATCCTGCTCGAGGCCGCGCGTCGCGCCGTCGGGCCTGCTATCACCGTCATCGCGGCGATCATGCTGATCTATATCTTCGCCGGGCCTCACCTACCTGGCCTGCTCGGCCACAAGGGCGCGACGTTATCGCGCGCAGCCTCGCAGATGTGGCTGACGTCGGAGGGGGTCTTCGGTGTTGCCCTCGGTGTGTCCACCAATGTCGTCTTCATGTTCGTTCTGTTCGGAACATTGCTGGAGCGCGCCGGCGCCGGCGGCTTTTTCATCCAGCTTGCCTTCTCGCTGCTCGGCAAATACCGCGGCGGTCCGGCCAAGGCCGGTGTCGTGGCTTCCGGCCTGACCGGCATGATTTCTGGGTCGTCGATCGCCAATGTCGTGACCACCGGAACCTTCACCATCCCGCTGATGCGCCGGGTCGGATATTCTGCGGTGAAGGCGGGCGCCATCGAATGCGCGGCCGGCGTCAATGGTCAGCTGATGCCTCCGGTGATGGGCGCCGCCGCGTTCCTGATCGCGGAATATGTCGGCATCTCCTATGCCGAGGTGGTCAAGCATGCCTTCTATCCAGCGCTGCTGACCTACGGCTCGTTGTTCTACATCGTCGATATCGAGGCGATGAAGACGGGGATGAAGGGCCTGCCGTCACGCAGCACGCACTCCGCATTTCAGGGTGCGCTGCGTGGGCTGATGGGCATATGCGGCTTCATCGTCCTCGCAGGGCTTGTCTATTACGGCATTGGCTGGACGAAGATCGTTTTCGGCGCGGCCGCGACCTGGATGATCACTGCCGCGCTGATCGCCGTCTACATCGGCCTTGTCGCCTACCGTGCGCGCTATCCCGACCTGCCGCTGGAGGATCTGGAGGGCGAGATCGTAAGGATTCCGCATTTCGGCGAGACGGCGCGCACCGGCCTGCATTTTCTGCTGCCGGTGATCCTGCTGATCTGGTGCCTGATGGTGGAGGAGCTGTCGCCCGGCCTGTCGGCATTCTGGGGCGCTGTCGCCCTGATGGCGCTGATCGTGACGCAACGGCCGCTCACCGCCTTTTTCCGCAAGGACCGTGCGCTGGCACGGCATTGGCTTCGCGGTTTCGACGATCTGGTCGGTGGCCTGTCCGCCGCTGCACGGAACATGACGACGGTCGGCATTGCCACTGCGACGGCCGGCATCATCGTCGGCACGGTTCTGCTCACGGGCATCGGGCTGGTGATGACCGAGCTGGTCGAATTCATCTCGGGCGGCAGCTTCATCGTCATGCTCTTGTTCACCGCGGTGATCTGCATCATTCTCGGCATGGGCATGCCGACCACTGCAAGCTATGTCGTCGTCGCCACCTTGATGGCGCCGGTCATCGTCGATTTGGCGGCGCAGAACGATCTTGCCGTGCCGCTGGTCGCCGTCCATATGTTCGTTTTCTATTTCGGGCTGATGGCAGACGTGACGCCGCCAGTGGGGCTGGCGGCTTATGCTGCTGCGGCAATTTCCGGCGCCGATCCGGTGAAGACCGGGATTCAGGGTTTCAAATACGAGATCCGTACCGGCCTGCTGCCGTTCATCTTCATCTTCAACACCGGACTGCTGATGATCGATCTCGAAGGTCCGTTCGACTTCGTCGCGATGGTGGTGACGTCGACGCTGGCCATGGTCTCGTTTGTAGCAGCGACGCAGAATTGGATGCTCGTGCGCAACCGCTGGTACGAGACGATTGCGTTGCTGCTGGCCTGTTTCATCTTGTTCAGGCCGGGACTCTTGCTCGATCAGGTGAGCGAACCCTATCGGGCAGTGCCTGCCTCCGAACTCGGCCGTATCGTCGACGAGACAGCCGAGGGGGGCGCAGTTCGCTTGCGCCTGACGACACTGAACCTCAACGGCGATGAGATATCGAAGCTGGTGCGACTACAACTCGGGCCTGGAAATTCATCGGCCGAACGCCTGAAGGCCGCGGGCTTGGACGTCAGTGCGCTTGGCGATAACGTGACGGTCGGCGTGGTGCGACTGGGCAGCCAGGCGGCCAAATTCGGCCTGCAGCCGGGCGACGAAATCAATCAGGTGCTAGTCCCTGCGGAACGGCCGTCGCGCTATTGGTTCGCCATCCCGGCACTGCTGTTGCTCGGTCTCGTCGTCTGGGGTCAGAAGCGGCGAAGGCGGACGGTTGGTCTATAAGCGCCTTATGAGCGGAAGAGTCTTGGCCAGCATGTCGGTAACAAGAGAACCAAACGGCGCCCCGGAGCCGGCTACCGCGGAAAAGCGCACGACGACGCGCGACCGCCCCTTCGAACCCGTCGACTACGGGCTTTACGCGCTGACGGTCATCGCCTGGAGCGCATCGTGGTTCGCGATCGAACTTCAGGTCGGCAGCGGCGTATCGAACGAGGTCAATCTGGTCTGGCGCTTCGCCATCGCCACGCTGCTGATGTTTGCCTGGGCCGGTTTTTCCGGCGGGCGGCTCCGCTTTCCGATCACCGATCATCTGCGCTTTGCTGTGCTCGGCATCCTCATCTTCTCATCGAACTTCCTGTTTTTCTATTACGGCGCCGGCTATCTCGTCAGCGGATTGCTCTCGGTCGTCTTCTCGCTCGCCTCGGTCATCAACATGCTGCTCGGTGCCTTGGTCATCGGCGAGCGCCCGGCGCCGCGCATTCTCGCCGGCGGCGTTATTGGCTTCGCCGGCATAGCGCTGATGTTCTTTCCCGAAATTGCCGCGAACGGGCTTTCAGGCAGGACGTTGGTGGGCCTTCTGCTGTGCCTCTGTGGCACGCTGAGCTTCTGCGCCGGTAATCTCGTCTCCGTCGCAAACCAGCGCCGCGGCCTGCCGCTCGTTTCAACCAGCGCCTGGGGCATGCTCTACGGCACTCTGTGGTCGGCGTTCCTGGCCTTCCTGCTCGGTGAGCCGTTCGTGTTCGCGACGACCGCCTCTTATATCGGCTCGCTGGTCTTCCTCGCCGTCATATCGACGGTCATGGCTTTCGCCGCCTACCTGACGCTGCTCGGACGCATTGGCGGCGCCCGCGCCGGCTATGCGACCGTCATATTTCCCGTCTTTGCGCTTTTGATCTCCACGGCGCTGGAAGGCTATGCCTGGACCGCTTACGCGATCATCGGGCTCGTCCTCGTCGCCGCCGGGAACGTCCTGGTCATTCGCGGAGGACGGCGCTGACGCATGGAATGCCTGCCGAATGCCGCCGCCTTCCGGTGCGCGGGCCGCGGTTCTGTCGAGCTTGACTCTCTGCATGGTCTGTCTAAGCTTGCGGTCAATGGGTCAGACCAATGTACCAGGGGCGAGCCGGGGAGGGAACTAAACACGCATGCCGATCCAGGCCGTTGAACCACGCCGGCTATACCGACAGGTCGCCGATCAGCTCAGGCAACTGATCGATGCCGGCGAGTTTTCCGTCGGCGACCGTCTGCCGACCGAGCGGGATCTGGCCGACCAGCTCGGAATTTCCCGCCCGACGGTCCGTGAAGCGCTGATAGCGCTGGAGGTCGAAGGCCGCATACGCATCCGCGTCGGCTCGGGCATCTACGTCACCGATCCGCCGAGCGCCCCCGCCTCCGAACCCGAAATCGAGGAAGGCCCGTTCGAGCTGCTGCGCGCGCGCGAATTCGTCGAAGGCGCGATCGCCGCCGAAGCTGCTCTCCACGTCCGGCCTGCAGATATCGAACGGCTCGACGACGTGCTGCGCCGGATGGAGGCCATGCGTCACCCCAACAAGATGACCATTACGCTCGACCGGGAATTCCATACTGCAGTCGCCGGCATTCTCGAGAACGCGGTGCTGGTGCGCTTCATCGGCGAGCTCTTCGACCAGCGCATGAACCCGTACTTCGAACGCCTGTCGATCTATTTCGAGACCAACGATTCCTGGCAGATAGCGGCAAAGGAGCATCGTGCCGTGCGCGATGCGATTGCCGCGCGCGACCCCGAGCGGGCCAAGGCCGCCATGCAGCAGCATCTGCGCCAGTCGCAAATCAGATTCTCACGCAATTTCGATGAGAGAGCCGCAGCCAAGGAGGTTGCGGAATAGCAGTTGGCCGGGGGGAGATCCGGCCGTCAAATCCAACCAGGGAGGAATTAGATGCTGAGAAAATACGCAGTTCTGCTCGGTGCGATCGCCGCAATTGCCATACCCATGGCGTCGGCCTCGGCGGAAACGGTCCTGAAATGGGCACATGTCTACGAGACGACGGAGCCCTTCCACACCGAATCCGTGTGGGCGGCCGACGAGATCAAGAAGCGCACCCAGGGCCGCTACGCCATCGACGTCTATCCGGCCTCGCAGCTTGGCAAGGAAGCAGACATCAACCAGGGCCTGATGCTCGGCACCGTCGATATCATCATTTCCGGATCGAGCTTCGCAGCGCGCGAATATCCACCGATCGGCGTCACCTATTTCCCATACACTTTCCGCGATGCCGACCATCTGCTGAAATACACCAAGAGCGACGTCTACAAGGCCCTGACCAAGGGCTACGAGGACAAGACCGGCAATCACATCGCCGCCACCACCTATTATGGAACGCGGCAGACCACCTCGAACCGGCCGATCGCCAAGTGCTCCGACATGCAGGGCTTGAAGATGCGCGTCCCCGACGTGCCCGCCTATCTAGCCATGCCGCGTGCCTGCGGCGCCAACACCGCGCCGATTGCCTTCGCCGAGGTCTATCTCGCCCTGCAGAACGGCACGGTCGAGGCCCAGGAGAACCCGCTGACCACCATCGAGGCGAAGAAATTTTACGAGGTGCAGAAGAACATCGTGCTCACCGGCCATATCGTCGATCATCTCAACACCATCATATCGGCGTCGCGCTGGGCCTCGCTTTCCGACGAGGACAAGAAGATCTTCACCGAGGTGATGCAGGAGGCTGCCGCCCGCGCCACGGCGAAGATCGTCGCCCGCGAAAAGGAACTGGTGCAGGTATTCAAGGACCGCGGCATCAGCGTAACCGATGTCGACCGTGCCGACTTCGAGAAGAATGTGCTGGAGAAGGTCACCTTCGAGGAATTCGGCTACAACAAGGCCGATTGGGAAGCGATCCGCGCCATCAAATAGGGCATCGGGAAATCGGATGCTCAATCAAGAGGATAGGGCGGCAATCGGATTCGCCGCTTTAACCTGCCCATCCGTCCGGCTTGAAATTGTGCCGGACGGCCTTTCCAATCCTTGACGACCACCAGCTTCGGGAGCCCGCGCCAATGGCCGAGGAACACCACACCGAGATCACCGTCGAAGAGATCGCCCACGCCTTCGAGGAGGTGCCGGTACACGTCGACCTGTCGGACCACGGTATCGAGGACTGGATCACGCTTGCCGTGTTCTGGGGCATGGTCGTCTGTGTCTTCCTGCAGTTCTTCACCCGCTATGCGCTGAACAACAGCCTTGCCTGGACCGAGGAGATCGCCATCAACGCGCTCGTCGTCGTCGTTTTTCTCGGCGCCGCCATGTGCGTGCGCCTTTCGCGCCATATCCATGTCGATGTGCTTTACCACTATCTGCCGGAGCGCGTTGGCCGCTGGCTGGCGCTCGCCGTCGATATTATCCGCATTGCATTCTTCGCCTACGGAACATGGCTGATGTGGCGCTACGTCACGATCGTGGCGCATGAGCGCATGGTCACAGTCAACCTGCCGCGGCGCTGGTTCTTCTACGCCGTCTTGGCTGGCTTCGTGCTGATGCTTCTGCGCTCGATCCAGGTCTTCATCGGCAATTACAGGCGCGGCTATTCGGTGCTCGAGCGTCCCGGGGCGTTCGAGACGGCGGGGGTCTGAGCGATGCTGCTTCTGGTAGGGGGCTTTCTTGTCCTGATGCTCATCGGCGTGCCGGTCGCCGTTTCGATGGCGGCCGCCTCGATCCTTTACCTCGTCATCTACGGCGTGGCGCCCGATATCATTGCGGCCCAGCGCATGATCGCCGGGGTCGAGAGCTTTCCACTGCTCGCCGTTCCCTTCTTCATCCTGGCCGGCAACCTCATGAACATCGCCGGCGTCACCGGGCGCATCTATTCCTTTGCCCTTGCCCTGGTCGGCTGGATGAAGGGCGGCCTGGCGCAGGTCAACATCATCGGATCGGTGATCTTTTCCGGCATGTCGGGCACCGCGCTCGCCGACGCCGCCGGCATTGGCACGATCGAGATCAAGGCGATGAAGGACCACGGCTATCCTATCGACGCCGCGGTCGGCGTCACCGCCGCTTCCGCCACGCTCGGGCCGATCTTTCCGCCCTCGCTGCCCTTCGTCATCTACGGCATGATGGCCAATGTCTCGATCGGTGCGCTGTTCATGGCCGGCATCCTGCCCGGCGTGGTCATGACCGTGCTGATGATGATTACGGTTGCCATCTTTGCCTACAGTCGCGGCTGGGGTTCCGACACACCTTTCGAGCTTCGGCGGCTCGCCGAAGCAGCAGGCGAGGTGCTGGTGGTGGCTGCCTTTCCGATTGGCTGTTACGTGCTTGTGCAGCTTGGCCTGTCGATCAATATCGCGGTCGGCATCGCGCTGCTGGTGCTGGTCGCGGCGGACTGGTATTTCGACTTCTCCGCGGTCATGGCGCTGATGACGCCGGTCATCCTGATCGGCGGCATGACGATGGGCTGGTTCACGCCAACCGAAGCCGCGATGGCGGCTGTCATCTGGTCGCTTTTCCTCGGGCTGGTGCGCTACCGCACGATGACGCTGCGTTTGCTTGCCAAGGCCAGCTTCGACACGATCGAAACGACCGCCTCGGTGCTCTTCATCGTCACCGCCGCATCGATCTTCGCCTGGCTGCTCACCGTCAGCCAGGCAGCGCAGCTGTTTTCGAACTTCATTTTCGCGCTCACTGAAAACAAGTGGGTGTTCCTGATCCTGGTCAACATCCTGATGCTGGTGGTCGGCTGCTTCCTCGATACGATCGCCGCGATCACGATTCTGGTGCCGATCCTGCTGCCGGTTGCCGCCGTCTACGGCATCAACCCGGTGCATTTCGGGCTGATCATGACGCTCAACCTGATGATCGGGCTTTTGCACCCGCCGCTCGGCATGGTGCTGTTCGTGCTGTCACGTGTCGCCAAGCTTTCTGTCGAGCGCACCACCATGGCGATCCTGCCGTGGCTGGTGCCGCTTATCGTGGCGCTGCTTCTGATCACCTTCATACCCGCCATCACGCTCTGGCTGCCGACCGAGATGGGCTTGATCCGGTGAGCGGCCAGGTGGTTGCCGCGACGCTGTTCGGCCCGCAGGACCTGCGCGTCGTGGAGCGTCCGCTCGAACCGCTGGCGCCAGGCATGGTGCGGGTGCGCTTCGAGGCCGGGGGCATCTGCGGCTCCGACCTGCATTATTTCCGCCATGCCCGTACCGGCGATTTCGTGGTGACCTCGCCGCTTGTCCTCGGCCACGAAATCTCAGGCGAAATCGTCGAGATCAATGGCGCGGCACCCGGCCTGGGCGTCGGCGACCACGTCGCGGTCAATCCGTCGCGCTGGTGCGGGCATTGCGCGCGATGCCTGGAAGGCCGCGCCAATCTCTGCGAGAACATCTATTTCATGGGCTCGGCATCGAAGACGCCGCATATGCAGGGCGGTTTCGCCAGTCTGTTCGACGCCAAGCCCGCGCAATGTTTCAAGGTTCCATCTGATGTGGCCTACCAGGCGGCGGCGCTTGCCGAGCCGTTGGCGGTCAGCCTGCACGCCGTCGCGCGGGCGGGCGACATCAGGGGCCGCAACGTCATCCTGTTCGGTGCCGGCCCCATCGGTCTCTTGACCATGCTCGCGGCCAGGCTTGCCGGCTGCGCTGAACTGACCGTCGCCGACATCGCCGCCGCGCCGCTCGCCTTCGCCGGCAGGTTGGGTGCCGACAGGACGATCGACATTGCCAGCGGCGACGGCGAGCTCCAGGCGCTCGCCGCCGGCGGTTCGCTTGACGTGGCGTTCGAGATTTCAGGCACTGCCGCAGGCCTTGCCGCGGCAATCGCCAGCGTCCGGCGCGGCGGCACGGTGGTCCAGGTCGGCAATCTTCCCAATGGCCAGATCCCGCTGCCCGCCAATGCGGTGATGGCCAAGGAGATCGACCTCAAAGGCACCTTCCGCTTCGGCAGCGAGTTCGGTCGCGCAGTCGACCTCATTGTGTCGCGGGAGGTGGACGTCCTGAAGCTGGTGACGGCGGAGCGCACGCTTTCCTCCGCCCCCGATGCGTTCCGACTTGCCGCCGACCGCACTCAGAGTGTCAAGGTCGTGCTGACCGCGGACTGATTGAGGATTCGCAACGTCCCTGTTTTTTACGAGCCCATTTGGCGCTTCACCGTGCAGGTACAAACAGAGGATGTGCGACGGACCGTGCCGGCTTCCCAGCATCAGGATAGAGCATACGCGTGTAACCATCATAAGCCGATGCCGCGCTTCTTTCCCAGGCTCCAATCCACGCCCCCCGCATCTGAGCACACGACCCCGGTAACTTGATTACCCAATCGCTTTTCGAGCGACGGCGACCAGGGCACCAGCTTGAATTCGAGTCCATTATCGATCATCGCGAGCCGGCCTGAAGCCAGCAAAAAACGCCGCCGGTAAATCCCAGCCACATGATTGCCGTTGGGAGCCTTCGTGAATGACAGGCCCGTCTCGGCGGCGATGCGGGCACCAAGCGATTCCACCTCATGATCGTGTAGTGTATCGATCAGATTGCGGGCAAGAATGACGCGCTGTCCCTCGCGCCTGGCCAGATCGCGGCTGACAAGGTGATCTACCCGATCTTGCAGTGCCTGTCCTACGTCCTTGCCAAAGCCGCCGTCACCGAATTCGGCGGGCTCGCGTGCAACGAGTTGGCGATCGAGCCAAGTCGCGCCGGAAGCATGGACCTGCTGTTCGATTGAGAGGTCGGAGCGGACGGCGAGCGTGACCCGGCCACCGCCATTTGCACTCGCATCGCGACACAACTCCACGACCGAGCCCGGGTCGGAATCTCCCGCCGCATCAGGATCATGGAAGCGAATGTGGTGCGTGCGTCCATCGATGCCATCGACGATGGCATAGGCCGCGCCGCGCCGTTCGTCATCAAGGCCGCGTTCGAGCAGTCGGCCGATCACGGGCGCATCAATTTTTTCGGCGGCCAGCACGTAGTCGGCTGTCCCCTTTTCTAGCCCATGCACGGTGAGACTGCGGTGCATGCGCTTGATGATGTCGCCTTGTTCACCGAGGGCGCGCAAAGTGGCCTCGGCCTCTTCGACCACCATCCATTGGCCGGGACGGATCTCGTTCGCGAGACCCAGGCGTTCCAGTTGCCGCAGCCGGCCGACTTTGAGCCCCAGGAACTGGTCGGGATGGCGATCAGGGTGTGGCGCGAGATCAATGATACCATGACGGTCGGCGTCACGAGCAAGCTGGCGATCGAGCTGCGTCCAGCGCTCAGTGTCGACTTGGTGCTCGATGGCCTGGCGGATGTCGAGGTCGGTGCGGAGCCCAAGCGTCTGGGTGAGAATGTCGCTCGCCCGATCGCGCATGCCCTGGCGGATGTAGTCGCGCGAGATGACAAGACTCTCGCCATCGTCGGCAACGCCGCGAACGAGGATGTGAACGTGCGGATGTTTGGTGTTCCAGTGATCGACGGCTACCCAGTCAAGCCTCGTGCCGAGGTCGCGCTCGATGTCGACCATCAGGTCACGAGTGAAGTTCTTGAGCTCGCCGAGCTCCATTGCGTCGTCCGGTGAAACGATGAAACGGAAGTGATGCCGATCGTCCTTGCAGCGATCGCAGAAGGCGTCATGATCTGCCTCTTTGGTGTCAGGGCCGAACATCCTCGCCTTCTCACCATCCCGTGTAACACCTTCGCGGCGAAGATATTTGAGATGGGTGGCGAGTGGCGCAGACCCTCTGAACTGCCGCACCACACGGGTCTTGACGACGGCGCCGCGTGAGCGGTCAGAGATGAGGCGACTGGCGCGGATGCTCGCTGATCTGCCGCGGCCAAACGTTGAAGCTCGCGGGGAGGTGATCCGACCCTCGCGTGTAAGGTGACCGCCGGCGCGCTGTGTGGCCGCAAGAGCCTGGAAGATGAAGGGTCGTGCGCGCTGGCCGGCGCGGGAGCGGATACGACCCGGGCGGACGCGAAAGCTATCGTCACGCGTCATGCTAGGCGGCCACGAGGTGCGGTTTCCATTGAAAGACTGAAAAAATGGGAATAGCGCACATCGCTGATTGTGGCAGCACATCGCGAAATGAGTCGAAAATTGTAAGGAAAACAATCGGCCGATCCGAGCCGCACCTCGCGGCCCTTTATCCTGCCACTCTCTCTGTCCTCATCTGCGGACAACCCTTCCGCCGCAATTTCCGCGACGGAACAGGCCGGAATGGAATTGAGGAGGAACGTGGCGATCATCGCGATATGACTAAAGAGGGCTGAGCGAATAGGCCGGAAACAGCGTGGTTCGATTGGAAATCGGTTTCACCCGGCCGTGGCTCGATCGCAGTCAGGTCCGCAACAGGATGGCCCATTGGCGACCGCATCGCGGACGAATGAATCGCCGCAAAGATCGTCTCGGCATAACCATTGCCATCCGATGCAGCGGCGTTCCGAATGTCATGGGGATGCGCAAAGATCGTTGCACGGAGTGAGCTGGCTCTGCCCCTTCTTTGCCGCGCGCGCCGCGGACTGAGAACTGCACCATCGAGCAGCGGCGCAAGTTTCCTGACGTAGTCGACCGTCTCGCGTGGCAGCGGCCGGCCGGTTGAGAGATGTTCCCTGTACCGACCAGGACCGGCATTGTAAGCGGCAAGAAAGCCGCTGCGCCCGAAGCTGTCGAGCATTTCGCGAAGATATGCTGCACCTGCAAGAATGTTGTCACGCGGTTGATAGGGATCGTCACCGAGACGGTATTTGATGCGCAGTTCTTCCCAGGTCGCCGGCATGATCTGCATCAAGCCCATTGCGCCCTTGCTTGAAAGCGCACGAACATCGCCGACGCTCTCAACATGCATGACGCCGCGCAGCAACCGCTCTGGAATGGCGAAGCGTTTTGACGCTTCCCGGATATGCCGCGACCACGGGCCTGCCGACAAGATCGTCGACTCGGAGTGCGCCGGCCGTTCACCAGCAGAGGAAGCCGCTGCAACAGTTTCGGGCGCCACGAAGCCGAGCATGACACATGCGGCAAACGTCGTCATGCCTCTGTGGGCTGCATCCCGCAGACCGCAGAACCGATGCGCCGCCAGCCTGCGACGGTGTTCGCTTCCGTTAAGGGCAGGGGCTCGCCGATCGAACCGGCTTTGCCAAAACTGTGATGAAATCTGCGTCCGGAGCCACAAGCAAGTGTCCGGCCCTCTGTGGGCTGCCTCGCGGGCGGTCGGGTCGAAGGGTTTAACCGGCGCCCAATGGATCAAAAGGATTGGCGAGAAAGATTCGTCGAAGGGCTCCAGAAGCATTTGTTCAGCCTCGCCCGTCGCGCTTCGATGATCGGTTCCAGTGCATGCTCCAGACGCTGTTCTCTGCATCGGACCGGAACAGCTTGGCGCGGATCGGCTGCGTAAAGGACGGGTCGTCAATTGAGACGGAGAGGTAATCCCCAGCCTTGTCTCCGGCGCGGTCCCAAGCCGCACCGACCGCCGTCCCTTCGCAATAGATCAGATGGTCGGGCGCGTTTTCGGTTTTGGATTTCTCGGCAGGCAGAATGGCAATCTTCGCCTCGATCGTTAGCGTGGAGAGATTGCCGAAGAAGCCGTCATCGTTGCGCGTGAATGTTCCGATCTGAGTCATTGCAGTGCTCCTTTCATGGGTGTTAGTGCACGTCGAACCGAGCCGTCACGGCTCGCTAGCAAGGGGATCGTTGGTGAATTCCAGCACCGGAGTGGTGGGCTCCGTGGTCCAGACGGGAAGCGCGCGGCCAACGATTGATGAGAGCGGGAGCGGGCCGAAATAGCGGCTGTCAAAACTGTCGGCTGCACCCGGGTTCATAAGGAAGACGTCCGCCTCGGCAATGTCGCGGCAGCCCTGCCAGATGGGCAGGGGTCGACCGCGACTGTCACGCTCGCGCGCATGTCCATACGTCTTGCCGTTGACGATGATCGTTGTGCCTTGGCGACAGACGGTTGCGCCCCCCAGTGCCAAAATACGCTTCAGGAGCGGCACATTTTTCGGCAGATACCCGCGTCTTGCCATGAAGGCCGCCAATGGCTCGGGCGGCATGATGACGGCGATATTGGCAATACCGATTTTGTCGGCCGGCTGGACGCGGTAGAGCCCGACGGGGATGCTCGCCGATGCGTTCCAGATGGACAGCGGCGGATGGCTAATCCATGCCGGCGCCGCGGCGAGCACTACGCCGCCAACCATCGTGGCGATGATCTTTGTGCGCTTGCTCATGACTCGATCCCGGGGCGCAGCAGGCAAGTTTTACGACGCTTGGCCGTGTATGGACTCGGCTGCTCGCGTGCGGCTATCCGGCTGTGGACATGCCGCCGTTTACGCAGCGACATGAAGATCAGGGTTTGCTGCTGTTTCGCCGCTACCAGGCGGCGCGGTTGCAATCTCCTGGCTTGCGCGTGGATGGTTTGCGACGCAGCCCAGACCAGGATGGCAGCGTTCCAAATCGTTGCCATGCCGTGCACACTTGCCGCCTCAACGCAGGTCGATTCTTCGCCCGCATGAGAGTGGATCGGTGTCAGGCGGCCGGATTTCACCATCAAGACGAGCTGCCAGGCCACAACGTCCCGCGTGCCGGGTGGAGGGAAGCCGGATGAGGGGACATGAGGCAGCGCAAATTGCTGCTGAACGGTCTCGCGATACGGCATTTCGGTGCGCCACAGATCAGGAGCTGCGGTCGCGCCTGCCGACATAGGCGGGCGCGCGGGCTGCATGGGGTTTTGCCGGCGGAACATAGGTCGCGTTGGCATCGCTGGTGGAGGTGCGTGCGCCCAGGTCTATCCAGGCGTGCAGGTCGTTGATGTCGTAGAGAACGCGCCCGCCGACCTTTCGGTATTTTGGGCCGGTGCCGTAGGTCCGGTGCTTTTCGAGTGTGCGGGCGCAGAGCCCGACGATGGGTGCTGCCTCCTTCGTGCGCAAATACTTTTGGGGCGCGTCCGCGGGACCCTTCGACATCGCTCGATCTCCATTCGGTTCTGCTGTCGTCCTGGCCTGCCGGGACGCGCGAAGTGGACCATGATCGAAATGAGGAAAGGCGAGGGAGGGCAAAGATGGGGGGGTGCGTTTTTGCTACCCCGAAGAAGGACTTCGGCGGCCGGACCTTTCGCTGCGGTTGTGGGGGTAGAAGAGAAGATCGCGATAGCCGCCGGCGACAAAAAAAGCTGCACGGCGTAAGATAGCTCGGACCTTGTGGCGGAGATGATGATCACGCCAATCTCGCGGCACAATCGGCTCTTGCGAAAACAGCACCTCCGCGAGCTGACGATAGGTTGCACCCGTGCGTTGACCATCATGTGCGCGTAAATTGAGGATATGCCTGGTCTTGGTCTGTTGCGGCAGCGCGCCGTAAGATGGACTGGCTGCCCGGCCGTTCAGTGCGCGCCAGAACCGGCGCGCTGCATCGAGCCGCGTCTCGAATGCAGCGTCGAGCGGCAGAAGGATAGCGTTGAATTCACCGGCGCGGTCGTCAGCGACGAGATGACTTTTCCCAATTAAGGTAGACCAAATAATGTGAAGGCCTTCGTCCTGCGGCCAAACGCTGGCTCCGCCAAGGCTGGAAGGTTGAACTGTCTGGTGGGATGCAGGTACCCGCATGACCCGGAGCACGCGCGGCGAGGCCTGTTCCGTCCAGATGATATTGTCAGCTTTCGGAAGTCCGGCAGCGGCAGTTTTGAAATCGCGCGCCCCAACGGGCGGCGAGATCGGGCTGACCGGCAGGTTCTCCAGAACCAGCGGATTGCGATGCAAGCTGGCTGCACTCTGCCACGAATTCGTCATTCCGGATCAGATACTCGGCAGCGAACTCCGTAGCCTGGTAGCTGCACATATGTGCATACGCCGCCGGATCGGTCCAATCGCCTTGCACTGCTCCTGTCCTCTCCGCGTACCCGGATGTGAGGCGTCGGCGTCAACATTCAGGGGGATAAGGAAGTTGGATAGTTGGAGAATCGGCAAACCATTATGCCGATTCAGCAAGGTGGAGCGCCGGTCGCGTCAGTGCGGAGCGCCGCCAGCGAGAAGATATCGGTAGCCGCTGGTCGTCATCCATCGCGCGCGAGCAAGATGGGTCTCCCAGGACCGGAACGCTCGTTCCGGCTCCTGCTCCGGGTCTATATGCAAGACGATCCTGGCCACCTCCTGCCAATCGGCATCTTCCGCTGCCGCATCAAGCAGGCGAATGTAGGTGAGCAGACGCTCCTCGTCATAGCCGGTCAGGACCGGGGCATCCGGCGCAATGTCGGCGACATCAGGATCGAGCAGCGGTTTAAGCATGGTATTTGACCGTTCATATTTCGATCGCGATCTCGAAGGAGCCGTCCTTTAGATCGAGCACCAATCATAGCGAATAGGAACGATCATTCCTAGAACGATAGTTCCCTTTCTGGTCCCTAATCCGTCATGAATCTCAAGGAGATCATGGCGGCCAACATGCGTCGTCTGCGCCATGACCAGAACGTGACGCAGGAGGAACTGGCCGCCCGCTCTGGACTGAGCATGCGTTACGTGGGATCGATCGAGCGCGCTCGGGTCTCGGCCAGCATCAGTGTTCTTGGGAGGATCGCCACTGCGCTGAATGTGGAGCCTTGCGAGTTGATCAGAAAATCGGCACCGTGAGTTGACGCGGGAAGCACCGCGAATTTTCGATGATCGGCGAGGCAACATGCAAGAATGAAGTCTCCAGTCGCGAACACGACCGGTAGTCGCCCCACAGTCCGACGGAGCTCGTTGCGCAGCGACTGCGCTCAACTTGTCGGATGAAAGGAGATCGGCCCCGCCCTGTTCGTCCGGGCGGAGCCTTGGTCGGGCCCTTACTCGGCGTTGCGGCGCCCGTTGGGGCGGGACCAGATGAGGCTGAAGCCTTCGCCTTCCTCATCGTTGAAGAGGTTGGCGTAGATCGGAGCAGTGAAGCTCGGATCGTCCAGCTTCATGCCGAGATAGTCGCGGCCGTCATTGGAGCGCTTGGACCATGCGGCGCCGATCTCGACCTGCCCGACGAAGACACGGTGGCTGGGGGCGCTGTCGCCAGAGCGGTTGGTCTCGGGCACGACCCGGACGTTCTTGGTCTGGAGCGAGAGGGTCACGATTTCGCCGGTGAACTCGTTGTTGCCGGCCCTCTTGAAGGTTCCGATTATCGCCATGAGTTTTCTCCTTGAACTCTGTTTCGAGCCAGCACCGTTGCGGCCTCGATGGCGATCGGCGGGCCGGGGGCGATCGACGCCGCATCGCTTGCGACCGCAGCGCCAGCGGAGGATGGCAGCCAGGCGACTTTGTTGTTTGGCGAGGAATGACGGCGTAGCCGGCAGGGGAAGAAAGTCGATCGGCGCCATTGCGGCTTAGGCGATCGAGGCGCAGCCGACCTTCGGCCAGATCAGCCCATTAAAGAGGCCGTTTGGAGCGGCCCACCAGATAGAGACATCAACGGAGAACCTGGCGATACCGTCGCTGGCGAAATCCCGGCTACGACGATCAGCGGCGTCGATGCTCCTCTGTACAGGCATCGCGAGTCGCAAGCTGTTGTCAGCACCGCGCTTAAGACACGGTTCAAGTCACGGCTGACGTGCATCGCCGGATATCCGCCATCTTTGGAACGAGACGGCACGCCGTGGTGGATTCGAGCTGTGCGTCGCGCCATGCCGTGTCAGCGACAACGCTAACAATGCGACGGCCGGTCAGAAACAAGCATCCTGCCCACGCCGGTTGTTCGGTGAGTTCGCCCAGATCCAGCCCCTGTTCGGTTGAACAGGCGTCGTTATTCGCAGCTGTGATGCCAGCTGCGACGCAGCTGAAACGTTGACGGCAAGCGTGACGGCGTCGCGCGCCTTTGCTAGGGCGCGGACTTGAGTATCGCATAAGACGGGCGGCGCCGCGCTGCCCCATCGCGGCCGTATCGTACAATCGAAAAAAGGGTAGGGGCGGGCAGCGCTTACGCGCCGCCTCCCTTGGGGCGGAAGTCGAGGACTGGGATGCCGAGCTTTTTTGCCTTGTCAGCAAGATTGTCCTGAATTCCGGTCCCGGGAAAGACGATGACGCCTATCGGCAGCAACTCCAGCATTGCGTCATTGCGCTTGAACGGGGCGGCTTTGGCATGCTTTGTCCAATCAGGGGCAAAGCCGATTTGGGGTACCTTGCGATGGTCTGCCCAACAGGAGGCGATCTTTTCGCCACCCTTCGGCGATTTCCCGTGCATCAAGACCATGTCTGGATGCCGGGCGTGGACCTGGTCGAGCTTGGCCCAGATCAGCTGGTGGTCATTGAAGTCGAGCCCAGCGGTGAAGGCGATTTTCGGGCCAGGTGGCAGAAGGACTTCCTGCGAGGCGCGTTTCTTGGCGCTGAGAAAGTCGCGGCTGTCGATCAGCGCAGAGGTCAGGTTGCGGTGGTTGACCATCGATCCGCTGCGCGGTCGCCAACTTGATCCGGTGTGGCGCTCGTAGTGCTCCGCGGCCTGATCACGCATCAGTTCGAAGGCGCATTGGCGTTCGATCAGCGTCTGCCCTTCGGCTGTCAGGTGTTCCAGCTCGACGGATTTCACTTCGCTGCCGTCTTGCTCACGCTGGCTGCGGCGTTGCGCCTGCTCGTTGTGGTCGAGTTCGCGCTCGATTCGATCTGCGGCGCGGTGAAAGATGTTGACGGTCGACCACAGAAGATCGTCGAGATCGGGCTCGAGGCGACTGTCTTGCAGTGCCACGATGAGGGCGTCGAAGATGTCAGCGATCGCGCCGGCGACGCAGTGCCCCTCTGGAAGCGGTCGAGGATCAGGCTCATCTGCGAAGGGTCGGTAGCCATAGAGCTGGAGTTCGGTGAGGACTTGGTCGATGGGTGAAGACGAGTGCTGTGGTTCGTAGTCGTCATGCTCGCTCATTAGATGCTCCGCCGGTTGGACCGCGACCTCGCGGCCTTCATGGCGACGGAAGCCGGCGGACGGGACGGACCTGCACCCGCAGCGAAGCGAAGGGCCGGAGTGTCAGCGGAGGAGGGGGAAGGCCGGCTATTTTGCTTCGCGATGGAAAGCGCTCCCTTGGGAGCGCGCCGGAAAATAGTCGGCCGAAGACATTGCGGGTCCGGGTCGTTTGCTGGCCGATCGCCCTCTCGAAGGCCCGCAGGCGCGGTTCTCTCCGACTTCGGGGGGCATTCGAGCGATGCAAGCGACAGCGGACAGGTTGTTCGTTTCGAATTATCCCGCCACTGCCATGAAACGGGCGATGTCCTGCGGGGCGAGCTGGACACGCGCGCGTGCTCGAAGATCATCCACGCCAAGCGTACAGAGATCTTCGTTGAAGTCTCCAAGTGCCGGCGAGAGCACGATCGCCTCAATCCCGGCAGCATTCGCTCTTTTGATCAAGGTGTCACGCGCGCTGTCGCCGGCTGGATCGGCATCGCGCACGATGTAGAGCCGTCTCAGCGTGAGGGGGAACAGCATGGCAGCGAGATGGGCTGCCGAGAGTGCCGCTGCCATAGCCATATCGGGCAGGATGCACCGAAGCGACAAGACGGTCTCGATGCCTTCGCCGCCCGCCATGACGTCGCCCGGCAGGCCAAAGCGAACCGCGTGACCGAGAAGATCGCCCATCGCGCGCTTCGGCGTACCGACCGGTGCCTTGCCCCTGCCGGAAGGATCAAGCCAGGTGCGATGTGCGCCAGTCAAATGGCCGTCGAGATCGGTGACGGAAGCGATCATCGCCGGCCAGGTCTCAGTCGGCGCATGTTCGTGGGGCCGGTAGTAGCAGCGCGGGTGAAAACGCAGGCTTTCGGTCCCGTGCAAAGCGGCAATGCTGCGGTTGCGCAGATACGCCTCTACGACCGTACCCGCAATCGGCTGCGACATCGCAAACAGCCGACGCGCTGCTTCCGATGATCCGGATGGCGTGTCTACCGATTTCGGCCGGGGAGAAATCTGCTCTGGTTCGGGATGCGGCAAGCCGAGAAACGTCATTGCTTCATTCGCAACGTCCTTGAAGTTGCTGAAGCCGCGGCTTTCGCGAATGACGTCTAGAAGGTCGCCATGCTCGCCAGTCGCCGCATCGGCCCACTTGCCGGCGGCTCCTTTTCCGTTCGCTGACCCGACGAGCCGCACGAACATTGAGCGGCCCGGCGTGTTTTGCACATCGCCGACAAGCCAGTAGCGGCCCTCGCGATGCCCGTTCGAAAGATAGTAGCGACAAACCGCCTCAGCGTGCCGGCCGAGGCGGTGCGCCAGTTCTGACGCATCGTGGCGGGCCATCACGCATCCTCCCGCGTGTCGATGCGCTGGACTGGATAACCCTTCAGCAACTTGCCCAGAATTGCGGGTCCAGATGCGTCGGCGGGCACGAACATGCGCAGCTTCCAGGAGATGATCTCTCGGAAGAGGCCGTAAGCCGAAAGACGGTCACGCATTGTGTCGTTGAAGCCCGTCAGCTCGATTCGGCTGACGCCCATGAGGCGGCTGCGCCGAAGCTGCAGACCATCGACGAGGTCGAGGATCGTTCGACCGCCCAGAAGCGCAACGAAAGCATCACTGGCTGTGATCGAAGGCGAGCTTGTTGCCAGTGCGCCCGCGATCCATGCTGGCGGGACCTGACGACCGATGATGCGCTCGCCATCGTCAGTCTGGAGCCGGTACACACGTGAGAATTCCCTGGGCAGACGCTTCCAGATCGGCAGCAGCATGCCGGCAACGACATGGATAGTGCTGTCCGTGAATTCGGGCACGTCAGCCGTCTCGGCACTCCAGGCGTCAGCGAATGCAGCCTGCTCAGCCTCAACCCAGTGGCTCTCCGCCATCATCTTCAATGAGGCCTGATGGTGCTCCATCGGCCGGATCAGCCGGACTCGCCATTCGATCTCGCCGTTGTCGAGCATCAGCGCTGGCGCTGGCACCTGTACGGCGGCGCGGCCGGATCGGTTGTTGACCAGGAGCTTCGCGCGGGGATCGTGAAGCTGAGCAAGGGCATCGGCAAGTGAAACGGGTCGGTTGCGCTTGCGCTGGGCGATGGTCAGCAGTCGCGTTTCCGCACCGGTGGCGGCATGGACATGGATGACGCGTCGCTCGGTGACGACGAAGCTCTCCGCACGCAGTGTTTCCAAGCCGATGTCGTAGGCACCGGAGGCGATGGCGCCCTCGATTTTCGCATTCAGCAATTGCTCGAAGGCCGTAAACAGGGCGGTTTGAAGCGGGATGGTAAGCGCCAGCAGCCGATTGAGGAAGGTCGTGATCGGCGGCAGCTCGTCCTTGATGCCGGTGGAATCCGTCAGTGTTAGGCCGGTCGCTTCCTCGAACATCTGGAGTGAGCAGCCGTCCACCTTGCCGCGAACCAGCAGCAGGTAAAGCTGCCGCAGCGCGTCCCGGGCATAGTGCGACTCCAGATTGTCCTCAGGGCGAAATAGGCCCTGGCCGCCGGTCTGGCGCTGGCCGCGCGTAATGGCGCCCAATGTGTCGAGGCGCCGGGCTATCGTCGAGAGAAAGCGCTTCTCAGCCTTCACATCGGTCGCAACCGGCCGGAACAGCGGCGGCTGCGCCTGGTTCGTGCGGTTGGTGCGCCCCAAGCCCTGGATGGCGGCATCGGCCCTCCAGCCCGGCTCGAGCAGATAGTGAACTCGAAGGCGGCGGTTCTTCGCAGTGAGATCAGCGTGATAGCTGCGGCCAGTGCCACCGGCGTCGGAAAACACCAATATGCGCTTGCAGTCATCCATGAATGCCTGTGCCTCGGCGAGATTGGCCGATCCGGCGCGGTTTTCGACGACAAGGCGATCGATGCCTCGAGTGCTGGTCTTGCGCACGATGCGGCGCGACCGGCCTGTCACTTCCGCTACGAGGTCGGTGCCGAAGCGCTGTACGATCTGATCGAGTGCCCCCGGGACGGGGGCGAGTGAAGCGAGTTGCTCGATGAGGTGATCGCGGCGGGCGACCGCTTCGCGGCTCTCGACGGGCTGGCCGTCACGATAGACCGGACGTGACGACAAATTGCCTTCGCTGTCGGTGAACGGCTCGTAGAGTTGCACGGGGAAGGAATGCTGCAGATACGAGAGGACATATTCGCGCGGCGTGATGTCGACGCGAACGTCGTTCCATTCCTCGGTTGGAATTTCCGCGAGGCGCCGTTCCATCAGCGCCTCGCCGGTCGAGACGATCTGGATGACGGCGGCATGGCCTTGATGGAGATCGCGCTCGATCGAGCGTATCAGGGTCGGCGTCTTCATGCCGGTGAGCAAATGGCCGAAAAAGCGCTGTTTCGTGCTCTCGAAAGCCGAACGTGCAGCCGACTTTGCCTGACGGTTCAGTGTCCCGGTCTCGCCTGTGACGTTGGCGGCCCGCATCGCGGCGTCGAGATTGTTATGAATGACGCTAAACGCTCCGGCATAGGCGTCGTAGATGCGGGTCTGCTCGGAGGTAAGCTGGTGCTCGACCAGCTCGTATTCGACACCATCGTACGAGAGCGATCGGGCCGTATAGAGACCGATTGCGCGGAGGTCTCGGGCCAGCACTTCCATGGCGGCAACGCCGCCAGCCTCGATCGTCTCGACAAATTCGGCCCTGGTCGCAAAGGGCAAATCGTCGCCACCCCACAGGCCCAAACGCTGCGCGTAGGCGAGGTTGTGGACGGTGGTTGCTCCCGTCGCCGAGACATAGACGACGCGGGCGTTCGGCAGGGCGTTTTGGAGGCGGAGCCCGGCGCGTCCCTGCTGTGAGGCGGCGACGTCGCCGCGTTCTCCCTTCCCGCCTGCCGCGTTCTGCATAGCGTGGCTCTCGTCGAAAATGATCACTCCGTCGAAGTCGGTGCCCAACCATTCGACGATCTGCCGCACGCGCGAGATCTTCTCACCGCGTTCGTCGGAGCGCAGCGTGGCGTAGGTGGTGAATAGGACCCCTTGATCGAGGCGGATGGCCTTGCCCCGCGGGAACCGCAACAGCGGCGTGACCAGCAGGCGCTCCATGCCGAGAGCAGACCAGTCGCGCTGGGCGTCTTCGATCAGCTTGTCGGATTTGGAGATCCACATCGCCTTGCGGCGGCCCTGCATCCAACTGTCCAGGATGATGCCTGCTGACTGGCGGCCCTTGCCGGCGCCCGTCCCGTCGCCGAGCATGAAGCCCCGGCGGAATCGCACGGCGTGCGCGGCATCGTCGCGCGCGGCAGAGACAAGGTCGAAGGTGTCGTCCACCGTCCAGGAACCGGTGAGGAACTCCGAATGGGCCTCGCCGGCATAGATGACTGTTTCTAGCTGCGCGTCGGACAAGAGGCCGTCGCTGACAACCTTGGCAGGAAGAATCGGCCGGTAGCTCGGCTTCGGCGGGGCAACGGATGCCATTGCCGCCGATTGGACCAGCTTGGTCGGATGCGGATGGGCGCCCGGAATGCGGATCGCCTGCAACCCGTACTCCTCATAGATGCCATCGGTGATGCGCCTACTTTCGGCAGGCGTCCAGTCCAATGTCTCGTAAGCAAGCGCGGTGCCTTCCGGCTCGGCAAGGCTGCGCACCGGAGTGGGACCGGCGGATCTGGCGAGATAGCCGCGCACGCCGCGCGCGGTGGGCCCCGTCGCCTTGACGGCGGGCACGAAAGCCGAAGCGCTGACCGGCAGTCGCGCGGGAACATGCTTGTCAATCCAGGCGATCAGTGTGGCGACATCGGGCGCCATGCCGGCCGATGCTGGAAGGGTGCCTCGTTTGTCGGCCGGCAGTTTGTCGATGACGGTCAGCCGGGTCTCGACGGTGGTGCCATGCCTGGCGTAGACGGCGCCGTCGATCGCGGCGGTGAACACGACGCGACCGCGCTCCTGGAGCCTGACGAAGGACTCGCGCCAGATGGGCAGCTCTGGGGAAAAATTTGCGCCAGTGATTGCGACAAGCCGCCCGCCCTCGGCGAGCCGGGCCAGCGCAGAGGCGACGTGACGATAGGCAGCGTCGGACACGCGGCCGCTGACGTTAGCAAGCACCGAGAACGGCGGGTTCATCAGCACGACGCTTGGTGCAATGCCGGGATCGAGATAATCATCGATCTGCGCTGCGTTGAAGCGAGTGACGGGGATGGCCGGAAAGAGCAATGAGAGAAGCCCGGCGCGGGCCTCGGCCAGTTCGTTGAGCAGCAACGTGCTGCCGCTGATCTCGGCCAGAATAGCAAGTAACCCGGTGCCGGCGGAGGGCTCAAGCACGCGGTCGGCAGGGGTGATTGCCGCGGCAGTAACGGCCGCCAGACCGAGCGGAATGGGGGTGCTGAACTGCTGAAGCGCTTCGGTCTCTTCGGAGCGGCGCGTGTGAGTTGGGAACAGGCCGGCGATCTTGCCCAGCATCGGAAGTGCGGCGGCCGCAGAACCGGCTTTGCGGAAAAGCGACTTTCCGTATTTGCGCAGGAACAGCACCGTCGCGACTTCGCAAGCGTCATAGGCTGATTTCCAGTCCCATGCGCCGGACGCATCGGAGGCACCGAAGGCAGCTTCCATGGCCGAGCGAAGGCTCGAGACGTCGACGCGCTGACCGCGTTCGAGATGGGGCAGAAGAAACTGCGCCGCGCTGTGGATGGCGGCAGCTGGTTCGACAGCCGGGGATGAGACAAGCGGAAGCGGCACTGCCGGAGCGGCAGTCTTCGAAGAAACATCAAACATGGAGAAAACCTCGAGGAGAGCGGAACGGGAATGAACCGGGCGGCCCTCTCTCTCGACCAATCCGGCTCAAATCCGCCCTGGCCGGCCTCTCCCCTCTGGACTGCGGTCCTGCCGATAACGATCCTTCTTCGATCCAGGCGCTGCGCCGCTACCCGCCGTCAGCCCAACGACGACAGCGGCAACGCGGTTGGCAGCCCGGGGCGATATCTTGGCACGCAGTGGGGACGGCGGGGCAGCAGCCGCCGAGCGAGAAGGACGCGGCTGAAGCGGCCAATTAGCTTTGCCCGTGTCTGAGAAAGTGAGCGTCCGGCAGCGGTAGGAAAGGGCGCGGAGCGGGCCGAACCCGCTCCGCGCGAGGCGATCTATTCAGCGGCCATGTGCGGTTCGCTGTCTTCAATCTGCGCATCGTCGTCTGAGAGGAATTCGGGCAGCTCTTCCCCATAGCCGTCGGTGCCGGCGCCGTTATCAGCGCCAGCGCTGCCGTCGAGGTCGACCAGGCGCAGCGGCTCGGGCAGCCAGCCACTATCGGTCAGCAAGCGCTCGGCTTCCTTCGCCATATCTCCCTTTTTCAGATGCTCGATTAGCTGCGCGGCCTGTTCGCCCTTCGCCTCTCGCACCGCCTCGAGAATGCGGGACTTGGTGATGCGGCCGAGATAGTTTTCGACTGTCGGTGTCCAGCCGGCGTCAACCATATCGAGACCGACCGCGCGTGCCAGTCGATCAGCTTGCGCGATCCGCTGCCGAACGCCGTGTGCCGAGACAGCGCCGCCATAGCGGTCGCCTTTCTCGTGGAGCGCGTTCACGCCGTAGCTGACGCAATGGGCGAGCAACGCCGCGCGGCTGGTCTCATCAAGTGAGGCGATCCAGTCCCAAAGTGCATCGTCCTCGGTCGGCAGGTCCGATTTCCAGCCCTCATGGCGTTCGGCCACCGATTTCGCCGAGGGGCTGTCCTTCAGGTCACCTGCCTGCAGAGGGAAGAAGACGTGACGGATCGAGGCCTCCAGGCACCCGTTCGTGGTGCGGTGCTGGAACGTGTCAGTGACCAGCTTGTGCAAGAGCGCTGTCATGGCGACGTGAGGGTTGCCGGCAACCGCATCGCGCAACGCCAGTGTCCGGTGTGCGGTCAACTCTGTCATCAGTCGGTCCGGCAGGGGCTTGACCGCATCGTCCTCGTCTTCCTCGCACTCGACAGCCTGGCCGCCAATGGTGACAACGGCACGGTGCACCGACGAGCTGTCGGCAGCTCCGGACCTGCCGTCCCTTTTCGATTCATTCGCGCCGTCAAATGACATCAGCGGCACGTCCTCAGGCCGGAGAAAGCCGCGGTCGACCGAGAGTGAGCCGTCAGTGTCGATGCTGACGAACGCGCCGGCGACGGCGATGTCGGCCGGATCGAATTGCCTTGGGCGCTTGTCGAAATTGGCGAGCGCGGTCTCGATTTCACCGAGTCGCTGATCGACGTCTTCGGGCAGCTCGTCAGCACCCTCATATTCGGTTTCAAGCTTGGCATGCTCGGCGTTGAGGGCATCGATGGTAGCCTGCTCCTCGGCAGAGAGATCGAGCGGATCACTCTGCAGATGATACAGCCCACGCGTTGCGTCGTAGGGGAAGCTGATGGCGACCTCGACCCACTTCCAACCCTCGGCTGCAACTTCCTGGGCAACCGCCTTGAGCTTCTCTGTGACCAGGCGGTCCAGCAGCGCTGCATCCTGCAGCCAGCCGCCGTCATCCGACTGGAACAGGTCGTGCATGACGATACCACCCGCGGCCTCATAGGCGTCGGTCCCCACGAAGACGGCGCGCTTGTCGGAGGCGCGCACCGTCGTTTCGGTCAGCATGCGCCGGATTTGATAGGGCTCTTTCGACCAGGCATCCCTGATTGCCTCCCAGATCTGCTCCTGGCGAGCGCGGTCTTCAGAGACCGTGAAAGCCATGAGTTGCTCCAGCGTCATCCCGTCATCGGCATACACATCGAGCAGCACTGGGGAGACAGAAGCCAGCCTAAGCCGTTGCTTAACAACGTTGACCGGCACGAAGAAGGCTGCGGCAATCTCCTCCTCGCTCATGCCTTTTTGGCGCATGTCCTGGAAGGCGCGAAACTGATCGAGCGGGTGCAGCGGCGCTCGCTCAATGTTCTCGGCGAGCGACACCTCCTCGGCAACGATCGCGCTGTGACGGGCGCGCACGACACAGGGCACGAGGGCGGTCTTGGCGAGGCGCTTTTGCTTCACCAGCAGCTCAAGCGCGCGGAAGCGCCGGCCTCCGGCAGGCACCTCAAACATGCCAGTCTCGTTACCGTCGCTGTCGACGACGGGCAAGACGCTGAGGCTCTGGATCAAGCCGCGGCGGGCGATCGAGGCCGCAAGATCCTCGATCGAGATGCCGACCTTGACGCGCCGGACATTGGACTGGGAGAGCACCAGCTTGTTGAACGGAATGTCGCGCGAGGACGACAGGGTGATCTTCTGAACGGCAGTAGCCATCGGGATGTACTCCGCGACGGGCGGCCGAGAGCCTCTCTCTCGACCTCCAAACCCGTCATGAGAATTCCGTCACTCCTCGCCCTCTGATGTGCTCGGCAGCCACGCGACACTTGTCGCGGAGCAGCAGGTCGGTCCTGGCGCTCTGCAACGACTTCGCCGCAGCGGGGTCCGGCATCGAGGCAGACTTCGGTCATGAACGCATCCGCAGGAAGACGCCGAACTGGAAGCGGGCGGCCATTACGCTGCCTCCCGCCGATCGTCGTCAGCGGCCACTTTGTCCGGCAAAAAACCCAAGAGATAATCCGCAGCCCTGCTTGCCAGAGAGGCGGCGCGAACGATCGCACGGTTATCCTCGCGCAGCACCTCCAGTTATCCGCAGCAGCCCATAATGCGAAGGAACGTGACCAGATTGGCTGAAGCCCGGGGTTTCTGGCCACATTCCTCCGCATTATTTCAGAGCGTGTCGAGC